>NZ_JBEXPK010000030.1:0-119400 GCF_040612015.1 Streptomyces sp. NPDC006476 | reverse complement strand
CCCACTCCGCATTCGTCAGGTCTCCACGTCCCATGGAGCCAGCCTGCCCCCAACACACCACCCCGCGAAGGGAGATCCGAGAAACAGTGCCTAGGGCTGCCTAGGGCACCATCCGCCTGTCTCCTTGACGGTGCTCCGGCCAAGGTGCCTGGCGCAGCGTCGTTCACCAGGCGGATCGGTTGCGATCATTGACTCAGCCTGATTACTATTATGATCGTAATTTAATGGACCTGGGCCGCATCGGGCCACGCCATCCGTGCTCTGGTCATCTCCTCTCCACTTCACCGGGAACCTTCATGGACCTCTCCGCCAGCACCGCCCTTGTCACCGGAGCGAACCGGGGCTTCGGCCGGGCCCTCGCCGCCGAACTGCTCAGCCGCGGCGCCACCGTCTATGCCGGCGCCCGCAATCCCGACCAGGTCGACCTGCCCGGCGCCAAGCCGATCGCACTCGACATCACCGACCCCGCCTCCGTCGCGGCCGCCGCCGCGGCCACCGGCGACGTGACCATCCTGGTCAACAACGCGGGCTCCTCCACCGGCGCCGACCTGCTCACCGCCGACCTGGACGACATCCGCCTGGAGATGAACACCCACTACCTCGGCACCCTGACGGTGGCCCGCGCCTTCGCACCCCAGATCGCGGCCAACGGCGGCGGGGCCATGCTGAACGTCCTGTCCGGCCTGTCCTGGGTCAGCTTCCCGGAGCTCGGCGCCTACTGCGCCGCCAAGTCCGCGGAATGGTCGCTCACCAACACCCTGCGCGTGCAACTGGCCGACCAGGGCATCCGCGTGGCCGGTCTGCATGTGGGCTACATGGACACCGACATGGTCCGTACCGTCGACGCGGCCAAGTCCGACCCGGCCGACATCGCGCGCATCGCTGTGGACGGCATTGCCGCCGGCTCCTACGAGATCCTCGCCGACAACGCCGCCCGCCAGGCACAGGCAGCACTGTCCGGGGGCGTCTCGGTGCTCTACCCGCAGCTCCCCTGAGGAGCACCCACCCCCACGGGCCAACCGCCAGGCACGTCCGCCAAAGGGAACGCCACGGCACAGCACCTACGGTTCGTCGGTCGGCCATACGTGCAACACGACCGCCGACGGTCCCCCGCGTGTCGGGTCTTGCCTGCTGAGCGTTTCCGGGCCTATAGCATTACGACCGTACTGTAAATAGCGGAACGGGCGATGACTCGCCATCAGCTCGAACGAACGGAGCCCACACCATGCCGCACAAGTGCAGGCGGGGCCGGCCCAGCCGATGCAGCTCCGAGTGACAAGTCGGCGACACCCGCACCCCACCAGGCGCAACAGCTCCGTGGTCGCCGGACGCGATCACGGCCGCGCAAGCCCAACCCCTCAGGAAATGGAAACCACGCCATGAGCCAGCCCAGCACGATCCGCCTGGAGCGGACGACCCCGCGGACCGCCAGGATCACGTTCTCGAATCCCCCCGTGAACCTGGTGATCCCCGAGTCCATCGTGACGCTGCACAAGATCGTCTCGGAGCTGGAGAACGACCCGGACATCCAGGTCGTCGTCTTCGCCAGCGAACTTCCCGACTTCTTCATTAACCACTTCGACGCCACCGCGGCCGCCGACCTCCCCGCGCCCGAGCACGAGGACGACAACCCGTTGTGGACCGACATGGTCCTGCGGCTGAGCAAGGCTCCGTTCGTCAGCATCGCGGCCATCCGGGGCCGTACTCGCGGCGCCGGCAACGAGCTGGCCCTGGCCTGCGACCTGCGCTACGCCAGCCGCGAGAAGGCGTTCTTCGGCCAGCCCGAGGTCGGCCTCGGCCTCGTCCCCGGCGGAGGGGGAGCCGAGCGACTGCCCCGTTCGATCGGCCGCGACCGGGCGCTCGAGGCCATCCTCGGCAGTGCCGACTACGACGCCGACCTGGCCGAACGCTGGGGATGGATCACCCGCACCCTGCCCGACGCGGAACTCGACGCCTTCGTCGACGCGACCGTCGCCCGCCTCGCCTCCTTCGACCGGCAGGCACTGGCAACCGCCAAGTCCCAGGTCAACCGGGCGACACTGCCGCCGGACGCCCACCTGGTCGCCTCCTTCGGCGAGTTCGCGGGCACCCTGACGCAGCCGGGATTCGCCGCGCGTGCGGTCGGGCTCGGCGCACTGGCCGCCGAAAAGGGCCTCGACGTCGAGTACCAGCTGGGCGAGTACATCGGCCGGGTCAGCGAAGCCCTCTGATCACCCACGACCGACCGCAGCGCCCCACAGGGCGCCCGTAGGCGCCGCAACACCCCGGGCAGCTTCCATCCCCCACCCATCAGGGTCCCCACGGCGGCCGGGCACGTCTCAACGGCAGCCCGGCCGCCGGCTCCCCCGGCCGGAGGGCCCCGCCGCACCCAGCATCCACCGGGGTCCGAACACGGAAAACGCGACGGCCAATGCCCCACCGTCGTCACGTGCAAGTGGACCGACCGTTCGCGCGTCCGGTGCCGTGACTTCGCCGACGGCACATGAACAGCTCTCGGCAGCGGCGTGAGATCATCCTGTTCAACGGGCGCGGTATCGCCTCGTCATCCGGCACGCCGCGCAACCGGGTCGAGGACATGGCCGACGACATCGCCGCGGTCATCCGGGCGCTGGGGCTCGAGCAGGTCGATCTGCTCGGCCTCTCGCTCGGCGGTTACCAGGCACAGGAGGTCACGCTGCGCCACCCCCAGCTGGTGCGCAAGCTCCTCCTGCTCGGCACCGGCCTCCGCGGCGAGGACCCGACGATGGACCCCAAGGTGCGCCTCGGTCGTGACCCACCACCGCGGCCTCCTCGAAGCCGAGCCCCTCGACGAGGCCGGCCATGTCGGCAGCCTCCCCGTCTTCGGCATCTTGGCACTTCCCGGACGGGAGGATCGCCGAGCACGAGGACGTCCTCCAGGAGGTGCCGACCGCCACCGACACCGAAGACGTGTTCGCCACGCTCAGCCATCCGCAGACCTCGTCGCCGGGACAACGGTGGCTCACCTCGTACAACAAGCAGCTGGTCACCGCCTACGTCGACCAGCTGCCGTTCCGCAAAGACTTGACCGCCGTCGATGCGTACGTGGGCTCGGAGTACCACAGGCACTGCACCGCGGCGCCGGACACTCGCGGGCGGGCGGTCGTCGGCCTCTTCCGGGTGCGGGACCAGAAGACCGTCGAGCACTGCTCTCGCCGGACAGAACGTGCCGGAGGCCTCCGCCAACGACAACACGATGCTCTGACGCCACAGACCCACCCAGCCGCGTGAGTGCTGCACCGGATACCGGGTGATCTCCCTGAGCCGGGTCCGTGCGGGATGCCATCGCATCCGGACGCACCTCGGTTCGGCCGCCTGATTCTGCCACCTGGCTCGGCCGCCCTGGCCGAGACAGCCTGCTCAGGAAAGGTGGCGCTTGAGGATCTTGCCGGTGGAGGTCAGGGGCAGTTCGTCGACGAACTGGACGATGCGCGGGTACTTGTACCCGGCGAGCCGTTCCTTCGCCCAGGCCACGAGCTCGTCCTCGGTCGTGTCGCTGCCTGCCTCCTTCACCACGACGGCCTTGACCTCCTCGCCGTGGGACTCGTGCGGTACGCCGATCACGGCGACCAGGGAGACCGAGGGGTGCTCCATGAGGACTTCCTCGATCTCACGCGGGTAGACATTGAAGCCACCCCGGATGATCATGTCCTTGGACCGGTCGACGATGTAGTAGAAGCCGTCCTCGTCCCTGCGGGCGAGGTCGCCGGAGCGGAACCAGCCCCCTTTGATCGCCTCGGCCGTCGCGCCGGGCCGCTTGTAGTAGCCCTTCATGACGTTGTGACCCCTGATCGCGATCTCCCCGATCTCCTCGGGGCCACCCTCGGCATCCGACCAGTCATCGCGGATGAGTTTCATCTCCACGCCCGGAATGGGCACACCGATCGAACCGACGCGGGGCTCCTCACCGAAACGAGAGAAGGACGCGATCGGCGAGGTCTCGGACAGTCCGTAGCCTTCGAGGATCGTGACGCCGAAGCGGTCCTTGAACTGCTTGTGGATCTCGGCGAGCAGCGCCGCGCCGCCGGCCGCGGCCACACGAAGGTTCGCCGCCAGGCGGGCGACGTCGACCGTCTCGTCGAGTGCCGCGAGCAGACCCCAATACATGGTCGGGACCCCGGCGAAAAACGTCACGTCGTGGTCGAGCATGAGGCGCAGGGCCGCCTGCGCCTCGAACCTCGGCTGCATCACGATCGTGCCGCCGAACGCGAAGGCGCCGTTCTGCACGACGGTCTGACCGAAGGCGTGGAACAGCGGCAGCACACACAAGTAGGTGTCGGGGCGCCCGGGATCCGCGGCGAACAGGTCGCGGCCGACGAGCGCGTTGTCGTACACGTTGCGGTGGCGCAGCTCCGCGCCCTTGGGATGGCCGGTCGTGCCGGAGGTGTAGAGGACCACCGCGGTGTCGTCCTCGTCGCGCTCGAGCGTCCGGAACGTCACGGGCTGCTCGGCGACGACCGCCTGGTAGGACTCCGGTGTCCGGCTCCCGCCCCCGGCCGGGGCCGCGCCGCCGCTCTCGATCAGGAAGAACTCGGTGCAGCCCTCGGTCGCCCGGAACCCCTCCCACGCGGCCTGCCCGATCGGCAGTTCCGGCGTGCCCTCGAAGGCGAAGTACGCCTTCGCGTCGGAGTCGGCGAGGTGATAGGCGATCTCGCGAGACCGCAGCAGCACGTTCAGCGGCACGACCGCCGCCCCGGCCTTGAGGATGCCGAAGTAGACGCTGGAGAAGTGGGGCACGTTGGGGCAGGACAAAGCGACCTTGTCACCCGGCCGAATCCCGCGCGCGACAAGCAGGTTCGCGACCCGGTTGGCGGCGGCGTCGAGGGCGGCGTACGTGATGTGGTCTTCACCGAAGACGATCGCGGTGCGCTCGGGGTGTCGGGACGCGGTGTCCGTCAGCAGTCGTGACACGTTGCGGCTCGGGCTGAGCATCATTGCTCTCCTGGTTCTGCGGGTGGGGGCGGTCGAGCCGGGCCTGCCGTCTGCTGGGCGATAGATCAGCCAACAATCACCTGCCGACCGTAATATTACATGCGTCAGACCATAGATTAGGATGAGATACAAGGCAATGGTCCGGCAACGTTAGGGAGGAACCCTGTGGCGCGTTACACCAAGGAGCACAAGCAGGTGACGCGGCAGCGGATCATCGAGCGGGCCGGCCACCGGTTCAAGCAGGACGGCATCGACGGTTCCGGCATCGCCACGCTGATGTCGGACGCCGGGCTCACCAACGGGGCCTTCTACGCCCACTTCGAGTCCAAGGACGACCTCGTCGCTCACGTCGTCGCCGAGCAGCTGCGCGCGCAGGTGGAGCAGTTCGGCACGCTGCGGCCCGGCCGCGAGGGCCTCGAGGATCTCATCCGCTCGTATCTGTCGCCCGAGCACCGGGACAACCCCGGCAGCGGTTGTCCGAACGCCGCCCTGCTGGACGAGATCGGCCGCTGCGGTGACGCAACCAAGGACGCCTACACCCACGGTGCCAAAGCCATCGTGGACGAGTTCGCCGCCCGCCTGGCACCCGAGGATCCGCAGTCCGCCCGCGGTCAGGCCGTCGGGCTCTTCACCCTGGCGGTGGGAACGCTGCAGCTGTCCCGCGCGCTCTCCGACCAAAAGTTCTCCGACGAGGTCCTCGAGCAGGGAATCGAGAACGCCCTCGCCATCGTGCGATGCACGTCAGCACCGGCTGGATGACCTGGCACGGGCCGGGACGCCGGTGCCGCGTGAGCGGGTGGCCCCCGGGGCAACTGCGATCTCGGGAGCGGCCGGCGCGGGGGTCCTGCGCTCGTACGGCGGCTGACTCTGCGCCCGTTCGAAATACGCCGTAGCGGCAGTGCAGGTCCTGGGCCCGGGTCCTGGTGCCCGAACGGGACGTCGACCGGTCTCCGCATCGCCATCCTGCACGACAACCGCCTCGGCGCCGCAGGGCCGAGAGGCGAGCAGGTCAGTCACGTCGAACACGTGACGAGAGCCGTGACGCCCGCCGGGCGTCACGGCTCCGAGTCAGCGTCCTTGGCCCCGTACGCACACCGCACCGCGACCCTACGGCCGGCCGAAGAACTCGAGAGCCGTCGGCACGAACTGCTCGTGGTACTGGAAGATGCCGCCGTGGCCGCCGTCGGGGTAGATCACCAGCTCAGCATTGGGCAGTCGCCGGGCCATGTCGTGCGAGTTCGACGTCGGAACCATCCTGTCGTTGTCGCCGTTGGCGACGAGCACGGGCTGCTGGATGCGGGAGAGATCCTGCGGCTTTGCCAGCCCCCAGCGGTGGATGGCCTTGAGCTGGGAGAAGTAGGAGGTGAGGCGGATCGCCTTGTCACGGTCCTTGGTGCGCTCCTTCAGGCGGGCCAGGAACTCCTTGCCGGCCCTGCGCCCGTTCGCGGTGCGGGTGAAGAAGAGGAACATCTTCACGTCCTGAAGGGTGAGCAGTGCCCGGAGGGTGTCGTAGTGCGAGATCCGGGTCACGTTCTTGATGCCCTCGCCGCCGGCCGGACCGGTGCCCGCGAGGATCAGCCTGCGGATGAGCTGCGGATCGGTCTCGGCGATCACTTGGGCGATCATGCCGCCCATCGAGAAGCTGAGGACGTCAACCTGCTCGAACCCCAGCGCCCGGATGAAGGTGACGGCGTCCTTGGCCATCTCCTCGATGGTCTTCGGCGTCACGCCGGTGGAGGCGCCCACGCCCCTGTTGTCGAACGTGATCACCCGGTGCTTGGCGGCGATGCCGTCGACGACCCGGGGGTCCCAGTTGTCCAGGACCGCGGCGAGGTGGGTGATGAAGATGACCGGCATGCCGGTTCGGGGGCCAAGGTCGCGGTAGGCGAAGGTCACTCCGTCGGCGGTGACGGTGCGGGTCTGCGCGTTCTTGTACGACGTCACCACGTCGCCTCGTGTTTCGCGTGCATTCACGGTCGTGCCCTTCGATGTGAGGATTACCGCCACTGTGCGCCGACCCCTGCTTCCTCGCAGGTGGGCGCAGAGCGGTTCCCGGGTCTCCCGGCTGCGACTGCAGCCCGGGGTCGGCGGTCAGAGGAGGCCCAGGAAGCGGGAAACCCCTTGGATCAGGTCCCTGAACAACCCGTCGACCATTGAAGTATGACCATAATTTCATCAGGGTGCAAGGGGCAGGCCGAACGGAATGCACAGCGGCGGAATCGCGGGTTCCCCCGGGCATCGGGGGTGCACCAGCACAGCGAACCACCAGGGCAGGAGCGGCTCACCTACGCCGACGGCCACGAAACGCTGGTCGTGACCGGCAAGTCGTGGCCGTCCGGCCCCGGACCGGGGACAGCCGACGACCTGTACGACGGTTTCAGGACTTCGATGCCCGGCGGGCGGACGACGTCTGACTGCGCCCCCGATTTCAGGACGAGGACTGGGCCGGAGTGCACACCGTGGACCACGACGACGCCCGCCTCAGCCCCGAACCCCCCGCCACCGGTACGGCGCAACTCCCGCCTGCACCCGCAGCGGACCTGGTGCAGCGCTTGCGGCGCTCGTCGGCAACACCGTCGCCTGACCGGGGAAGGCCGCTCCATGGCCACGCTGGAGCTCATGGGACGTCAGATCGCACTCCCCCACGCCCTCCGGAAGCTCGACCGGCCTTTCGTCGTCCTGGTCCAGGGCAAGCCCTCGACCCTGCCCGCCCGGGCACTCGGCGCCGACGCCATCGTCCCGGCCTTCACCCCGGGGATGCAGGCGGTCGGGCGGTCGCCGAGCTCTTGCTCGGGCGCACCGAGCCGAGCGGGCGGCTGCCGGTCCACTACCAACCAGGGCCGGGGGCAGCACGGCCACAGGTGCGCCGATCTGACACAGGATCCGCTGTTCGCCTTCGTCGAGGGCCTCAGCTGCACGGCGGTGCACGACTCAGACCCGACGATCCGGAATCCGTTGTCACGTCCACGGGGACGCTGCGGGCCACGGTGACGCTGACCAGGACGGGCCGCCGTCCCGCACGGGAGACTGCGCAGGCGTATGCCCGCGACCGCGTCACGAGCGTGACGTGGACCGATCGCGAATGAAGGCCTTCACCCAGGTCGGCGTCGAGCCGGGCGAATGGGTCGAGGTGATGATCCTCGTTCCCGCCGGTGACTGCACCCTCGTCGCCGCTCGGGACGCCGCGTCGTCGGACCGGGTGAGTTCGATCTCCTACTCAGCAGCAGCTCACGCATCGAGGACCTCCGCGCCGCCGCCTTCACCGTCGACCACCTGCGCGGAGCGAGCGCTACGGCATCCCCTGGACGGGCCCGCAACGCGGTGACGCCCGGTGCGTGTGATCGTTTCACTGTGAGCGCGCGGGATGGGACGTTTCACGGTCTCTTCGCGAGACCCGGCACCGAGGCAAAATTGCGTGCCGCCGAAAGTCCCGGTCTCCGGACACCGCCGGCGACGGGAGCAGACGCGCGGACCCCTCTGTCCGCAGGACAGGCACGAGGTGACGGCAGGCGGACGACCAGTAATGCGTGCCGCCTGTCGTGTCGGGGAGCGCTACGAGGTCACGTCGCCGGTACGCACCGGCTGCCCAGGCTCGACGGTGGTGACGGCCGGAGCCGTGCAAGGGCCGCCTCACGGCTGTGAGGCGGCCCTTGCACGATGGCTGACCCGCCGTCGCCCGAGGTTCGGGATCGGCGGCGCGGTCGGCGTCTTCAGGCGGCGAGGAAGTCGGCCACCTGCTTGGTGAAGGCCCTGGCGTGCTGGAAGAGGAAGGCGTGGCCGGCGTCGCCGTAGAGGAGGAGGGTGGCGTCGGCCAGGTGCTGAACGGCGACGTAGGACGCGTGGGCGGGGACCATCACGTCGTGCAGGCCGTTGGCGTACAGGACGGGGTGCTTGATGGACTCCAGTTCGGCCCGTACCTCGTCGAAGGGGGCTGCCAGGAGCTGGCCGATCGCGGCGAGCATGCCCTGCGCCGTCGTCTCGGAGACCGCGGGGCCACCGGCGGCGAGCCGGGGCGCGACGTGGGCGAAGTGCTCGTGCCCTGAGGCGCGGGCCGCGTCCGTCTCCGGGTAGAACAGGTACAGCATGTCCTCCTGGTCGGCGTCGGGCTTGGCCATGATGCCCAGGACCTTCTCGCTTGCCTCCGGCGCACCGGGCACCCAGCCGGTCGGGCCGCTGCCCGCCACGATGATCTTGCGCACCAGCTCCGGGCGACGCGCGGCCAGGCGCTGGGCCACGAAGCCCCCCAGGGACCAGCCGAGCACGTCTGCCCGCGCGAGGCCGAGGGCCTCGATGAACTCGGCGGCGCCCTCGGCGAATCCGTCGAGGGAGTCGCGCGGCTCGCCGGTGGTGTAGCCGACGCCGACGTTGTCGAACACGATCACGTCGTGGTCGGCGGCCAGGTAGTCCAGGAACTCCGGGTCCCACCAGTCGATGGTCGCCCGGAAACGCTGCAGCAGGACCAGCGGGACACCGCCCTGCGGACCCATGCGCCGGTAGGTGAAGGTCGCGGAGGGCCCCTCCACGGTGAGGTTCTCGGCCTTGTCTGCCAGATAGGTGCTCATGACGTCCTTCTCTTGTGGGCGGGTGCCCGGCCTGCCTCGCGGGTCTGCTCACGCAGCACACGCAACACATGCCGGGTCTGCGGGGTCGCTGCCCTCGGCCGCCGCCCCATGCGGCGAGCCAGGGCTGTGGATCAGGCCGACAGCCTGCTCGGATCACTCGGTCACCGGCTCGCTCCGATCACCCCGGAATCCACCGCGCCGAGCCGCGGAACAATTAAATTATGTTCATAATACTAAGCAGGGACGGCTTGGGCGCGCAAGGGGGTTCGCGTGGTGAGCGGAGCCCGCGGGGCGGCCGCGGAACCGTCTGCGGGCTGGCGGCGCAAGCGGGCCGATGCGGCGGGGGCCGAGGGGCGGCAGCCCCGCACCGGCCGCGAGGGCACCGGAATCCGGGACAATTAAATTACGTTCACAATACAATACATTGGAGGAGCCGACGGAGGGCGAGCGGCCCACCCGGCGCGCAGAGGAGTGTGCGGTGCGATACAGGAAAGAGCACAAGCAGGCCACCAGGCGGAGGATCATCGAGACGGCGGGCCGCCGCTTCAAGGAGAACGGCATCGACGGCTCGGGCATCACGGCGCTCATGAAGGACGCCGGGCTGACCAACGGCGCCTTCTACACCCACTTCACGTCCAAGGACGACCTCGTGGCCACCACGATCACCGACCAGCTGCAGGCCCAGAACGCGAGCATCGTCGCGCACGCACAGCCGGGCCGCGCCGGCCTCGAACAGATCGTGCGCTGGTACCTGTCCCCCTGGCACCGTGACAGCCGTGACGTCGGCTGCCCCTCCGCCGCCCTGCTCGACGAGATAGGGCGCTGCACCCACCTGACCAAGCAGGCTTACACCGAGGGTGTACTGGTGGTCGCCGACGGCATCGCCGCCCGCCTGGCGCCGGGCGACCCGCTCTCGGTCCGCCCCATCGCACTCAGCTCCTACGCCATGATGGCCGGCACACTCCAGCTCTCGCGGGCCCTCGCCGACCCGCAGCTCGCCGACCAAGTCCTCGACCAGGGCATCCACAACGCCCTCGCGCTCCTGGGCATCGAACACGAAGGGGACACCAGGACGGCGCACTGACCGGCGTTCACACAGACACTGCGGAGCGCGCGGCCGCACCGCCCACACCGCGCCAACCCCTCACCCGCGGCGCGACACCCCCTACGGGAAGAGGCGTCCACTCGACACCCGGAGCCTGCACGCGGCCCCGTCCACCCTCTACGCCCAGGCACGGCGTCGCGGGCGTCGCCTGCCGCGAGGACCAGCCGGCCGGTCCGGGTTTCGTGGACTCGCCCAGGTGCCGCATCAGCTCGTCGTACTGGACGTTCACGCTCATCCCGGTGCCCCGGGGTTCGCCGCCGACCGCGAGGGTGCGACCATGCCCGTCCTCGACCCGTCGGCATTTCGGTGCGCCACACCCGTACGGACACCCCTTCCCGCAGGGGCCTGAAGCCGCAACGGTCACAGAGCCCGGACACGTCTGATCCTTCACCTGCCGGTGACGCTGTACGCATAGCCGTCAGAGAAAGGGCATGACGACGGCGTCGACGATCGCCGCGATGTCGTCGTCGCCGACCTGCCGGTCGCGGACAAGCTTCGTGAACGGACTGTTCGTGAACGGCCGCGTCCGGGACGGCAGCCCTGACGGAACTACACGACCAGGTCGAGTCCAGCACCCTCACGCTCCGCGTCGCGGCGACGTATCCACCCGAACTGGCGGGAGAGGCGCAGCGGCTCTTCGAAGTGGGCGGTGTACGGGGGCGCCCCGTACTGCTTTTCTGAGCCGGGCCGCGGCATCGGCCACCAGGCATCGAGGCCGGTGAGGTTGCCGCAACGACTGCAAGAGCGCACCAACCCCGTCGGCAACCTGCCCACGCGCTCCCGTACGAGCAACCGCTCGCCCGCCGAGCCACCTCGGGCCCGGAACAGACTCCGATCCCCATCACGCCCCAACCGCACACAGCTGGCTCTGCAAGATCAACCAACTGGCCGACCAACATCCGTGGCCAGCCTCCATGCGCATCGATGAGGTTCTGACCGCGATGCCATGAACTCCCAGGTGGCTCAGGCCGGATGGGTTACTCCCGCTCAGCATCATGGAAGCGATGCTGTTGACGATCTTCAGCTCGTCAACTTCTCGCAGAGTTGACAGAGTTGGCTCATCGGGCGTGGTGGATGCCCGGGCTTGTCGCCCGGCGGGAAGCATTCACTGAGGCGGAGACGTTGCTTCCGGCTGCGGTCAGCCATGCTGCACGTGGGTTTCGGCAAGGCCACGGTAACGACATTTCCGCAGGCCGTGGGCGTGGACAGTTTCGGAGACTGTGCCCTCGCATCCTGCGCGGATCGCATATCGGCGCCGCCACTGGTCGGTGTACTGCCCGTGCCGGATCCGAGTCTGGCTACTGCTCACGGATCTCAGACCAGCTCACCTTGCTCGTCCATGGACGGCTTCCTTTCCACTGGGGCGGCCCACCCCCTTCGCGTGGGGCGCACTTACTCCCGATCGAACAACCTGTTCATCGACACGCCGGCGGCGGCATCCGCCACCTCCCGCAGCAGGGAAACGGTGGAGGCGACCGTATGGTCCACCATCTCGAACGGCGGCTTCCCGGCGTCAGCTTCAGCGCCACGCAGCGGTGATCTACGCCCGGCCAGCTGTTGTCGTGCGCCCTGCCGCACGGGGGCGTTGACTGTCAGGCGGCCTCCCTCAGCTGCGGGGAGGAGTCCTCCACCCGCAACACATAGGCCGCAGCGCCGGCGTAGGAAGCCTCGACGACAAGAACGGCGATCAGCAGAGCATGGGGCCACCCATCCGCCACGATGCTGACCACGCGCCCCACAGCCAGGCCGCTCATGAAGGTGAACAGCGTGACGAGGGAAGTCCTGGTGTAACGCGGATTGGAGGCTCCCAGGCAGAACAGGATCGCCATGGCTACGAACAGTGACCCGGAACCGCTCCTGAAAATGTTCGCCTCCGATGGCGACTGGATGTCGACCCCGTAGACGTCGAGCAAGAGGTGGGGAGCCAGGAGATAGATCAACCCGATCACGGCGATCCCGAGGCCGGCGGAACCAAGAATCATCTTCTTCAGACTCATCTTTCTGATACCTCCGGTGTGGGAGCTCATCGAAGAAGCTCCAGAACATGTGGCACGAACTGCTCGTGGTGTGGGAAGACCCCGCAATGGCCGGCATCGGGGCAGATCCGAAGTGAGGCGTTCGGCAGGCGATGCGCGAGGCCGAACGATGCTCGTGTCGGAAGCCTGCGGTCGTCCTCGCCGTTCGCGACCAGAACGGGATGCCGGATCAAGGAGAGGTCCATCGGTGCTTCATTTCCCAGCGAAGAATCCTTGAGCTGGGCAGCGACCCTCTCGGTGAGGTGCCGGACACGGCCTGTCAGGGCTGGACCCCGGAAGATCACCGGAACGGTGACGTGTGACATGCGGTGTTCAGGCGCCGAGATGCAGGCGCAGCCACTGGCCCATCTGCGCGATCGCCTGGTCGACTTCGGGTACGCGGCCGGCGGCGAGGATGAACGAGTGCTGTCCTTCGGGCATCGGGTGGACCGCGGAGGTGACCTTGAATTCGGTGAGCCGGTGTCCGAGTTCGGCGCCGTCGCCGGCGAGGGTCTCGTACTCGCCGTAGTGCACGACGGTGGGCGGCAGGCCGGTCAGGTCGGCGTTGACGAGGCTGATCTTCGGGTCGGCGAAGTCCAGGGCGGGGTCCTGTAGCCAGGCTCCGCGGAAGAGTTCGAGGGTGTTGCGGCTGAGCATCTTGTCGTTTTCCTCGTTCTCGTCGACCTTGGGGTTGGCGATGGTGAGGTCGGTCCACGGTGAGATGCTGACGATGGCGCCGGGGGTGGGTTCGCCGTTGGCGAGCAGCCGCAGCGGCAGCATGATCGCGAGGGTGCCGCCGATGGAGTGGCCGGTGCTGCCGATGTTCTGCGGCTGGTAGCCCTGCGCCAGCAGCCACCGGTAGGCGGTCTCGGCGTCGTCGAGCTGTGCCGGGTAGGGATGTTCGGGCCAGCCGGAAGTCCACGACCAGTGAGCGGATCCCGGCGGCTTTCGCGATGGGGCCGGCGGCCTTGCGGTCGGAGTGCATGGACGCGGTGACCGAGCCGCCGAAGTGGAAGTGCAGCAGCGCCCGGTCGGGGTCCGCGCCGGGGCCTTCGACAAGCCAGATCATCCCAGATAGCAGGTACCTTCCTCATTTCCGATCATGAACCGCGGGCAGGCTTCCTGAAAGGCCCGGGCTAAACAGCCCTTCCGTCAGCCAGGAAAGGCCGCAGATGCGCCAGCATCGCTGTCGGCCGCTCCTCCGGGATGAAATGGCCGCACTCCGGGATCTCGGCGCCGGTGACGTCGTCCGCGTACTCACGCCAGATTTCCAGCGTCGGCAGGCGGGAGGGCAGCCCCACGGAACCCCACAGCGCCAGTACCGGCATGGTGAGGCGCCGGCCCTCGGCGGCGTCGATGTCGTCGAGGGCGACGTCCTGCTCCATGGCGCGGTAGTCGTCGAAACTCGCGCGCAGGGCACCCGGACGGGAGAACGCCCGGACGTAGGCGTCGACCGCTTCGGGTGTCAGGCCGTGGCGGTTGTAGGTCCAGCGCTCGAAGAAGTACTCGAGATATCCGCGGATGTCGCGTCCCACGAGACGCTCCGGCAGGTCGGGTTGCATCTGGAACAGCCAGTGCCAGTACCCGGAGGCGAGGGAGGCATCCAAGCGACGGAACATCTCCCGGGTGGGCACGATGTCGAGTACGGCCAGCCGCTCCACCTGCTCCGGGCGGTCCAGCGCCCAACGGTGCGCCACACGGGCGCCGCGGTCGTGCCCCACGACCGCAGCCTTGTCGAAGCCGAGCGCCTGAACGAGACCGGCGATGTCGGCAGCCATGCGCCGCTTGTCGTAGCCGGCCGTGGGCTTGTCACTCAGGCCGTAGCCGCGCAGGTCGGGCGCCACAACAGTGTGGTCGGCCGCAAGATCCGCCAGCACCGGCCGCCAGCAGTCGGAGGTCTGCGGCCAGCCGTGGAGCAGCACGAGCAGGGGGCCGGATCCCGCCCGGACGTAGTGCAGGCGGACCCCGTCCACCTGCGCCACTCCGGTCGTCACTGTCGGCTGTCCCATCAATGCGCCTCCTCGGCATGACTAACCGCCTTAGACGGTTAAGCTAACGTGCAGAATGGAGGCGTGGCAACGGACGACGACATGTGGATCTGGGACGGCGGGCGGGTCTGCCTGGACTTCACCAACACCCTCCGCTACCGGTGGCGGACCGCACCGGAGGAGACTCTCCGGACCCCGGACGACCTGGTCCTCTGGCTTCAGCAGGCCGGCCTGCTCACACCGGGCTCCCACGACAGCGCCGATGCCGCCGTCCTGGCGTCGGGCCGACGACTGCGCGAGACGGTCGACCGGGCCGTACTCGCCGTCGCCGACAACCGGCTGCCCTTGTCCGGCGACATCACCATGCTCAACCGATCAGCAGCGCAGGCTCCCCGACCCGCCTTGCAGATCGCCGTCACGGACGGGCGCCTGGAGCCCGCCGGGACCGCGAACATCGCCACCGATGCCTCAGCCGCTCTGGCGCTGATCGCCCAGGACGCCGTCGAACTGCTCCTGTCTGCCGAGATCCTGCGGGTACGCGTCTGCGGCGCGGACGAATGCGCCCTGCGCTTCGTGGACCGCTCCCCCGCCCGCAACCGCCGCTGGTGCTCCATGTCCCGCTGCGGCAACCGCACAAAGGTCCGCCTCCACCAGGCCCGGGCCAGACGGAGTGAGCACACGCCAGCAGACTGAGCCCCAACAGCTCCTGGCACCACCGCGCTCAGTTCACTCGGCGGACCTCAGACGAAAGGCCGGCCCGGGGACGCTCTCGATGTCTTCCGGCTGTACGGCGTGGCCCCGGTCGCAGCGGATCTGGGCGTCGACGTGCGCGCCGCATCCACGGTGCCTGGACAGCATGGCCGGGCCCTCCGGGTCGGCGCGGTAGCGGTCGCCCCACTGCAGGAGCCCCATCACGGCCGGGACCAGATCCACACCCTTGCGCGTGATCACGTACTTCGGCCGGCTCCGCGAGCCCGGCTCCTTGTACGTCTCGGTGGCCAGGATCCCTTCCTCCACGAGCATCCGAAGCCGCGCCGCGAGGAGGTTGCGAGGACAGCCGAGGACCCGTTCGAACTCACTGAAACGGGACGAGCCGTAATAGACCTCGCGCAGGATCAGGATCGTCCACTTCTCGCCCACGACCTCAAGGGTCCGGGCGATCGAGCAGTTCGACGCGTCCCGGTCGAGTCGGGGGTCCACGCCAGCGTCCTGCAGAGCTTCGGTCGTTGCATCCATGGGGCGATACTAACCTCACCTGAGTTTACTTTTCCATACTCAGCAAGTAGCGTCACGGTCGGCACATCAACCCGGCCGCACGAGAAACGGGCGCGCAGCGGGACCTGCCGGAAGAATCGCATCAACCCGGACACCCACACAGGAAGGCCGCCGGCATGAAGGCGTTCGTCGTCGAGAAGTACGGCAAGGACGGCGTACGCGCCGCAGAGGTACCCGAGCCCACCGTCGGAGACCGCGACGTCCTGGTCAGAGTGAGCGCCGCCAGCATCAACCCGCTGGACAAGATGGTCCGCAACGGGGAGTTCAAGCAGATCCTGAAGTACAAGCGCCCGTTCGTGCTCGGCCACGACGTGGCCGGCGTCGTGACACAGGTCGGCTCCGCCGTACACGGCTTCAAGGTCGGCGACGAGGTCTACGCCCGCCCGCGCGACCTGCGGGTCGGGGGCTTCGCGGAGTTCATCGCGATCGACGCGGACGATGTCGCCCCCAAGCCGGCCTCACTCTCCCTGGAGGAGGCGGCCGCGGTGCCGCTGGTGGCTCTGACCGCCTGGCAGATCCTCGTCGAGCGCGCGCACGTGAAGCCGGGGCAGAAAGTGCTCGTCCACGCCGGAGCCGGCGGCCTCGGGTCGACGGTCATCCAGCTCGCCAAGCACCTCGGCGCCACGGTGGCGACGACCGCGAACACCAGGTCCGAGGAGTTGGTCAGGAGCCTTGGCGCCGACGTCGTCGTCGACTACACCAAGGAAGACTTCTCCAAGGTGCTCTCGGGCTACGACCTGGTGCTGGACTCCCTGGGCGGGGCGAACCTCGAGAAGTCACTGACCGTACTGAAGCCCGGCGGCCTGGCCATCAGTGTCGTCGGCCCGCCCGACGCAGGTTTCGCCAAGCAGCTCGGCGCCCCCTTCGTCCTGGGCCTGGTCATGAACACGCTCAGCCGCAAGGTCCGCAAGCAGGCCAAGGCGCTGGGCGTGCGCTACGAGTTCCTCTTCATGCAGGCCAACGGCTCCCAGCTGCGCAAGCTCGGCGCCCTCTACGACAGCGGGAAACTCCGCCCGGTCATCGACAGCACCTTCCCCTTCGACCAGACGCTCGAGGCGATGGCACACGTCGAGCAGGGCCGCACCAAGGCCGGCAAGGTCGTGGTCTCCATGGCGCCCGGCACCGACTGAGACGCGGCCGGCAACAGCCCCGCCGTTCCGGCACGGTCATCAGAGGACGACCCCGTTGGCGGTCCACATCGCAACTATGTCGCGGAGAGCTGCAGTTGCAGGGGTTCGGGTCATTCGGCACGCCGTATGCCCGCAGCACAGCGCGGCGCGCAGCTTTGGATGCCCGCGCGAAGTGTGCCCTGCCGCCCCAAATCCCGGTAGACCGTTCCTGGCCACCACTCGGTTCAGAACGCGCGCAACCGCGACAACGGTGGCACGCTGTCGCCGTGGTCGATGAGATCCGGCTCTGTACGGACGCGGTCAGACCGCTCCCATCAACGGCAAACCGGCTGTCATGGACAGTATGGCTGCCGCATGGCTCCCGGCCCGGTCGAACAGCTGCCGCGGCAGTCTGCGAGGCCATACGTTCCCGTTTCGTCGACGCGCGGCCCTCCTCCCCCCCCTCGCGCAAGGCGATGTCCTGCTCACGGCGGACGTGTTCAGGACGGCAGCGTCCGTCCGCCGAGCGACGCACGTTGCCAGGTGGGAGTGCGGTCCTTGTCGACCAGGGCGGCCCGGACGCCCTCCAGGAAGTCCGGCGTGCGGATGGTCGTGCGCGTGAGGGCAAGTTCGGCCTCCAGGCACTCGCGCAACGTGCGCTGTCTGCCTCGGGCCAGCAGGGCGTGGGTGATCTCCAGGCTCTGCGGCGAGGCGGACTCCAGGGCGCCCAACGCGGCTGCCGCCCAAGGGGTGTCGAGGTGACGCAGGCGTTTGTCGATCTCGCCGAGGGACGACGCGCCGAAAGCCGAGTCCACGTCCCCGCGAACCTCCGCCAGCCTGCTCTCCGCCACCGGGGAACGGCCGGCGAGACGGTTCAGGACGACGTCCACCGGCTCATCGGGGCTGTCGGCCAGGGCGTCACCCGCCGTGTCCAGCACGTCCGCGGGAACGAAATGCGTGGCCAGCCCCGTGTACAGGGCGTCGGCCGCGTCGATCCTCTGCCCGGTCAGTCCCAGGTACATGCCGATCGCGCCGGGCAGCCTCGGCAGGAAGTAGCTGGCCCCGATGTCCGGGAAGAACCCGATCCCGGTCTCGGGCATCGCCAGCACCGCGCGTTCGCTGACGACACGGAAGCCACCGTGGACCGACAGCCCCAGACCGCCGCCCATGCACAGGCCGTCGATGGCGACACGACCGGCACGGAATACTCGGCGATCCGGGCGTTGAGCCGGTACTCGGAGGCGAAGAACCGCTCACTGGCCTCGGCATCGCCGGCGAGGCTGTGCTCGCGGATCGTACGGATGTCCCCACCGGCGCAGAACGCCTTCGTGCTGGTACTGGCGAGCACCACGGCGAGCGGTGCGTGCTCCCTTGACGCTCTCCTCCCTGAAGGAAGGAGATTCTTACGGCTCGCGCCGTGAGACTTCCTGTTTCATCGCCGACTGCCCGCCCGGAGAACTCCGTTGAGGTCTTACACCAGCTCCGCAGGCTGTAACGGCCCGTCCGGCCGCCAGAATGTTGCGAGCCGCGTTCACGTCCCGGTCGTGGGTCGTGCCGCAGTCGCACGTCCAGGTGCGGACGTTCAGCGGCATTTTCTCTTGGAGGGTGCCGCAGGCGGAGCACAGTTTGGAGGAGGGGAACCAGCGGTCCACGACCACTAGGTTCCGCCCGTACCACGCTGTCTTGTACTCCAGCATGCTCCGCAGTTCCCGCCACGCGGCATCGGAGATGGCACGGGCGAGGCTGTGGTTCTTGACCATGTTGCGTACGGTCAGGTCCTCGATCACCAGCGTTTGGTTTTCACGCACGAGACGAGTGGTCAGCTTGTGCAGACCGTCGCGGCGACGGTCGGTGATACGGGCGTGGATCCTGGCGACCTTACGCCGGGCCTTGGCCCGGTTGGTCCCCTCTCCCTTGGCCTTGCGGGCCAGCTCCCGCTGGGCCTTGGCGAGGCGGACGCGGTCCTTGCGCTCATTCCTCGGGTTGGTGATCTTCTCTCCGGTGGAGAGCGTCACCAGGTGGTCGAGCCCGGCATCGATACCGATCTCCGTGTTCGCGGCGGGGAGCGGGATCACGGTGGGGTCTTCGCACACCATCGAGACGAACCAGCGTCCGGCCGCGTCCTGGGAGACGGTCACCGTGGACGGCTTCGCGCCCTCGGGCAGCGGCCGGGACCAGACGATGTCCAGCGGCTCGGTCATCTTCGCGAGGGTGATCCGGCCGTCGCGGAAGCGGAAACCGCTGGTGGTGTACTCGGCAGACTTCCGCGACTTCTTCCGGGACTTGAAGCGCGGGTACTTTGCCCGCTTGCCGAAGAAGTGGGTGAACGCCACCTGGAGGTGCCGCAGCGTCTGCTGGAGCGGCACCGAGGAGACCTCGTTGAGGTAGGCCAGTTCCTCTGTCTTCTTCCACGCCGTCAGCATCTGGGAGGTGGCGTTGTAGTTGACCCGCTCCTGTCGTGTCCACGCCTGCGTGCGAGCCGCGAGGGCGAGGTTGTAGACCTTGCGCACACAGCCGAAGGTGCGCGACAGCTCTGCCGCCTGCGCATCCGTCGGATAGAAGCGGTACTTGAACGCCCGCTTCACATGGTTCGTGGCCACGCTCACAAACTAGCGAGGTCACAGGTAAGATCAAACCTGCGAGTCAGAGCACGGTCTTTCGCCTTGACGGCGAAACCCCGCTCCCTGCCCTGCTCCGCAGGAGTCCGTTTCCTCTCCGGCGTAAACGCCGAAGAGGAAACGGAGGACCCAGATGACAGCCGCGGGTAGGGGCGACTCGACCGGCAACGAACACGGGCGAGCGCGACCGGTCATTCCAGCAGATGACGTCTTGGCGTTGTGGCAGCGTGAACAGGTGGTTCGAGGGTCAGGATCCGGTGCCGTAGCGGCTGAGCATGAGGGCGACGGCTTCGTCCACGATCGCGGCGTCGGTGGGGTTGGGCGGGACGAAGTCGGTCCGTACGAGTTGGGGCCACAGGAACTGGCTGCAGATCATGCCGAGGAACTGTTCGGCGACTTCGGCCGCCGACTGTGGCTGTCCGTCGGCCGAACGGAAGTCGAGTGTGCCGGCCTGTGCTTCGGCTTCCAGGTAGTCGCGGAGCCGGTCGAAGAAGGGTCCGCGGTCGATGGCGAAGCCGGTGCCGACGATGTCGGCGAGTTCCGGCATCTGGGGTAGTTCGGTGATGATGAGGCGGCACAGCGCCGCCGTGCCCGGCCGCGCGACCAGGCAGGCGTAGTCGCGGCCGATGTGGTCCAGCCCGTACCGGGGATCACCGGGCGGGGGCGGTGCGGCGTACTCCACATCCAGCTGCCACTGTTCGGAGGTGACGGCCGCGAACAGGGCAGCCTTGGAGGGGTACCGCTTGAAGAGGGTGCCGGTGGAGACGCGGGCCTCCTTGGCGATCTGGGCGAGGGAGGTCTTGTCGTATCCCCGGGCGAGGAAGAGGTCGCGGGCGGCGCGGATGATGCGCGCGCGGTTCTCCTCTTTGATCTGCGCGTGATAGCCGGCTTTGGTCTGCGCGTCATACCCGGCCTGGCACGTATCGCCACCGGCCTCCGCTCGGCCCGCCACCGACATACCCACGCCCCTCGCCCGTCTCCCGGCCGCATCCTCGCTGTCAGAGGACGGTCTGGCCTCCGTCCAGGATAAGGTCCTGGCCCACCGCGAAGGCGGAGGCATCGGAGGCCAGGTACACGACGGCCTCCGCGACCTCCTCGGGCAGACCCATGCGACCCAGCGGGATGCCGGCGCTGATCCCCTCCAGCACCGCCGTCTGCTGCGCGGGGTCCTCGATCCCGAGCTTGGAGTACAGCGGGGTGTCCACCGGGCCGGGGCTGACCGCGTTGAACCGGATGCCGTGCGACCTGAGCAGGTCCGCGTTCCACGACCGCATCAAAGAGCCGACAGCCGCCTTTGTCGCGGCGTAGGCGTTCGAATGCCCGTAGCCGCCGTGCGCGCTGGCGGACGCGTTGAGGATGACCGAGGACGGGTTGGCCAGCACGGGCACCAGGGCCTGCGTGAGAAAGAAGACGCTCTTGACGTTGATGTCGAAGAGCCGGTCGAAACTGTCCTTCGTGTGGTCCTCGAACGGCCGCCAGTCCGAGACACCGGCGTTCAGGAACACCACGTCCAGTTCCCCGAAGTGCTCACGCACCCGCTCCGCCAGGCCGCGCTGCGCATCGAGATCGCGGGCATCGGCCTGAACGACCGGCACCTTGTCCCCGAGGATCTGCCGCGCCCTGTCGATGCTGGCCGGGGTGACGCCCGTCACCAGCACGTCGGCCCCCTCCGCGATAAAACGCTGCGCGGTCTCCAGACCGATCCCACTCGTGCCGCCGGTGATGAGGGCGCGCTTGCCCGCAAGACGATTCATGTTCCCTGCTCCTTGCCGAGAAGTAAGATAAGTCGATGGACTCACCATCGGAAGGTAGCCCCCGCACCACCCTTAAGGCAAGTCGATCCACTTACCATCAGTGGCCGGGGGTCGCTCTGCCGAGCCGGGAAGGTGACGAGCGAGCGGGCCACTTCCGGCGACCGAAGCTCCTCAGATCCGCGCCGCGGGACGCTGTTTTAGCGCCCCGCCGGTATGCCCAGAGCCCGATGAGCGCCGCGAGATTTGTGCGGGGTCGCCCGGGTTGGGAAGACCACCATCGCCCGACTCCTCACCGACGGCCGCGACATGGCATTTGAGTTGCGTACGCCTTGCGCACCGGCGGCACGGATCGTCGCTGCGCGAGCGGGGTGAGGCCCGCCCCCGCCTCGAAACCGAGCGGGATCAGGCAGGGTCGACGAATATGTCGAGCGCGAGATCGCCCTCGAAGCCGGCAGGGCTGTAGACGGACAGGTCGGTGACGCCTTCGTCGAGCAGGACCTCGTCGTCGATGAACAGGTTGGCGGTGCACTTGCGCGCGTCACGCGTGAGGACGGCGTACGCGGCGTCAGCCATGATCTGCGGACTACGGGCCTGTCCGGCGCCGCCGACCACGTTGCGTACGGCGGCGGTGTCGATCAGGGTTCGCGGCCACAGCGAGTTGGCAGCGATGCCGTCGGCGGCGAGTTCCTCGGCGAGCCCGATGGTGCACAGACTCATCCCGTACTTCGAGAGCGTGTAACCAAGATGCTTGCCCACCCAGTGCGGCGCGAGGTTCAACGGCGGCGAGAGAGTGAGGATGTGCGGGTTGTCCGCCGCGCGCAGGTGCGGGATCGCGGCCTTGCTCAGCAGGAACGTGCCGCGCGTGTTGATGTCCTGCATCAGGTCGTACCGCTTCATCTCCAGCTGCTCCGTCGACGACAGGTCGATCGCGCTGGCGTTGTTCACCACGATGTCGATGCCGCCGAAGGCAGTGACCGCGGCGTTGACGGCGGTGCGTACGTCGTCCTCATTGCGGACGTCACCGACGACGGCCAGCCCCTTGCCGCCCGCGCGCTCGATCTCCTCGATCGCGGTGTGGACCGTGCCTTCGAGCTTCGGGTGCGGTACGGCGGTCTTGGCGAGCATCACCACGTTCGCACCGTCGCGGGCCGCGCGCAGGGCGATGGCGAGCCCGATGCCGCGGCTGCCTCCCGACATCAGGACGGTCTTGCCAGCCAGCGTTCGTGTCATGGTCGAACCTCCACAATCGATTGATGAACTAATCATAAGCAGTACGAATGATATGGTCCGCGCATGACTTCCACTCCCGCACGCCAGAGCGACCGGCTCTACCACGAGCTCCTCGCCCCCAAGGAGACCCAGTCCGTACGCGCCGCGGTGCGCCGGATCGCGGAGCAAGAAGTGGCTCCGCACGCCGCGGCGATCGCGAACGGCGACGAGCGCACCGACGGCTTCCCCCGGCAGGTGTTCGACGCGCTCGCATCGGCGGGGGTCTTCCGGATCCCCTTCCCCGGCGAGGTCGGCGGCGACGGTCTGACCCACCCGGCGACCGCCACCGCCGCGACGATCGAGGAACTGGCCTACTACTCCAGCAGCGTCGCGGCCGTCTTCGACGTGCACTGCATCCTGGCGGGCAACGCCCTGCGGCAGGGCACCGAGGAGCAGCAGCAGCAGCAGCAGCGCTGGCTGCCCAAGGTCGCCAAGGGCTCGGTGGTCGGCGCGTTCGCCACCACCGAGCCGGACGCCTCCAGCGACCTGTCTCCGCAGGCCGTCCGGACCGAGGCCGTACGCACCGAGACCGGTTGGGTGCTGAACGGCCACAAGCGGTGGATCTCCAACTCTCCCGTGGCCGCCTTCGTGGTGGTTCTCGCCCGCACCGGCGAGCGGCTGAGCATGTTCATCGTCGACACAACGCTTCCGGGCGTTCACGTCGGCCTTGCCGACCGCAAGATGGGCAACCGCGGCCAGCTCACCGCGGACATCCGCTTCACGGACGTCCACCTGTCCGACGACGACCTCCTCAGCGGCACCGAAGGACACGGACTGCGCCACGCACTGTCCACCCTGACCTACGGCCGGATCGGCATCGCGGCCGCCGGAGTCGGCGTGGCACAGGCCGCCTTCGACCACGCCGTGGCCCACCTGTCGACGCGACACGCCTTCGGCAAGCAGGTGGCCGCCAACCAGCACTGGCAGTTCCTGCTCGCCGAGCGGGCCACCGAGATCGACAACGCCCGCACCCTCGTCACCAAGGCGGCCCTTCGCCTGGACGCCGGCAACCCGTCCCCGGAACCCGAGGCCGCGATGGCGAAGTACTACGCCACCAAGTTGTCGGTGGACATGGCACGCGACGCCGTCCAGGCATTCGGAGGCCTCGGCTTCGCCCGCGAACTGGGCGCCGACAACAGCCCCGGCCCTGTCGAGGCGATCTACCGGGACAGCAAGATAGGTGAGATATACGAGGGCACCAACGAGATCCAGAAGTGGGTCATCGCCCGGCAGATCTTCGGCCGGACCATCGTCGGCTGACGGCCCCGCGCATCCCTGCGCTGCGAGCCTCTCTTCGGCGCACCGAGATCGCTGCCCCGGTCCGGTCACCTCAAGGGTCCGGCCATCTCAGCCTTCTCGTACGATGGTGCCAGACGATACGCAGGGCTAACCATAGGCGGGATAAACGATGTCCGAGGCTCCGCTGGTACCGGGGACAGTGGCCGAACACACCATCTGCCTGCTGGTCAAACTCGGGCAGGTGGCATTCAGGATCGCCGAAGACGGCCTCAGCGGTACCGGCCTGCGAGTGCGCCACTACAGCGTCTTGCAGGCCTTGGCCGACAACGGCGCCATGCCGCAACTGGCGCTCGGCTCGTTCCTGCGCATCGACCCGGCGACGATGGTGACAAGTCTCGACGACCTGGAGCGGGCCGGATACGCCGAGCGGACACGCGATCCCCAGGACCGACGCCGGTACGCCGTCGACATCACCGACGACGGGCGCAAGGTCCTGGCCGACCTCAACCGCACACTCGTCGGCCTCGACAGCGAAATCCTCGCCGACCTGGGCACCACTGAACAGCACTCGCTCCACGCCCTGCTGGGCAGCCTCGCCGGGAGTCCCGCTCTCACCGCCATGTTCGATGCCGTCCGCGAGCAGAGCGGCGCGAAAAGGGCTTAACAGCAGTAGGAGATCTCGACAGTCCGGGGCGATACGCCTCGGCTGTTACGGCCGGGCTGCATGGCCAGTCAGCCGCCCCGGTCCACTGATTCGAGGCCGCTCGCCTTCGCGGTCGTCGGCGGCTGCGAGGCAGTCTGCCCGCTTACGGGTCGTTCGACGGCGACGACCTCACAGGCTTCAGCGCCCCGTTGCCACGTCGTAGGCCCATGCAGCCGTCACCGACCGCGGACCCCGGCGACTTCGCGTACTCCGGCCTCGGCGGCACCGCGCCTGTCCTGAGAGTGCCGAGGCCGAAGGCGGCGGCCGGTCCGGGCGTAGGTGACCGAGCAGCAGTCAGGTGCGCGGACTCTTGTGCTCCATCAATAACGAAGTTATGTTGCCGCCATGAAACGTGACTTGCTGGGCAGAAAGCTGGTTGTCACCGGTGCGGCACGCGGCATCGGGGAGAAGGTGGCCCGCCTGGCCGCCGCCCGAGGGGCCCGGGTGACCGTGATCGGCCTCGAAGCCGATCGGTTGCGCGCCCTCGCCGACGAACTGGGTCCCGCCGCTTCGTGGCGTGAGGCCGATGTGCGCGACGGGACCGGCCTACGAGCGGCGATCGACGAGGCCGCCGAGGCCATGGGCGGCATCGACCTCGTGGTCGCCAATGCCGGCGTCGTGGCGTACGGGACGGTGCGGCAGACGGACGAGGCGTCGTTCGAGCGGGTCCTGGACATCAACCTGAACGGTGTGTTCCGCACCCTCAAGTACGCGACGCCGCACCTGGAGCGCAGCCGGGGCCACGTGCTGGTCGTGGCGTCCGCGCTGTCGTTCATGCCGCTGGCCGCGATGGCCTCCTACGGCGCGAGCAAGGCCGGGGCCGAGCTGCTCGCCCTGACCTACCGGCAGGAGGTGGCCCACCTCGGAGTCACGGTCGGCGTGGTGCACCCCTCCTGGATCGACACGGACCTCGTGCGAGGCGCCGAGGCGGACCTCCCCTCGTTCCAGGACCTGCGCGCGCGACTCCCCTATCCGGGCAATGTCACCACGAGCTCCGACCGGGCGGCCGCCGCGATCGTCGACGGACTCGTACGCCGGCGCGCCCGCGTCTACGTCCCGCGTGCGGTCGTCGTGGCCAACTGGGCCAAGGCGGCGCTGAATTCACCGCTGGCCTGGCCCTGGGCGAGGCGCTTCGCGGCCCGGGCGGTGCCGTCCCTCGAACGGGAGGTCGCGGCGCTGGGGAGGCAGGACCAACTCACGCCTGGCACAGATGCCCCTCCTGCGGAGACCAGGGCGTCCTAGCCGGCCGCGCACCGGGGCAGCACCCGACGACCAGGCCTCTCAGCGGCCTTGGGCGATCGAGTCGTACAGGCGCGCGCCGGTCTCGTGGGAGGCCTCGGCGCGTTCCCGCTCGTCTCCCAGGCCGACAGCGAAGGTCACGCCCATCGGCAGGAGCACCTGCGCCACGGCGTCGTCGAACTCGACGAAGTGCTCAGCCAGTTCGAGGGTGATGTAACCGTGCACGTAGCTCCACAGCTGGGCGGCGATGGCTTCGGGTTCCTGCCGCTCGACCCTGCCGGAGCGCAGGAGCCGTTCGCATGCCGCGGTGACATGGGCGTGGGCTTCCCGAAAGGCCGGGGAGTGCCCGCTCAGGCGGCGGTCCGTATCCGGCAGAGGCCGGTAGGTCGCCCGAGTGGACAGGCCGAACATCAGGTCGTAGAGGTGAGGGTTCTCGCGGGCCTGCCGACGGCAGGTCAGGGCCATGGCGAAGAGATCCGCGATCGGGTCCTCCGTCACCGGTACCCGGGCGAACGCTGCGCCGAGTTCCTTGAAGCCGTGGTCGGCGACAGCGCTCATCAGCTCGGGGATCCCGCCGAAGTGGCTGTAGACCACCATCGTCGACAGTCCGCTCGCGGAGGCCACCGTGCGCGCCTTCACAGCCGACGGACCCTGCTCGGCCAGCAGGCCGATGGCCGCCTGCACAAGTCGTTCCGGTGCGTCTTCGAGCCTCGCCCGCCCTGCCATGTTCCGTACGCCTCCACCGTTGACACACCAGAAATAACTTGGTTATGTAATTCTTCACGGCAATAGTACACATCGCACGTGACGTGCCACCTTCGATCCACGCGTCCGCCTTCGGACACGTCGTCACGCGCTGGTCCAGTCTCCTGCCGCCCGTGCGGGCACAGCGTGTCGGGGCGAACCCGACCTCATCGCTGCGACACGCATCCGCGGCCGTCCCGACGCACTTTCCCACCCCCGCCATGAACTCAGCACGGGAGCAGAACTCATGCCATACAAAGACAAGGGCCGTCTGACGATCGAAGATCGCGGGGCCGTCCTGATCGTCCGGGTCGACGGCGGCCCGCATCAGGAGTTCGGCCTCGACATCGCCCAGCAGCTGGACAGGCTGGTGGCCCGAGCCGACCGCGATCCGAACGTCCGTGCCGTCGTCTTCACCGGGGCGCATCCCGAGCGGTTCGTCAGCCATGCCGCGGTCCGGTGGCTGCAGGAGGAGGGCGCCGCGAGCCCCACGGTCGGCCGACGCGGTGCCGCGGCCGTCGTACGCATGGCGAAGCACGTGGACCGCTCCCGCCTCCTCGGGCCCGTGATGCGCAGGACCCCGATGCGGGGAGCCCTCCAGCTGGAACGTCTGCACACGACCTTCCTGCGGATGAACGCCAGCGGCGTGCTCTACGTCGCCGCCCTCAACGGTTCGGCTCTCGGCCTCGGCGCGGAGTTCGCCTGGGCGTGCGATCTGCGGGTCATGGCCGACGGGGACTTCTTCATCGGCCAGCCGGAGATCCTCCTCGGCATCATCCCGGGCGGTGGCGGCACCCAGCGGCTGACCCGCCTGATCGGCACCCACCGGTCCCTGGCCGCGATCCTCGAAGGCAAGCCGTTCACGCCCGCGGAAGCTCTCGCCAACGGGGCGGTGGACAAGGTCGTCGCGCAGGACAAGGTGGTCGCGCAGGCGGTCGAACTCGCCGAGCACTTCGGGAAGCGGTCGAAGGGGTCGGTCGCGGCCGCCAAGAGGTCTGTGTACTTCGGCGGCTCGATGTCACTGGAGGACGGACTGCACGTCGAACGCGCCGAGTTCTTCGCCCAGGTCATGTCGAAGGAAGGCCAGGGGCTGATGCTCGACTACCAGGCCACTACCGACGCCACTGGCGAACTCCCGCTCTACACACCGGGCACCTACGCTCGGGCCCTCGCGTCGGGCAGCGTGCCGGGCCGTCGCTCGACGAGCGGGCGGTGAACCGACGATGACCACTCGGCAGTCCTTCACCCGTCACGACATCACGTTCCCTTCCGGCGACAGCACCTGCGCCGGTTGGCTCTACCTCCCCACGGGCGTCACGTCTCCGCCCGTCGTCATCCTCGGGCACGGCCTCGGCGCCGTCCGCGAGATGCGCCTGGACGCCTTCGCCGAGCGCTTCGCACAGGCCGGCATCGCCGCGGTGGCCTTCACCTACCGGCACTTCGGCGACAGCGGCGGCCACCCTCGCCAACTCCTGTCGATCAAGCGTCAGCTCACCGACTGGGACGCCGCCATCGCCTACGTCAAGGCCCGCACGGACGTCGACCGCACACGCATCGCCGTATGGGGCAGCTCGTTCGGCGGCGGCCATGCCATCACCGTCGCCTCACGCCACCCCGAACTGCGCGCGGCCGTGTCCCAGTGCCCCTTCACCGACGGTCTCGCCTCCGCGCTCGCGCTGGGCCCTGTCGCCTCGCTCAAGGTCCTCCCCGTGGTAGCCCGCGATCTGGCAGCCAGAGGCCGCGGAAAGCCGCCCGTGATGGTGCCGATCGCCGCCGCCCCCGGCACACCGGCCCTCATGAACGCCCCGGACGCCCTGCCCGGATACCAGGCGCTCCAGCCTACGGGAACGACATTCCGCAACGAGGTGGCGGCGAGGGTCATCCCGACCATCCTCACCTACCGGCCCGGGCGCGCGGCCAAGAAGATCACCATCCCGATCCTCTTCTGCGTCAGCGACACCGACTCCGTCACGCCTCCCGCCCAGACTCTCCGCTACGCGCGCACCGCACCCAAGGGAGAGATCAAGAGGTACGACGCCGGCCACTTCGACTTCTACACCGGCGAGACCTTCGAAGTACTGGTGCGCGACCAGATCGAGTTCCTCACCCGCCAGCTGACTCCGGCAGCCGCCGCGTCAGCTGCGTGACCGGATCGCATCACACCCAGACAGGTACGCCCTCGCCATGAATTTCGCATCTCTGCCCGACCGCCGCGCGGCCCTCGACCCTGATGGGGCCGCGGTCTCGGACGGACGTCAGGCCCTCACCAACGTCCAGTTGCTGCGTCGCGTCCAGGCGGCGGCACATCACCTGCAGGACCTCGGGATCGGCCCCGGCGACGTCGTGGCCCTCAAGCTCACCAATCGCGTCGAGTTCGTGCTCCTGCTGTTCGCCGCCTGGCGGCTCGGCGCCACCATCACGCCGGTCAACCCGAGCATGACCGACGTCGAAGTGGCCCGACAGCTCACAGACTCCGGCGCACGCCTCCTGGTGAGCGAGGACGGTGAGACCGCCGTGGCGAACGGGACTGCCGTCCTCGCCGTCGGCGAACTGCGCGACGACGCAGCGGCGGAGCCGGATGAAGCACCCCTTGCGGACCCGTCCGCGCTGGCCCTGCTCATCTACACCAGCGGCACGACCGGGGTTCCCAAAGGGGTGATGCTCGACCACGCCAACATCGACGCCATGGCGGACATGGGGCGTCGGGCGCTGGAGGTCGGTCCGGCCGACCGGTGCCTGCTGATCCTGCCGCTCTTCCACGTCAACGGCATCGTGGTCAGCACCCTCATCCCGTTGCTGGCGGACGCGAGCGTCACCATCGCCGACCGGTTCCATCCCGAGACCTTCTTCGACGTCGTCGAGCGCGAGCGCCCCACCTTCTTCAGCGCCGTGCCGACGATCTACAGCATGCTCGCGGCGCTCCCGGACACGGTCCGCCCCGACACTTCGTCCCTGCGCTTCGGAGTCTGCGGCGCTGCACCCGCCTCCGCCGAGCTGCTGACCCGGTTCGAGGCGCGTTACGGGTTTCCGCTCGTCGAGGGGTACGGGCTGTCCGAGGGAACCTGCGGCTCCACCATCAATCCTGTCGCAGGCCCTCGACGCGCCGGAACCGTGGGACTGCCCTTCCCCGGCCAGGAGATCCGGATCGTCGACGCCGACCGCAGCGAGGTGCCGACGGGCGTGGAGGGAGAGGTTGTCGTGCGGGGCCCCAACGTCATGCGGGGCTATCTCGGTCGCCCGGAGGAGACAGCCAAGGTCATCGTCGACCGCTGGCTCCACACCGGCGACGTGGGCCGACTCGACGCCGACGGATACCTGACCCTGGTCGGACGTTCGAAAGACATGATCATCCGTGGCGGGGAGAACATCTACCCCAAGGAGATCGAGGACGTCCTCGTCGGTGACCCGTCGGTGCTCGAGGCCGCCGTGATCGGCGTCCCCGACGACAAATGGGGAGAAGTCGTCGTCGCCTACGTCCAGCCCCGACCGGGTTCGACTGTCGATCCCTCGGCACTGCAGTCCCTCTGCGCACGCAGCCTCACCGGCTTCAAGCGCCCGACCGCGTTCTTCGTGGTGGAAGCCATAGCGAAGAACGCGGTCGGCAAGATCGACAAGGTCTCGCTGCGCGCTGCCCACACTGGGGTCTCTGCGCGGACCTGACCTCCATGGATGGCGCTGTGGGCTGTCTCCGGCGGCGGCCCTCAGCTCCGTGCCAGGGGGCCGAGTGGCAGTTCCGGGCTCCCCCGGAACTGCGCGAGCTTCGCCACCGCCCCGCCTGCCAGGGACATCCGCGGAGTTGCTCGCAACGGCGGCGCAGACCCTTGGCTGACTGGGCGGCGACGCTGAGGGCCGTCGCCGCCCAGCCTGACCGGTGCGCTCGCTCCCAGGCCGCAGACCGTGCGGAACCTCAGCGACGATACGGTTCAAGCAGGACGGCATAGACGGCTCGGGCATCTCCACGCTGATGTCGGACGCCGGGCTCACCAACGGAGCCTTCTACGCGCACTTCGCCTCCACGGACGACCTCGTCGCCCACGTCATGGCCGACCACGTGCGCACGCAGGTCGCGAGCTACGGCACGCTGCGGCCCGGCCGCGCTGTACTCGAGGACCTCGTCCGCGAGCACCTGTCGCCTGCGCACCGGGACCACCCGGGCACCGGATGGCCCTCCGCCGCGCTGTTCGACGAGATCGACCGCTGCGCGGGCCAGACCAAGCAGGCCTACACCGGCGCGCGGGACATTTTGGACGAGATCGCCGCCCGCCCGTCACCTGAGGACTCCCCGTCCGCTCGTGGGAAGGCCACCGGGCCCTACACCATGTTGGTGGAGACGTTGCAGCTGTCCCGCGCCCTCTCCGGCCGGAAGTTCGCCGACGAGGTCCTCGAGGAGGGCATTGAGAACACCCTCACCTTCATGCGCTGAGGTGCACCGAGGAGGACGGCTCCGGCCCTCGCACAGTCGCCGGGGGCTTCGCCAGCCGGAAACACACATCGCGTATGGCGGCCCGGACACCGGCCTGGCCATCGCCCAACTTTCAGGAAGCAAGCGGGTCAGCAACCCCGACCGGGCCGCCCGAGCCGCTCGGCCAGAGGCATCACGGCTCTGAGGCAGCCTCCTCGGCCCGGGCGTCAACGGCACTCCACGCTCACTGTCGTTCGAGGAATTCGAGCGCTGTCCCCACCTGCGCCGGTCAGCTGCGGTCCTTCGGCCCAAACGTGGATCACCAACTCCTCGATCAGCCGGGTCATCCACCGCTTTCACCGACTGCGGGACAGTTACCCAAAGGAGGTCTCTACCCGGATTCACAGGCAGCCCAGAGCGTCAGCCCAGCCCTGGTACCAACAGCACCTTGCAGGCGTCGCCGGTGAGCAGATCGATCGCCTGGTCGACCTGGCTGAGTTGCAGTCGGTGCGTGATGAGCCAGTCCAGGTCCAGGCGCCCGGAGTTCAGCAGGAGCAGCGTCTGCTCCCAGGTTTCCCACAGGCGGCGGCCGAAGATGCCCCGCAGTGTGATGCCCCGCTTGTTGATCTGGGCAGCAACGTCGATCGGCACTGGTCGGCCCGGGTGTCCCACGGTCACGACCGTTCCTTCTCGGCGCACGGCGTCGAAGAGGGACGGGAGTGCGGCGGCCGCTCCCGAGCATTCGAAGGCGACATCGGCCCCGCCGCGGTGGCCGCTGAGTTCGCGGCTGCGCTCGGCGACCCCCTCTCCGGGCTCCATCGTGATCACTCCGAGCTGTTCGGCTTCGGCGCGGCGGAACGGATTCGGCTCGATCACGATCACGTAGGCGGCGCCCATGAGGGATGCCAGTCGCGCGACGACCATGCCCACCGGCCCGGCGCCGCTGACCAGAACGCCTCGGCCGGCTACCGAGTAGCCGGCTCGCTGAATGGCGTGTACCGCGACGCCGGCCGATTCCAGCAGTGCGCCGGTCTCCAAGGGCACGCTGTCGGGAAGGGGGACACAGATGCGGTGGGGCACGGCGACGCGTTCGGCGAAGACCCCGTCGAAGTGCATGCCCAGGATCTGCGTGCGCTCGCAGGTGTGTGCGTCCCCGGTCCGGCATGCGAAGCACTGGCCGCACGCCAGGTGGCTTTCCAGAGCGACGCGGTCACCGACGCGCAGGTTCTCCACACCGGCGCCCACCTCGACGACGGTGCCCGCCGCTTCATGACCGAGTACGACGGGCAGCCCCAGGTTGAACGCCCGGGCCGCCGGCGACCACTCGTAGCATTCGCGGTCGGTGCCGCACAACGAGGCCGCCGCGATCTCCACTACGACCGCGCCGTCGCCGGCCTTCGGCTCGGGCGCATCGGCGACGTACTCGACTCCCCTGTCCGCGACTGCTTTGACGACTGCCCTCATGAATGCACACTCCTTCGTGTCTCGTACGTGGCGGGATGACTGGTGGCCCGGACGGACGGTGGTCAGTCGGCGGGATGCGGCTGCGCGAAGCGTTCGAGGACATCGACCGGACCGACCTGTCCGCCCTTGAGCAGCAGCCGGCAGCCGGCCACGGCGGCTTCGCTGTCGGTGCGGCAGACGGGGGCGGCCGTGACGAACTGGGTGGCGACGCGCAGCTCGCTCACCCCCATGGTCAGCAGTGCGTGGCTGGAGGTGTCGCCGCCGAGTACGGCGACGTCCCGGGTGAGGCCCTTGACGGCCATGTTCCCGGCCAGGGTGCCCAGGAGTCCGCCCACATGGGCGGCGTCGAGAGGACCGGCTGCGGCGTAGCGGGGGTCCTGGGTGCCGCGCGTGGTGTGCACGATGACGTTCCGTCCGGCCGCGAGCATGGCGGCCGAGCGGTCTTCCAGATCGTCCAGCAGAGAGGGGTCCTGTCCGTTGAGCAACTGCGTGGGCACGGCCAGCTCTGCCCAGCCGTGCCCGACGGCGTCGGCGATCTGTGCGTCCGTCGTGCTGGAGGCCGACGCGCTGACGGCCAGCACCGGCCCGGAGGCGGGCTGGGCGTCGTGATCGGCCACGTCGGACCGCTTGTTGGCGGTGCGGGCGAGGGCGGCCATGACACCGCCGGAGCCGACCACGATCGCCGGGCCCTGCCGGGTGTCGTCCTCTCGCAGTGCCAGCGCGAGGGTGTCGAGGTGACCGTCCTCCACGGCGTCCACGACGACGGCGGCCCGGCCGGACCGGCGGAGCCTCGTCCACTGCTCGCCGAAGGACCCATCGGCGTAGGCGGGGAGGTGGATGGCTCCGGGGACCTCGCCGGTACGCAGCTGCTCGGCGATCACCTGCCGCAGGTCAGCCTCGTGCATCGGGGTCGACGGATGCTGCGCCATGACGGGATGCCGGTCAAGGCGGTAGGCGTCCCCGGAATAGCCGGCGAAGTGGTTGCTGAAGGCGGTGTACCGGCCGAATCCCGGCTGTGCCGGTGCGACCGCGACCGGGCCGTGGCGGGGGAAGCGCTCGTGCAGCAGCTCGATGCCTCTGCCGATGCTGCCGCGTGCGGGGGCGCTGTCGAAGGTGGAGCAGACCTTGTAGATAAGCACCTGCGCATCGGCAGTGGCGATGCGTTCCAGCTGTGCGCGCACCAGCTCGTCGAAGGCGGCTCCGCCGAGCGAACGCGATGGTCCGGCGATCCCGACGACATCGCAGTCGGTGGGGAGCGGCCGGTTTCCGTCCCCGATGACGAGCACGGCGTCGAGACCGTGCCGGTGGGCCTGTGCGAGGACATCGCTGGCACCGGTCAGGTCGTCGGCCACGAAACTGACGTACGTCATGTCAGGCCACACCTCCGAACGTGCGCCCGGCGTGCAGCAGCGCCGGGTCGCCTGCATCGGCCGCCGCGTGTGCCGCCACCTCCAGGGGAACACCGTCGACGGCAGCCGCCCAGGCGGCCCGGAGACTGCGCACGCCGGCCGCCGGTCCGTCGGGATGCGCGGCCACGCCGCCGCCCGCGAGCATCAGAAGGTCGGTCGAGCCGACCGCGGTGAAGGTCGGCGCCGGGGTGGTGACGTTCTGGCCGGACGACAGGGTCGGTACCGGACTCAGGGTCTTGCCCAGGGGTTCGAGCAGGCTGCGGACGTGGGCCGCGACCTCCTCGTCGGTCTCGTAGAACTTGCTGCCGAGACCGCTGACATGCAGATGGTCTGCTCCCGCCAGGCGGGCCAGCTGCTGCCACACCCGGTACGACATCCCCAGCGCCGGTGAGCGCATCGATGCGGCCAGACCGGCGCGGTGTCCGTGCACGGGGACTTCGGAGAACTCCCGCAGCCAGGCCAGTGCGGGCAGTCCCATGACGGGGACGTTGAGCATCACGCACCGGCCGCCCGCCCCGACCACCATGTCGTGTCGCCGGCGGAGCCCGGCGAGGTCCCCCGTGATGTTGAAGGCGTACATGACGGGGTGGCCGGTGATCTGCTCGGCCTCCCGGATCTCTTCGTTGGCCACAGCGACCCGGCGCTCCAGCGGGAGGTACGACGGATCGGTCATCAGCTCGTCGTCCTTGATCAGGTCGACCGACGCCCTGGCCAGCTCCCGTACGGCCAGGCGGAACTCGCTCTCGTCCAGACCGACGTTCGGTTTGATGATGGTGCCGATCATGACGCCCTCGGCACCTCCCATCAGCCTGCGGGTGCCGGGGATGCCGAACGCGGGGCCCGGGTGAGCGGCAACGAGCTCCTCCGGCAGCTCGATGTCCTGCAGGCGGCAGGCGAACAGCTCACCCAGCTCGAAGAGGTTGCCTGCGATCGTGGTCTGCAGGGTCGCCAGGTCGGTCCCGATGTTCTCCATCGGGAACTCGACCACCACAACAGCGGCCCGCACCGTCTCGGGGCGGGACCGCGACGGCAGCGACGGGGTGCGCGTGCCCAGGTCCCGCACGCTGACGACCTGCGCTGCATGCCGTTCTCGGATGCGGGGGGACTCGCCGGGCACAGCGACGAAGGTGCCACTGGACTGCTCCCCGGCCATCGCCGCGGCAGCCTGTTCCGGATCGCTCTCCGATTCCAGGTAGTAGGTGCAGCGCACGGCCCGCTGGTCACGCATGTGCTCTCCGTTTCTCGACGACGGTGGTGTGGGGGTCGTTCGTCTCAGGTGCCGTCGTGCTGTGCGGCAGCTTCTCTGCTCCCGCCGGGCACGTGGTGCGGGGCGGAGGACGGCCCGTCGCCGTCGGCTGTCGCATCGCCGAGTCCGTCGGCGGCCGAGGGCTGCTTCAGGATCCGGCGTGCCCAGAAGACGGTGATCAGGGGACACAGGATCGACGTCACCACCACCGACGAGGCCACGAGCACGGTCGCGTACTCGGCGGCCGGCGCGTAGACGGGATTGGCTGCCGCCACGATTGAGGGGACTACGGCCGCGTTGCCGGCGGTGGTCGCCGCTGCCAGGCCCGCGATGCCGTCGCCACCACTCGCCTTGTCGGCCAGCAGCAGAACCGCCCCGCCGACCAGCACCACGAACAGCCCCAGCCCGATCCCCAGCAGCCCGGCCTTCCAGACAGCGGTCAGGTTGAGCGTCAGCCCCAGTGACAGCCCGAGGAACGGCACGATCGCCGGCACGGCAGGGGCCAGGAACCGCCGCATCTCGGGATCGAGATTGCCCAGGAGCATCCCGAGCACCAAGGGCAGGATCGCCCCGACCAGGGTCTGCCAGGGAAAGGCGGAAAGCCCGGCGGCGCCGAGCGTGACCATGGTGAGGAAGGGCCCGGACTCCAGGCTCATGACGCTGTAGGCGCCGACGTCGCGCTTGCGTCCGAACTGGGCCATCAGCGACATGTAGAGGCCACCGTTGGTGTCGTTCAGCGCCGCCACGACTGCCAGCGTCGACAACCCCGCGAAGGCCCCGCCGCTGACCGGCGATTCGCCGAGCAACTTCCCCAGAACGATACCGACGACCAACGCGAACACGACCTTGGTCCCCAGCAGCACACCGCCCTTCTTTGCGATGTAGGGCGTCGCCTTCACGTCCAGGGTCGCGCCCAGACACACGTAGAAGACGGCCAGGATCGCGGGCAGGCCCGTGTACAGGGCTCCGGTGAAGGAGCCGAAGAACTCTCCGGAGCCCGGCGCCGCCGTGTGCACCACGGCTCCGACGAGCATCGGGACGAGCATCAGCCCACCAGGCACCTTCTCAATGCCGGCTTTGATGGGCACAGCCATGGGGACCTCCGAACGACGATGTTCGAATGAACATTGGGTGACTCGGAAGGTAGCCGCAGGAAGAGGGCGGGTCAATGGCTTCTCGCCACTGAAGGTTTCCGTATCGAGCCGAACCACCCGCGTGAGCAGGCGTCCCGGCAGCTCGAACGAGTCGCTGTAATGTTTACATGAACACCGCACCGACGGGGTGGCAGTAACGGGTCACCCCTGGTTGAACCCCAGGGCAGGCGGCCGGATAGCGTGATGAGCGTGGCTCAAGACGAGATGGAACCCGTGCGCAACTCCCGACAGCGAGCCATCCTCAGTGCCTTGCAGGAATCCCGGCAGGTCGAGGTCAACACGCTCGCGGAGCGCTTCGGCGTGTCCGGCATGACGATCCGCCGCGACCTGGCCGAGCTCGATCAGGCAGGGCTGCTGGACCGGGTCCATGGCGGCGCGGTGCCACGCCGGGCACCCGCCTACGGGTCCCGGTCCTCGACGATGACGTCGGAGAAGTCGAGAATCGCGCGGGCCGTGGCGGACCTGGTCAAGCCGGGTGCCTCGGTGGGCGTCGACACCGGCACCACCTGTACCGCCGTAGCCGCGGAACTCGCCGTCCGGGACGATCTGACCGTGATCACCAACTCGATCCACGCGGCGTTCGCACTGCGCGACACGAGGAGCCGGGTCCTCGTCCTGGGCGGACTCATGACACCCGAACTGAGCCTGGTCGCCTCCACGGCCGCTCAGGAAAGGCCGCAGATCCATCTGGACCTGATGATCCTCGGCTGCGGCGGACTGTCCGTCGACCGCGGGATCACCTACTTCGACCCCGCCGAGGTCGAGGTGCGCCGCACACTTCTCGATCTCGCGGACCGGGTCGTTGTCGCTGCCGACCACACCAAGTTCGACCGTAAGAAGGCGATGGCCCTCGGCGACCTGTCGGTCATCGATGTCCTCGTCACCGACCAGACGCCTCCCCCTGCGCTGCGCTCCGCATTTGCGGAGGTCGTTGTCGCTCCGTAGCGCTCGAACCGAGGGCGGACTCATAGGGAAGGTCTTCGCCAGCGGGGGCGTGCCAGGACACCCTGAACCGAAGCGAGGAAATGGCCACGCATTGAGACAGGGGCGTGGCCACCAGCGTAAGAAAGACAAGGACCCGACAGGTCAGAGCATCGTTTCCTGACGCCGTCATTGCGATCCCACATCAGTCTACAAACACCCACACTGCCCCACATGCGCGCGGGCCCTCTGCGCCGCACGCTGGAGCCATGGCCACCACACAGCCCATCGTGATCTCCCCGCCAGCATAGGACGACGGCCGGCGCGTACGCGGGGACGACCGGTTCGTGGGGCTGGTGTACGGGCTGCTGGACGGCGTCGAGTACCTGTGTCTCGCGGGCGGCTTCCCGGTACGCGGGCCGTCGGCGATGGCGATGCGGTCGTCCTGGGTGAGGAAGCGTGGCGAGACGGAGACATCAGGGATGATCATGCTTCCAGCTTCGATGAAGCCGCACATGACACTGGAGCGGGCCGAGCGTCCCGCTGCCCGCATCCACCCAGATACGCGTGTCCCCGCTCGACACCTTGGCGGAGACTCACTGCTTCTCCCACACGGGTACCGAAGGCAGGCCGAGTTGAGCGCGAGCACGGTCGGTAAGTTCCTGGACCAGCGCCGTTTTGGCTCGTGCATACTGACCCGGTCCCGTACCAGCAGCGACGATTGCCCATTGAGCTGTGCGTATCGGATCGCGTCCGCGGGGTGGGCGCGCAGATAGTCCCGGAAGATCCTCTGGTTCCGGGTAGGCCAACTCTCCAGGGTCACCACGTGCAGGATATGGCTGCGGACCGCGTTATCTGCGCGGACGTACAGCAGCCGGTCATTCATCCCGTTGTCGTGTGGGTGGAAGCCGAGGCCGGTGAGCGCCGCCTGGTGAGGTGCGGCGTGTGTGAGATCGTGGACGGCGGCCATCAGGTCGATGACGGGCTTGGCCGCCAGTCCGGGGACAGCGGTCGACCCGATGTGCTCAATCCTTACGAACAGCCCAGGTGCCGCTGCCCGTAGAGCATCGATGGCGATAGCGGCCTGCCGGGGCCAGCTCGGGTCATAGTCGGCTACGTGGATGCCGCTGGGCTCTGCCACGGCCGTCATCCTGGTCAACGCACGCTGCGATGTCCACCGAGTTCCGCCCAGCCACCACGCCCGCTCTCACCATGCGAGGTTGGAAAAAGGCTCAGTGGTTTCAGCCATACCCGCAGTATCCCGCATGGTATACGCGCCGCGCTACCTCATCGGTGGGGTCACCCCAGGGCGCTGTGCGCGCATGGCCGGACTGAAAGGTGCGGCTGGGCGCGGTATGGCCTTCGCCCCCTCCTCGCGGCCGTTGTTGCGTTCTGCGGCGTCGGGCATTGTCAGTGCCGGTGTGCAGGATGACGGGCATGACAACACCAGCAGCTGTGATCACGGATTCCGCCGCATACGCGCAGGCAGTCGAGGACGCGGTGAAGGCGTCGGCCGCCTACTACACGGGCGGGACGTCGTCCCTGGACGATGACGCCTACGACCGGCTGGTGCGCGGCATCGCCGCGTGGGAGGCCGACCATCCTGACCAGGTGCTGCCCGAGTCTCCGACGGGGAAGGTCGCCGGTGGTGCCCTGGAGGGCGATGTCCTCCACACGGTGGCCATGCTGAGCCTGGACAACGTGTTCTCACCGGAAGAGTTCACCGCCTCGGCAGGTGCGGCTCGATGTACTCCCACTCAGGAACAGTCAGTTGAACTCGCGTCACGCGGAACGATCCGTGATCCATCGCGAGCGCGAAACCCGCAGATCGATCACGACTGGCGTTCTCGGCAAGGGCGGCAGCTTCAGTCACGACGACCACCCCTAAGCTCAACCCCATGACCGCGTTCGACGACCTCACTCGCCTCATCCCTCCGCCGCCGCAACCACTGTGGGCAAACGGAGACTGGGACGAGGTGGAGGCAGCACTCGGCGTGGAAGTACCCTCTGACTTCAAGCAAGCTGGTCGGAGCCTACGGGGCATACCACTTCGCCGAGTTCTTGACGCCACTTACGCCCTTTGGCGGGCGCGACCTGTTGGTCGGCCCGGCAAAACGGCTGCTGGGCCAGGAACGCGACTTCCGGGACAGCAAGCCCGACGCCTGTCCGTACCCCTTCTACCCGGAGCCGGGCGGACTCCTGCCGTGGGCGGGAACCGACAACGGGGACCGCGTGTGCTGGCTCACTGACGGGCAGCCGGACGAGTGGACGGTTGTCTGCTGGAATCCGCGGGGCTGGTACTACGACGCGCATCCCGTGGGCGCGGTCGAGTTCCTGGTCGGCTGGCTCTCAGGACACATCAGCACGCGCGTCTTTCCCGACGCCGCCGAGTTCGCGGAGGAGGACTGATCCGATCAACTCGGGTGCCCCAGCCGCGTCGGCAGCCGCACAGACGTTTGCGATGTGCGTCGCGCCCGCCAGCCGGTCACTGAGTTGGACAGGCTGGCCGATCAAGCGACGGCGCGACGGTGAATCCCGCAGATTGATCACGACTCGATACGCGCCCTAGCCGGGTTGCGAGGGCGTCACGCGGCGTCGGCGAGGAGGGCCTGCGACAGGTCCCACAGGCGCCGCGCGCCCTCCGGGTCGAGCGCGTAGCGGGCGACGCCGTGCAGGGTGCCGGAGCGGCGGTCGACGGTCTCGGTCTCGTTGCAGTCCACGAAGTAGCGGCCGCCGACGCCTTCCAGCAGCGGCGAGGTGGCGAGGAGCGTCGATGTGGCGGCGCCCTGTTCGACGGTCTTGATCAGCTCGGCGGGGACCCGGCCGCTGCCCCGGCCGCCGGTGTGCCGTTGCAGGTTGGTGTAGATGGCGCCGGGCATCAGGGCGTTGGCGGTGATGTTGTCGTCGGCCCAGCGGCGGGTCGCCTCCACCGCGAACAGGACGTTGGCGGTCTTGGACTGGCCGTAGGCGAGCCACGGGTCGTAGGGGCGGAAGGCGAAGTTGACGTCGTCCCACACGATCGGCGACTGCTGGTGGCCGGTGGAACTCACCACCACGATACGGGCGTTGCCGTCGGCGGCCAGCGCGTCGTGCAGGCCGGCGGCGAGGGCGAAATGCCCCAGGTGGTTGGTGGCGAACTGCCACTCCCAGCCCTGCTTTGTGTACTGCTCGGGGCAGGCCATGACGCCCGCGTTGTTCACCAGGATGTGCAGCGGCCCCCGCCAGGCGGCGGTGAAGGCCGTGATGGACGCGGGATCGGTCAGGTCGAGGTGCACGGCCCGCACATCCTGGTTGCCGGTGGACTGAGTGATGTCCTTGGCGACGCGTTCGCCCGCCGTCACGTCCCGGACGGCCAGGGTGACGGTGGCACCGGTGGCCGCCAGGGCGCGGGCCGTCTCCGCCCCGATGCCCGAGGAAGCGCCGGTGACCACCGCACGGCGGCCGGCGAGATCGATTCCTGACACGACCTCACCGGCGGTGCTGGCGAAGTCGAACGGTGTGGTGATGGCACTCATGGGAGCACTCCTTGCTGAAAGGCTCGTTCGTCAAGCGCCCACGGGCGCTGCGGGCGGACGGCGGCTGGTGCGGTCAGGGGACGAGCATTCCGTCCTGCTCCATGGGAGGCGTGCCGTCGTGCCAGGGCAGGACCTTGCCGAAGCGCACCAACTCGCCGTACAGCGCGGGATCGACATGCTCGGCGAAGACCAGATCGAGGACGGCCTCGGCGGCCCGGGCGGGAGACTGGGCCTGGCTGTAGTCGCTGAACCACGGGCGCGAGGTCGCCGTGTCGACCATGCCGGGGCACACGGCCGCCACGAGCGTGCCGTCGGAGAGGTCCCGGGCACGGCGTTCGGCAGCGACGGCCCGCACGGCGGCGACCTGGGCCACCTTCGAAGGCACATTCAGCCACCGCGGCCAGCCTGCCTCCTGCGCGGTGTTGTGGTGGATGGCACTGCGCCACGACTCCACCGCGTACTCGACCTGGTCCAGGCTCGCCCCGTCGAACAAGTGGTGCAGCCGGGCGTCGAGGTGCCCGAGCGTGCCCAGGCTGCTGGCCACCACGAGCAGCCGTCCACCGGGGCGCAGCACGGGACCGAAGGTGCGCAGGATCGCGTGCGTGGCGGTGTTGGAGACGTCGATGAACTCGTCGGCCCGCTCGGCCTGTGACTCCTCGGGCAGCAGACGGGCGACCGCGTTGGAGATGACGACGTCCACCCCGCCGTGCTGGGCCCGCAATTCCTCGGCGAGACGTGCGATGGCGTCGGTGTCCGTGACGTCCAGGACCCGGCCCTCGACACGGGCGCGGGTGGCGGACAGCTCGGTGACTTCCCGGGCGGCGTCCCCCACGCGCTGCGGACTGCGGCCGGTGAGCAGAACCAGATCCTGCGGATCCATGCGCGCCGCCAGCCCTTCGGCGAAAGCCCGGCCGAGCCCCTGGTTGGCGCCCGTGACGAGGGCGATGCGTGAAGTGGTCATGCGTCCACGCTAGAAACCGCCGGTCCATGCGTCCAACGAAAGTTCGGCACAGCTAGTATGCGTAAACATCATGGACTTCACTGATGTGTCACTGACCGCACTGCGCGTCCTGCGCGCCGTGGCCGAGCAGGGAACCTTCACCGCGGCCGCGGCCTCGCTCGGCTACACCCAGTCCGCGGTGTCCCGGCAGATCGCCGCCATCGAACGAGCGGCAGGCACCGAACTGCTGGAACGGCGGCGCGACGGAGCCCGGCTCACCCCGGCGGGCCAGGTCGTCATGCGCCGGGCCACGGTCGTGCTGGACGAGATCGCCGCGACCGCCAGGGACCTGTCCGGCCTGCCGGAACAGACCGGAACGGTCCGACTGGGGTGGGTGCCCAGCGCAGGCGCCGTACTCCTGCCCCGAGCCCTTTGCGCACTGCGCGAGAGCGACCCGGGACTCGAAGTCGTCGGCCGCGAAGGCGGCACCCCGGCCCTGGTGCGCGCACTGCGGGCGGGAAGCCTGGATCTGGCCCTGCTCGCCTCGGCACCGCCCTTCCGGGCGCCGGACACCGAGTCGCCCCCGCTGGCACTGCAGACACTCACCGAACGCCCACTGTGTCTCGCACTGCCCGCCGCCCATCCCCTGGCCCGCGGCGAATACGTCGACGTGGCCGATCTACGGGGGCAGCGCTGGATCGCCGGGTCCTCATCAGGAGAGGACCGCCTGATGGGCGTGTGGCCGGGCCTGGACGAGCGCCCCGAGATCGCCCACACCGCCCGCGACTGGCTGGCCAAACTCCGTCTCGTCGCCGCAGGATGCGGACTGACCACCCTCCCCGCCTCGCTCGTCTCCGCCGTACCACCCGGGGTGTGTGTCCTCCCCGTCCGCGGCGGCCCGCAAGAACAGCGGCGCCTGCTCCTGGCCCGCCTTCCCGCCCCGCCTTCCCCGGCCATGACACGCGTGGCGACCGTTCTCCGCGCCGCGGCACTCGACGCCCACATGCCTCCCCCCTCCGCATGACCCCCGTGGAGCGAGGCCCGGGCCGGCCCTGCTCATGCCGCCTCGATCAACTCCAGCAGATTGGCCTCCGGGTCGGCGACGTACGCGTACCGCATGGCTTCACTAGCGCCGGGCGCCGGAGGCGACACCACATCAGCACCGCAGTTCTGCGTCAGACGGGCGAACGCGCCATCGAGATCCGGGACTTGAAGCGCCAGGTGAGTGAAGGTCTGCATGGCAGTGGCAGCGAAGGCGTCGGGATGCGAAACGGGGTGTGAGCCGGACCGCTCGACGAACTCCACCCGCAGACCCTCCGGATCACTTCATAACGGCGGTTCGGCCTCCCGCTTCGGGCATCTCCAGGCCCTCTTCGCCCAGCGTGTACCAGTCGCTGCCGAACCCGTGGGTGACGATGTCGGCGTGGAAGCCGACGAAGCCGGTCTTGGCGTACAGCACTATGCGCAGCACCGAGATGTCGCTGTAGCCGATGATCGGTTTCGGATCGGCCCGGGTCGCGTCCAGGTCGATCAGGTCGAGGTAGCCGATGGTGGCCTGACCACCGGTGTGCGTGATCACGGCCCGCACTTCCGGATCCCTGAGCAGGGCATTGAGTTCGCCGGCCTGCTCCGCCGGCGTGCCCGACGCCCACCAGCGATGCCGCGCCGGGTCGACCATGGGGCTGACCCGCACCCGGAAACCCATCCGCTCGAGGATCGCCACACCGCGGGCCAGCAGTGGCTCCTCCCCCGACTCGAGGGAGCGGTGACGACCACCGGGTGGCCGGTACGTAGCGCGCGGGGTTGAAGGATCGCAGGCATGGGATCTGCTCCTTGTTGATCAACAATGGCGAGCAACAGGGTCCGTAGCACGGGTATTCCTCCCCACCCCTCCCGCGACTTGCCGTTTTCTTGACGGAATCCCAGGACTGGCACGCCGATCCAGGGCAATGAGCGTGGGGTGATACGTGCGGTAATCGTGGCTCTGTTCCTGGCCGGCGGCGTCGCGGCGGCCGTCGCCGCGGTCGGTCTCTCGCACTGGTGGTGCCTGGTCGCCGTGCCGCTCTGTCTGCTGGGGCTGCTGGGCGTGGCGGACCTGCTGCAGAGGCGGCATTCCGTGTTGCGGAACTATCCCGTTCTCGGGCATGCCCGCTTCCTCATGGAGCGGATCCGCCCGGAACTCCAGCAGTACTTCATCGAGCGGAACTACGACGGTCGGCCCTTCGACCGGGACGTGCGCAGCATCGTCTACGAGCGGGCCAAGGGCACCGACGCCGAGCAGCCCTACGGCACCGAGCGGGACGTCTATCAGCCCGGTTACGAGTACCTGGTGCCGTCGATGGCTCCCTGCCCGGTGCCGAAGACGCCGCCGCGGGTGCGGATCGGCGGGCCGGACTGCAGCCGCCCGTACGACATGGCACTGCTGAACGTGTCGGCGATGAGCTTCGGCTCGCTGTCGGCCAATGCGATCCTCGCGCTCAACGGGGGCGCCGCGGCCGGGGGTTTCGCCCATGACACCGGTGAGGGCGGTCTGTCGGAATACCACCTACGTCCCGGTGGGGACCTGGTATGGGAGATCGGCACCGGGTACTTCGGCTGCCGCACCCGGGACGGTGACTTCGATCCCGGCGAGTTCGCCGACAAGGCGGCCCACGATCACGTGAAGTGTGTGTCGCTGAAGCTGTCGCAGGGGGCCAAGCCGGGCATCGGCGGGGTCCTGCCGGGTGCGAAGGTCAATGCCGAGATCGCGCGGGTACGGGACGTTCCCGAGGGGCGGACGGTGATCTCGCCGCCGTACCACAAGGTGTTCTCCACCCCGCGCGAACTCGTGCGGTTCATCGCCCGGATGCGGGAGCTGTCCGGCGGCAAACCGACCGGATTCAAGCTGTGCGTGGGCTCGCGCCGGCAGTTCCTCGCCGTGTGCAAGGCCATGCTCGCCGAGGGCACGGCCCCCGACTTCATCATCGTCGACGGAGGCGAGGGCGGTACCGGCGCGGCGCCCCTGGAGTTCGCCGACCACGTCGGCACCCCCCTGACCGAGGGCCTGCACGTCGTGCACAACGCCCTCGTCGGCACCGGGCTGCGCGACCGCGTCCGCATCGGGGCGAGCGGGAAGATCGCCACGGGTACCGATCTGGTCAAGCGCCTGGTGCAGGGTGCCGACTACGGCAACGCGGCACGGGCCATGATGTTCGCCGTCGGCTGCATCCAGGCCCAGCGCTGCCACACCAACACCTGCCCCACCGGCGTGACGACACAGGACCCACGGCGCGCCCGCGCCCTCGACGTGCGCGACAAGACCCCGCGCGTCCAGCGGTTCCAAGAGGCGACCGTGGCCAGCGCCCTGCAGATCATGGCGTCCATGGGCGTGACCGATCCCGCCGAGCTGCGCCCGCACATGCTCCGTCGGCGTATCGACCCCTATACCGAGTGCTCCTACGAGGAGCTGTACGAGTGGCTGGAGCCGGGGCAGTTGCTCGCCGAGCCCCCGCACTCCTGGGCCGCCGACTGGAAGGCCGCCGATCCCGACCACTTCACCGTCTGACCTGCCGATCCGTCTGACCTGGAGGAACAACGTGGCCCGTACCGTCGCCCGCGTCATCGTGGACGCACTGAGCGAACTCGGCGTGCGCCAGGTGTTCGGCGTCGTGGGAGACGAGCAGGTCGGTCATCACGTAGACCGACTTCGCGCCGATCGCGAGATCCATCGCTCCGCCGACGGCCGGAATCGCGCCGCGCTCGCCGGTCGACCAGTTCGCGAGATCGCCGTTCTCCGACACCTGGAACGCGCCGAGCACACACGTCCAGGTGGCCACCGCGCATCATCGCGAACGAGTCGGCGTGGTGAAAGTAGGCCGCCCCCTTCAGCGCGGTCACTGGCTGCTTGCCGGCGTTGATCAGGTCTTGGTCGACGCTGCCGGGCTCGGGTGCGGGCCCCATGCCGAGCATCCCGTTCTCGCTGTGCAGGACGACCTCCGTGTCGTCCGGCAGGTAGTTGGCCACAAGGGTGGGGGCGCCGACACCGAGGTTCACGACCGATCCCTCGGGGATGTCGGCCGCGATGCGGCGGGCGAGGTCGGTGCGGCTGATGCGCGTGCTCATCGGCTCTCCTCCTGTGCCAGCGGACTTCCCTCGATGTCGACGCCGCCGACGAACACGCCTTCGTCGAGCCAGCGACGTCGCGACGCCAACCGGCAAAGCGAGAAGCCCCCTCGTTCACGAGGGGGAGGAGTCATGTCGAGTGGATCAGGGTCGGGCGAGTTGCCGTAGCCTGGCGCGGCTGTTGTGCTCGACGAGGATCGGCACGTAGCTGGCGATACGAGCGTTGCTGAGCGGCTGGTAGCAGTCCTGTACCACTTCCCGTACGACCGCGGGCGTCAGCACGCCGGCGTAGGAGGCCGTCAGATGGTCTGTGAGCTTCTGAAGGGTGTCGGGTAGCGCGGCCTCGGCCGTGTTCGCGCGCATGGTGCGCTCCTCACTGTCACAGACGGCCGACCGCGGCAGCTGATCGGTATCAGGGTGCTCGGCGATGGCCCGTCCACTCCCCACACTTGCACGGATCGCGTCCATGGAACGACCCGTCGGATCTGTTCATCCCCTGGTCATCTCGGACCGGTCGACCGTGTAAGGCCCGTGCCGCGGCCCGGAGGAGTATCCTGGTGTTACCGAGGGTATTTCGCGCACCGGCCGCCATGCTTGTGTCGTTTTCGGCGATTGATTACGCCGGGCCGGTACCGGCCCGGAGCGGGGTTCGCATCATGACTGCGACCGTTTCGTACGCGCCGGTATGCGAAGACCGGCCCTCTTCTCCGTCTCTCCACATGTCGCCGGCTCTCACCGGTTCGGCCGCGGCTCGGCTGGACGGTGCCCGGTGGCGCCGCTCGTGGTGTCCGGGGGCGGAACTTGCCTCATCGACTGCCCTGCTCGACCCGCAGACGACTCCCGTCTCGGCCGTGTGGCTGATGGCCGCCGTGAGCGACCCGCTGCGCACGTCGGCCACGGGCCGGCTGATGGAGGCGGCGGCGCGGCTGCGCACTGTGTCGGGGACCGACCGGGCGGTGGGGGCCGTCTGGGACGCCGAAGGAGGCCATGAGGCCTGCGGTCCGACCTCACGTCCACGGATCCCGGCGGTCACCGCTCCGGTGCACGGCATCCCGGTAGTCGCTCTGCTGACACGGCATCCGGCTGAGGGGATGTGAGTGGCCGTGCTCTCTGCCACGCACCCCTTCAGGCTTCTGGCGGACACCGGCAGTGAGCCGGTGCTTCCCGGCACCGCGGTCCTGCGGATGGAGACCACCGCCAGGCGCACGGGGACGTTCGACGGAGCATGGTGGCCGAGGACACGCGACCTCAAGAGCCAACTGTCGAGTGTCCTCACCGCGCTGACGGCTCGTCTGGGCCCCATCGCCCGCATGGGCCTCGACGCGAGCGACTGGGACGGTGCCCCAGGTCATCTGTTCGTCGACGGGCACATGGTCCGCATCGACAGGTCCGCCGTGGGCGACCACACCATGATCGTCACCCGTGGCGACCAGGACCACTTCCTCTTCCTCGTGATCCCGTCGGGGGCCGGTATCGGCCCCGCGCACGACGCGATGGTCATGGCCGTACGCGACGACAACGACGCCTCTGCCGAGCGGATTCTGGCCGCCACCGGAATCACCCGGGCCGGCCGGAGCGACGTACCGCAGAGTTCTCCCGGCCGAGCCGGGCCGACGTAGCAGAGCCTCAACAGCAGCCCGGGACCCCGGCCGCACCACGGACAACGGCCGGGGTCCTCCCGTGCCGGGTTTTTCCCGGACCGCTTGGGTCCGGGGGCGACATCGACGTAAGGAATGTGAGAACCATGGGTGTTCTGATCACTGTGCTGGTGGTGTTCGCCGTGGCCGGGCTGGTGCTGCTCGCCCTGAGCCTGCGCAACGTCCAGCAGTACGAGAGGGGCGTGGTGTTCCGCTTCGGGCGGCTGCTGCCGGACATCCGCGGGCCCGGCCTGCGTGTCATCCGGCCGATCGGGGACCGGATGCGGAAGGTGTCCGTCCAGACCGAGGTGCTGAGCATCCCGCCGCAGGGGTCCATCACCGCCGACAACGTGACGCTCACCGTCGACGCGGTCGTCTACTTCCGGGTCATCGACCCGGTCAAGGCCCTGGTGAACGTCCGTAATTACCCCAGCGCCGTCTCCCAGATCGCGCAGACCTCGCTGCGCGCGGTCATCGGCAGGGCGGATCTGGACACGCTGCTCTCCGACCGCGACCACATCAACGCGGAGCTCAAGAAGGTGATGGACGCCCCCACCGAGGAACCCTGGGGACTGCGCATCGAGCGGGTGGAGATCAAGGACATCGCCCTTCCGCAGTCGATGATGCGCTCCATGTCCAAGCAGGCCGAGGCCGAACGTGAACGCCGTGCCCGGGTCATCGCCGCCGACGGTGAGTTCCAGGCCTCCCAGCGGCTGAGTGACGCCGCGGCGACCATGGCCGACACTCCGGGCGCGCTCCAACTGCGCCTGCTGCAGACCGTGGTGGACGTCTCGGCGGAGAAGAACAGCACCCTGGTCATGCCGTTCCCGGTGGAGATGCTCCGCTTCTTCGAGCACCAGAGCCGGGAGACCGACGGCGAATCCATCCACCGAAGCATCCCGCGCACCGCGCTCCCCGAACGCCCGGAACACCAGGAACTCCCCGAACTGATCACCTCTGCCCCACCCGCCGCGCCCGCCCTCCCTCTGAGCGGAGCACGGGTCGGCTCCCACGGAGAACGGATCGGCAGTCGCGCGGCGGTGGCGCGGGAACGGCGGGACAACTGGCCCACCCACGCGGACTCCGACTCCGACGCGTCACATGACGGCGGCTGATCCCCGCCCGGTCCCGGGCAGCCGGCGGATGAGCGCCGAGCTCCAGAGCGGCGAATCGTCCACCTTGGCCGTGGTGCGGTTGCGTCGGCTGAACCGGGTTCGGGACATGGATGGCGCCGCCGAATGGAAGTGATGCGTCGGACGATGGCGTGGCCACGGCTGGGCTCCTTGTGATGGAGCCCCACGCCTGGAGACCCGGGCAGACATGGAGTGTCTCCGGGATGTGGGACGTGCGGAGAGGTGAGGGCGCAACGGCCTGACAGGAAACCAGCGGGGTATGGACGTCGCAGCATCTGGCTTATGGCTGTGGAACGCTACAGATCAGGCGCTGATGTCGGTGGCAGGTCCGGCGGGCAGCCAGCGGAAGATGTTGCGGATGTCTTCGGGTGCACGGGCGACGCCACCACCGCTCAAGTACGCGAAACGGCCCTTCGACAGCGAAGATCAGGCCCTCCGTCTGGCGCACACGTTCGGCGTCCCCGTCCCACAGCTCCACGCCTCCGCCGTCCTGGACGGCTGGTTCGGCATGCTCATGGAGGACCTCGACCCCGCTGTCCGCGACGCCGACGACCTCGACGGCACCGCCGCGGCCGTGGTCCTGCACGGTACGCGGACGGCTCCCGCCCTGCCCGTCCTTGACCAGGCCCGCCTCCGCACGGTGCCGAACCGGGCCTTGGAACACCTCGCACTGCTCCGCAAGGCCGAGCGCTGGCAGGAGACGGACGACGTCGAAGACGCGCTCGATCGGATCGCCCAGGTGGCCGAGGCACGCTCGGCCGGTACGACCGTGGGCTCCGTTCGGCTGGGTGCACTCCGAGTTCCACCCCACCAGCCTCCACATCGGTCAACACGACTGGCGGCTGCTGGACTTCGCCCGTGCCTTCACCGGCCCTGGCCTGCTCGACCTCGCCAGCTGACACGGCACCCTCGATACCCCCGATCCCCTGCGCCTGCGTGTCTTCCTGGAGCAGTACGTCACCGCCGGCGGCACCCCCGATGCCCTCACCCGGCGCGGTGGACTGACCGCCGAGAATTGGGCTTTGGGCTGGCATCGCGCGTGGGCCGTCGAGTGGTTCATGGAGCAGTCCGTCCGCTGGATCAACGACCCGGCCACCGACCCCGCCTACATCAAGGCCGTATGCCGCCATCTCACCGACGTCCTCCACCTCCTGGAGGTCTGACGTGCTCGCCCCGGCATCCCCTTGGTACCTCCACGCTCTCCAGCGCACCGCGGCCAGCCTCGCCGAGCCTCTGTCGGTACCCGCGCGGATGGAATGGACCACGCGGCCGGGCAGTGGGCCCGGCGCCGAGATCTTCGGCACGGACCTGCGCCGCAAGCGGCTGCTGGAACTCGGCTGCGGCCCCGGCCACAACGCCGCCCACCTCGCCGCCCGCTACGGCGCCGACGCCACCGGCGTCGACCTCGTCGGCCTCCAGGTCCTCCGAGCCCGCTCGCACTACGGCAGGCTCAACAACCTGACCTTCGTCGCAGGCCAGGCCCTGCACTACCTACAAGCCTCCGACGAACACTTCGACGCCATCTACTCCGTCTGCGGCGCCATCGGCCTGGTAGCCCCCGAACTCCTGCTCCCGGCCATCGCCCAGCACCTCAAACCCGGGCGCACCCTCGCCTTCTCCGTCCCCCACCTCCAGCGCGGCGGCCTTCGCCCCACCACCGACGACCGGCCCCGCCGGGACTACCTCACCCTCCCCCACCGCACCCGACTACCCATCGCCCGCTGAGACTTCGACGCCAACCGCTGGGAGAAACACCTCGACCGCGCCGGCCTCTGGCTCACCTCGGCACAGGAGTTCCACGACGCCCGTCACGGCCTCTGGCCACCACCCTGCTGATCACCGCGCGCAAGCTCTGACCCCTACCCCACCCACAGGGAGAGCCCATGCGCCAGCCTTATTTGCTCCTCGACGTCGACGGCGTCCTCATACCCTCCCCCACCGTCGATGGCACCACCCCGGCCACCCACGACCGCCACAATGTCGTTCCTGCCGGACCCAGCGCCAACGACCTGGTCACCAACTGGCTCAACCCCGCACACGGCTCCCTGCTCGTGCACGTGATCCGAACCGGCCCGGTCGCCCCGGTCTGGTGTACCAGCTGGCGCCAGGACGCCACCGCGCTGATCGGGCCGCTCCTCGGTCTCCCGCCTCTGCCCTATGTCGATCTCCCACGTCCGCAGATCACGACCAGCCACCCCAACGGCCATCTCTGGAAACGAGACCACGTCGATGTCTGGTTGGGCGACACGCCTGTTGCTTGGGTCGACGATGACTTCACCGCCCTCGACCACGCCTGGGCAGCAGAGCGCACGGCGCGCGGAGTGGCGACTTTCCTGGTCCAGCCCGATCCTCACGTCGGGTTGTTGACCGAGCGAGCACCTGGCTGAGGTTATGGGATGGGGCGCCACCAGGAGTCTCTGGACAGGGCTATGCTGTTCGAACAGGCCCCGGTCCCCGGCAGTGACGCCCTGCTCCGCTCCGCGGAAGGCCCGCCGTGTTCGTCCTGCTTCTCGTTCTCGTCGTGATCCTTTTCGGCTTCGGTTTCCTACACCCCGTCTGGTGGGTGGCCGCGGCCTCGGTTGCGCTGGTGTTCGGCGCCGCCCAATACGGCCGCCGTGGTGAGGGCGGGGGCTGGGACCGTGGCGGCAGTTCCGATCCCGGGGAGTACCGGGGGTTCTGGAACCGCCGTCGGCGTTGGGCGCGGTGGAGGCGCGAGGTCCGTCGTGACAGCGAGAACCGCAGGTGACCGACACCACGTCCGGCCATAGCGGTCCGGCAGGGCCGGCGAACGGCAACCGGCGTGCCGCCGACCGTCTGTGGAAGGTGACCGCTTTGTGAGGTACGCGCCATGCACCAGGTGACCACGCCCCGTACAGAGCACCCGCTGTCGACGGCTGCGACTCCGGCAAGGGATGAGGCCCTACTGGCCGAGGTCGTCGAACTACGCGCCAGGAACGAGCAGTTGGGACAGGCGCTGGTGAGCCGTGCGGTGATCGACCAGGCGTGCGGCATGGTGATGGCCCTGGCGCCCTGTACCAGTGAGAAGGCCTGGGATCTGCTGGTGGACATGTCGCAGCGCTGCAACATCAAGCTCCGGGACGTGGCCGCGGCCTTGGTCGCCACGACGAAGGACGACCCGCTCCCGGAGCCAATACGACAGGAACTGCGCCAGGCACTTCGGCGCCTCCATACGGCGGACCGGAGATGACGGCGCGCGCCCGGCGGACGGGCTGTCGGCTCTTCGCCCGGTCAGCTTGCTCACATGCTGTCGGGGAGCGGAAAGGGCAGGCTGGTGTGCGCGGTGCCCGAGGCTCCGGAGGGTGCTGTGGCGGGTGTTGCCGAGGTCGCGCTGAGGGCGAGGAGCGCGACGTCGTCGGCGGGTCCCGCGGGGAAGGTGTCCAGCAGCGAGGTCAGGTCGCTGATGATCGCGGCGGCCCCGACGGCCCGGTTGGTGGCGGCATGGTGGGTGAGGTGGGCGGCCAGGCCGCTCTCGCCGAACCGGGCGCCTTGGGCGGTACGGGCCTCGGTGAGTCCGTTGCTGTAGAGGAAGAGCGCCTCGCCGGGCAGGAGTTGAACGGCCCGGGAGACGAAGTCCGCGTGGTGCAGGGCGCCGACGAGCATCCCTCCGGCGAGGCTCACCGGCTCGGTTCGGGCGACAGCCCGGTCGGGCCCGTCGCGGCGGGCGGGGCGCAGATGGTGGGCCGGGAGATGGCCGCCGCCGGCCAGAGTGAGGGCGAAACCGCCCGCGGGCTCGGGAGCGAGAGTGCCGAAGACCAGGGTGCAGAAGCCGCTGCCGTCGGACGATGCCGACAGCAGGGCGGTGTTGAGCGCCCGCAGTACGGCGCACGGGTCGCGCTCCAGCAGGGCGGTGGAGCGCAGGGTGTAGCGGATCAGCGAGGTGAGCGCGGCTGCCGGTGCGCCCCGTCCGCTGACGTCACCGAGGAAGAACGCCCACCGCCCGGCGCCGAGCGGGAAGACGTCGTAGAAGTCGCCGCCGACGTCGTGGACCGAGGCGGTGGTGTAGTGGCAGGCGGCCTCCAGGCCCGGCACCTCCGGCAGTGCCGGGGGCAGCAGGGTGCGCTGGAGGGTGGCGGCGTACGCGGCGATCTCCGACCGGTCCCGCTCGGCGCGCTCCCGTGCCGAGCGCTCGACCTCCACCAGTTCCCGTTCGACACGGAGCATGCGCAGCGCGGACAGCCGTAGCTCCAGTTCGTCCATCACGAGCGCGGCCAGGTCGGTCAGGGCGGTGGCCTGGTCCGGTGTGATGCGGCGCGGCCTGGTGTCCAGGACGTCCACGGTGCCCAGGCGGTGACCGTCGCCGGTGGTGATCGGGGCGGCGGCGTAGAAGCGCACCCGGGTCGGACCGGTCACCAGACAGTGGGCGCGGGCGACCGGGTCGTCGAGGGTGTCGGGGACGACCAGAGGGCCGCCGGTGAGGATCGCCGAGGTGCACAGCCCCGGGTCCCGGCCGATCTGCGTGACCCCGGTCAGACCGTACGCGGCCTTGAACCAGACCCGGTCGGTGTCCACGATCGTCACCGTGGCGGACGGAGCGTCGAACAGGCGGGCGGCCAGCGCGGCGATCCGGTCGAAGGCACCGTCGGGCGGCGTGTCCAGGATGTCGTAACGGCGCACCGCGGCGATCCGCCGTGCCTCCTGCTCCGGAGACAGATCCACAGACAGATCCACGCTCTCCTCCACGGCTTCTCGACGCCTCCACCTGTGCACGCGTCGCGCCCGCTCGCGGGCCGCTATCCGGGCCGTTGGGTCCGGTCGTTGTGGGTGAGGCCGTCCGGATGGTCCGTGGTGCGCTCTCCGAGGGGCAGAAGCAGTACGCGCAGGACGGTCGGGGCGCGGTGGACCCGGCCCACGTCCTGCCAGCCCCACGCCTCCAGGGCGGCACGGGTCGAACGGTCGGACCGCTCCACGAAGGTGACACCGAGCGAAGCCTGGTGGTCGGCGAGCAGCCGCTCCTGGAGCCGGCGGGCGAGCCCGCGGGCGTACTGGTGCGGATGGACGACGGTCTCAAGGATCGCGAAGACGTGTCCAGACGCGGTCAGTTGCTCCAGGTTCTGTGGCAACGGCCCGGCGAACCCCTGCCACCAGGAGCCGTCACGCGGAACGGAGAATCCGAAGACACAGCCGGTCAGGGACCGGGCCTCGGCGACCAGCATGTCGAATCCCGGCAGTTTCACGCCCTCCGCGAGACGGCGCAGGAACTCCTGCCGGCCGCGGAACTCCTCCCCCGGCGGGGTGGTGGTGGACTCCACGTACAGATCCGCCAGGTCCTCCCGCAGGAGCTCGGCCTGCCAGCGGTTCAGCCGGCGCAGCCGCACCGCGTCCATGGCGGACCGCTTCGGGCCTTCGGGTTCGTGGGGATGCCGCGGAGTGCGCATGGGGCGCCTCGGTTCAGGAGACCGGCAGATGAGCGGGAGTGCCATCGTGGCCGATGTGCCGTGCGGCGCCGGGGTCCGGGACGTCTGATTGTCAGCATAGCCCCGGATCGGCGCCGTGCTGGGGCCCGTTGGGGGCACGGGAGCACTGCGGCCAGGGCAACTGAACGGTGAGTGAGCCGACCGACTTGTCGAGCACGAAGAGGAACGCGGCGACGAACGGAATTCGCACGCACACCATGGGCAGCCGCCGTCGGGGCGGAAACCCTGTTTGAACGCGGGCTGTCCGGGAAGTCGCCGGGTGTGCTTCAGACCAGAGGCACGCCCGTGCGAGCAGCTGTCGCTGCTCTCCAACGCGCTGCGGCCTGCCGGCTCCCACGGTGAGTGACGCCACCGATCGGGGAGACACGTGCCCATGCCGGACGTACGCACACAGAGCCCAAGTCGCACACATCCCTACGCCCACGACGACGCCCCGGACACCGATGCCGCGTTCCGCCGTATCGTCGCCCTGCCGGACGGCCCGGAGAAGACCGCACTGCGCCAGCAGGTCGTGTGCGCCTGGGCACCGATGGCCCTACGGCTCGCACGGCGCTTCCGTCATCACGGCGAGTCCCTCGAAGACCTCACGCAGGTCGCCCAACTCGGCCTGGTCAAGGCGGTGACCCGCTTCGATCCGAGCCTCGGCACCGCCTTTCCGAGCTTTGCCATACCGACGATCCTCGGCGAGGTGAAACGACACTTCCGTGACCACCTCTGGGACGTACACGTGCCGCGACGCGTGCAGGAGCTTCGCGGCCGGGTCCGCTCCGCCGGGAACGAACTCGCTTCGTTCCACGGCCACGAACCCTCCGTCCACGAGATCGCCGCGCACGCCGGCCTCACCGAGGCGGAGGTAAGGCTCGGCCAGGAGGCACTGGAGAGCTTCACCGCCCTGTCCCTGGACGCCGTACCCGGCCACTCCGGGCACAGCCACCCAATGACAGACACGCTCGGCGGCCTGGAGCCGCGCTTCGACCTGATCGTCGACCGTGAGGCGCTGCGCCCGCTGCTGCGGGCCCTGCCCGAACGCGAACGGAAGATCCTCTACATGAGGTTCTTCGGGGAGATGACACAGAACCGCATCGCCCTGCAGCTCGGTCTCTCGCAGATGCACGTCTCCCGTCTCATCATCCGCACCTGTGCGCGCCTGCGCGACCAGGTGATGGCCGAGTCCCGCGGCTAGGCTCCAGGGATGCGGGGGGCCATTGCCTGTGGTCGGCGGTGCTCCGCGAAGCCCCGAAACCCGAGAGGCGCACCGCTATGAGCGAGCAGGACAGCCAGGCCATGCACCACCCCGCAGTGGTTGCCCACCGCAACAGCCGTGCCGGAGACGCCCAACTGCGGATCGCCGACACCATCACCAAGTTCGCCGGTTCGATGCCGTTCGTCTACCTCCACGCCGTCGCCTTCGTGCTCTGGATGCTGTTCGCCGAGGGCAGCCCCTGGCCCACGCTGACACTCGTGGTGTCGCTGGAAGCGATCTTCCTCTCCACGTTCGTCATGATCGGCCAGAACCGGCAGGCGGCCTTCCAGCAGATCAAGGCCGACCACGATTTCATCGAGCAGGAGCTGGAACTCAAGACCAACACCGAGCTGACCCGGGCGATCCACGTCATGACCACGGAACTGCACCGCCGTCTGATCGAGGACGACGCCAAGCAGTAGCGGTCCCCGCCGGGAGTGGATCAGGACCCCAGACCGGCAAGGGGTTCCGAGCCGTCGATGAAGGCGCGGGCCACATCGGACAGGCGCCGGTTGTGGGAACGGGCGTAGCCGCGCAGCGCGCTGAACGCCTGCTCCATGTCGACGCCCTGGCGTTCGGCGAGTTTCCCCTTGGCCTGTTCGATCAGTACCCGGCTGTTCAGCGCCGTCTGCAACTGTTCGTTGAGCACGGTGCTGCGCTGGGCGGTGCGTTGTTGCAGCAGGCTGATGGTGGCGACGTCGGCCAGTGCCTGGGCGACGAGGGTGGCGGCCGGGTCGAAGGGGCCGGGCGCGGCGCGGAAGAGGTTCAGGGCGCCCACGGTCTCCTCGCGCAGGCGCATGGGCAGGGCCTGGACGGCCCCGAATCCACTGCGGTGGGCCGCCGTGACAAAGCGCGGCCAGCGGTCGACCTCCCGGGTCAGGTCGGGGATGATCACCGGCGCGCCGGTGCGGAAACACGTGAGGCAGGGGCCTTGGTCGTTCTGGAGCTGGAAGAGCTCCAGCACACGCACCTGTTCGTCGGAGGCGGCCATGACGCGGAGTTTGCCGTCCCGGTCGGCGAGCAGCACCCCGGCGGCGCTCGCGTCGAGCATACTGACGCAGCGGTCGGTCAGCAGGCGCAGGAAGTCCATGAGGTCGAAGTCGGCGACCAGGTTGTCGGCCAACTCGACGAAGGTCTTGGCAAGGAGTTGTTGATCCATCGGGGACACCCTCGATTAAGACTAGTCCCGCCGGGAAGGGGCGGGAAGTGCGGCACGTTCCTCGGTCGGCACCAATGCGTCAGGTGTCCTCCCCGGCCTGGTCCGGCTCCGCATCCGGTGGGAAACGAAGCCGACGGGCCACGACGTCCGCGGCCACGTCGGCGAGCCGGCGTCCCTGCGCATAGGCGTAGGCGCGGAGCCGGACGAAGGCTTCCTCGATGCCGACGCCGAGCTGGACCGTGAGCATCCCGCTGGCCTGGTCGATCTCCGCCCGGTACGCGCCCAGGTCCTCGAGGGGGCCACCGCGGGGCCCGCCCGTCTCGTCGATGCGCGCGTCGAGCAGCACCAAAGTCGCGATATCGGCGAACGCCAGCGCGTCCGCCAGTTCCTCCGCGTTCAACCGGACCGGAACGTGGGCGTACAGGTCCAGAACTCCCGGGCTGATCGCGCCCATCTGCAGAGGAAGCGCGAAGACCGCGCGGGCCCCGGCTTCCAGGGCCGCCTCGGCGAACACCGTCCAGCGGTCCTGCAGGTCACGGCTGAGCAGATCGGGTGTCAGGACGGCCGAGCCGTGCAGGAAGGCGTCCACACAGGGCCCCTCGCCCAGCGTGAGCTGGAGCTCTTCCAGCTGCTCGCTGACGGTGTCGGTGCTGCACAGCGGGTGGCTCGGCGCGACCCTGGACATCGCCGACAGCCCGGCCCCGCCGACCGGCAGCGCGGCCACGGCCGCGGTGCACACGTCCACCACACCGACCTGGGCACCGCGCCGGGCCGCTTGCTCGGCCACCAGCAGCTGGATGCGGGCCGACCTGCTCTCAGCGCCCACCCGGGCCACCTCCTCCCGGCATCGCGACAAGGCCCACCGGCGTCACCGTGGCGCGTTCCACGAGGGGAAACACCAGCGCTCGGAACGTGGTGACGCCCAGTGGCCTGCGAAGCTCTCCGACATCCAGCCATCCCCAGGAGCGGAGTGCGGAGAGAGTCGGGTGATCGGCCCCGTCCACCAGGGTGGCGCCGAGCGACGCCTGGTGGTCGGTGAGCAGCCGCTCCTGCACACGACAGGCGAGTTCCCGGTCCTGAGGGTGCGGGCGGATCAAGATGTCACCGAACGCGAAGGCCCTGCCGGACACCGTGAGCTGCCCGACGCCGCGCGGCAGGACTCCGTCGAAGCCGAGCCACCACGAGCCGTCGCCGCGCACCGGGAATCCGAAGGCGCATCCCATCAGGCCGTCCGACTCGGCGATCACCATGGCGAATCCCGGCCGGCCCAGGTCCGCGGTGAGACGGTTCAGGAAGTCCTGGCGGCCGGGACGGCGGCAGGCATCACCCGGCGTCGGCACGCGGGAGTCCACATACAACCCCGCCAGATCCTCGCGCAGGTCCTCCACCATCCGACGGTTCAGCCGGCGCAGTCGCACCGGAGCCACGCCGCAGCCCTCGCCGTCCCCCGGCTTCGGTGACTGTCCCCGCCCGGGTCCGGCCGTCATCGCACATCGCCCGGGAGAACAGGCGCAGGCGGGACAGACCCGTGCGGCAGGGCTGGAGCCGGCGCGGCGGGAGCGTCGCGGGAAGGAGGTGGCGGGTCGTACGGAGGACCGAGGAGCAGGAACCCGCACCCGGTGAGGCCGACCACAAGGACGAGCATCGGCGGTGGGTGGTGCAGTCGCAGGGTCCCGCCCGCCACGGTGGTCTGCCGCGCAGCGTGCAGGAAGGCGTTGAGGCCGCTGCAGTCACAGAAACGGACCAGGGTGAGGTCGACGTCGATGGCGCGGATGCCCTCCCGCAAGCACTGATCCACGGATGCGCGCACCAACGGCGCGGATTCGAGGTCGATCTCACCGGCCAGGGTGATCAGTGCCCGTTTCCTTCGGTCATGGCGATACACGGTGAGCTGTGGAAGGGACATGACGCCTCGGTTCGGAAGACCGTCCAGCAGCGGGTCCGGCCGTGCCGGATATTCGGCACCGCCTGGCGCGCTCCCGGTGGGGGCGGACGTTCGGCGGAGTCGGTGCGAACGCAGGTTCGACCACCTGTGCGACAGGAAAGAGGCCCACCCGGTTCCCTCCTGGGATGCGCCGGGTGACGGACTACGAGTCCGCTCCCCGCGCTCTGTGTGTCGAGCAACGACAAGCCGCCGGGGTCTGGGACGTCCTTACAGCAGCATAGTCCCCGGCACGGTCCGGTGGGGTCCGCTGACCCGCCTGGTCCCAGCGCCTGGACCGTGGCCGCGATGTGGACGGTGTACGCAGGCATGTCCGACGCGTAGCGCGGTACTGGGCAAACGGCGCGAAACGCGGCGGCCGACGGCCGCCGGGCACGTCAGTCCGTGCACCACCCGAGGAGGTGGCTTCGCATGACGGAGCCGAACGGTTCGACCCTGCCCCAACCCGACCCGGGGGAGCCCCGCACCGACCCGGGCACGACACTGCACGCCGCACGCCCCCGGCTCCAGGTACCGCCGGAAACCCGCGGCCGGACGACCATCGCCGACGGGGTGGTGGAGAAGATCGCCGGCATCGCCGCCCGCGAGGTCCCGGGAATCCACGCGCTGGGCGGCGGATTCACCCGCACCATGGGCGCGATGCGCGACCGGGTCCCGGGCGGACACCCCAGCGCGGGGCGTGGCGTCAAGGTCGAGGTCGGTGAGAAGCAGACCGCCATCGATCTCCAGGTCGTCGTCGCATACGGGGTGAGCATCACCGACCTCGCCGCAGAGGTCCGTGAGAACGTGATCGCGGCGGTGGAACGGATGACGGGCCTGGAGGTCGTCGAGGTGAACATCGCGGTCAACGACGTGCACCTGCCGGACGAGGACACGCTGGAGAACCCCGAGGGCCGGGTGCATTGAGGCCTTGCCCGGGCAGACGCGGGCGCGCGGCTGCCCGAGGCAGTCTCCGGATGCTGTCGGACGGTCGGTTCCCGGCGCCCCGAGTCGTCGGACCCGGGACACGTCGAACGGACGCGGCCGGCTCAGCAGGACGGGGATGGGGGCCGTGGGTGGCGGTTCAGCGCCGTCCGCATGCCACGGACAGCCAACGCCGCGCACCGGTTCCGGTACGTGGGCATCGAAGGGGCGGAGCACGGGCAGCCCGTCCCGCACCGATGCCCTGCGCGGTTGCGCGTCGGCGGAAGGGGACCGGCGCCGGGGTGTCTGCGGGAAGCAGCGGAGCGTCGCGACCACGCCTCTGGTGCCGTCCGGGGCGAAACGGACGGCAGCCATCTAAGATGCCGGGCCCCCCGAACACGACAGCCCTTCCGTCCGAGGGCGGTCAGCGGCGCGCGAGTTGCCGTTCTCCGGCCGCACCGAGCCGGTAGGGCAGTCCGTAGTGCTTGAAGACGGCTTCCTCCTGCTCGGCGGGAAGCACGTCGTCGGTACCGATCGAAGGAGCCTGCTTCACCAGCGTTCTGACATAGCCGACCTTCAGATAGCCCGGCCCGACGATCGCGTCCTCAAGGGGGACGAAGACCAGGCGGTGCCGGGTGGGCAGTCCGGTCCGTACCGTGGCCATGGCCGGCTCGTCGGTGGTGGTGTCCACATAGACCGCCTCCAGGACACCGATCTTGTGCGACTCGGAGTCGACGACATCGCGGTTGCGCCATTCCCGGACGTCCGCTGCGTGGATCATGGTCTCTCCCTACCTGGACGACTCATCGGCCGATGACGAGTGCACCCTCGGTCCTCCGCGTGAAATCGCCGCAGTGCACGCCGCAGCGCCCGCTGCAGCCGCTCCGGCAGCGGCTTGCCCTCCCAGGCGGCGACCACGGCCGCGGCCACCTCCGGAAGTTTGGTGTCGCACTGCCGCGAGACGTCGACCAGCAGGTTCCTGGCCGCCCCGCGGCTGCAGGGGGTCAGGACCATCACCATTCCGCGGGCCTGGTCGATGACCGCACGGCCGGCCAGCGCCCGCCGCAGCTGATCGTTCTCGGCGCGCAGTGCGACGAGATCCTGCCCCGCCGATGCGCTCCCCCACGTGGCCTCGGCCCGGATCCACCACTCCTCTTGGAGCACGGTTGTGCGTTGCATGGCATGTACCTCTTCACGAGTTCGACGTCTCCGGTCTGGCCGGAGCCGTCCCGGACCGTGGCTGCCCGCCCGCTCCCCGGGTCAGCTGTGGTGGTCATGGTCCCGACGGTCCTCGCGCCGCCAGCGCGCTCGGTTCTGGCGGCTGTAGCGGCGGTCCCAGCGGTCCTGGCGATCCCGGCGCTCCTGATAGTCCCGGTAGTCCCGGGGCTGCCGATAGTCCCCGAGATCGGGACCACCACGGCTTCGGCCTCCGCCACGATCGCGGCCGTGGCGGGTCGCGCCGTAGACCAGCACCGCCGCCGCCACCCACCAGACGGGGTGAAGGAAGCCGAAGCCGAAGAAGACGGCAATGAGGATGAGAAGCAGGACTAACACGGTGGGCCTCCCCGGGAGCAGAACTCGGCATCGATACCGGGGACCGGGGCCTCACACCACAGCATAGTCCTGCCCAAGGGTTGCGAGTACTGTGCGACGTCCGCGCATCCTGTCTGGCACGGATGGCTGCTTGACACCTGTCGGGAAACTGAGGCAAGGGCTAGCGTGCGACTTGCCGCCCCGGCCCCCCGGCAGCGTCGCACCGCCAACGCGCTCCTCAGAGGGCGCACCCTGCGCATCGGTCCCGGAACGCGCCGCGTCACGAGCCCGGCCGTTCCCGCACACGCCCCTCGTCACGAGAACCCGGCGAAGCCCCGATGCGCCTCAAGCGGGCAACGATCTGCCGCCCGCCGCGTCGCACGCATCCCCTACCAGGCGGTACACATGTACGCGCTGATCATTCCCGCTTCGACCCCCTTCGTCCTGCTCATCGCGGTGATGGCCCTTTCGTGGTGGGAGGACCACATCCTGCCGCCGCCGACCGAGCCGGCCGAATCCCCCGCCGAGGCTCCCCTCACCCCGGCGGCCCCGGCGCAGCTCCCAGAACTCGCCCGTGTCGACGCCACGTTGACAGGGGAGGTTGCCGGGCGTTGACTGACAGCACGGCGTAGGGCCATGCCACTCCGGAACATAGGGGCGCGGCATTCCACCTTCCCACTTCGCCCGGACCCCGCGGACTCAAGGAAATTCCCGCGATCTGGAGGCCCGGCAATGATCTGGATTCTTCTCCTTCTGCTGATCCTGGTGGTCTTCGGGTTCGGCTTCACGATGCAGATTTTGTGGTGGGTCGCCGCCGTCCTGCTGGTCGTCTGGATCGCCGGCTTCGCGATGCGCGGGCGCGGCGGTGGCCGCCGCCGGTAGTCCGTTCCGCAGTCCGCCCCTGCCCGCAGGGACAACGGCCTGAGCGGCGATCACACGCGCGAACCCCACTCACCAGACAAGCAGGAGGCCGGCCATGAGCGTCGGGCAGACCATCAAACACAAAACACAGGCGTTCAAGGGCCGGGTCACCGAACGCATCGGCCGGACCACCCGCAACAGGCGACTGCAGCGCGAAGGCAGGACCGACCGGGTCTCCGGAAACCTGAAGCAGTCCGGCGACAAGGCCAAGGACGCCTTCAGGCCCTGACCACCAACGCCCCGGGTGGTGCCCGCGTCGGGCGGACACCACCCGGCCGACCCGAACGCCCGACAAGCCGACAGGAATCGATGGCAATGAAGCAGACCAGCGTGCGCACCGAGAGCCAGAGAAGGCAGCCATGATCATCGCCGTGATCCTAGCTGTGGTCGTCATCGGCCTCGCCATCCTCCTCTACACGGGACGTGGACGAACCCCAGGCGGTGGCGGGCAGGGACTGAAGCGTCGCTTCGGACCCGAGTACGCCCGCGCAGTCGCCGACCACGACGGCGACACCAAGGCCGCCGAACAGGAACTCGGCAAGCGTGTGAAGGAGCACGGCTCCCTCACGCAGCAGGCGCTGTCGCCCGCGGCCCGCGAGCGCTACAGGACGCGATGGGCCGCCATCCAGGAGCAGTTCGTCGAATCACCGCAGCAGGCCGTCACCAAGGCGGACGCACTGCTGGCGCGCCTGGCAAGGGACCGCGGCTTCCCCGACGGCGAGCGGTTCGAGGACCAGATCGCTGCCCTCTCCGTCCATCACGCCCACCACGTCCAGGGCTACCGCAGCATGCACACGGCGGCCCACGGGCCGAGCGGTACCGAGGACATGCGGGAGGCGATGGTCGAATCCCGAAGCCTCTTCGAAGCGCTGGTCACCGGGCAGCCGGCAACCCGCCCCGGCCCTCCGCCCCCGACGGCCAAGGCAAAGGGGGCCTCCCCCAAGGCCGGGTAGTTAGGGTTTTCGCAAGTCACGCAAGTGAGTTGAAGGACTCACGACGCAGGGCAACGGAGCTCGTGGGTACAGGCAGTCGACCAAGACAGCTTGTCCCGAAGGAGCTCCGTTGCCCCGTCATTGTGTCCTGCCGTCTGCGCTGACGGCCATCACCCGAACGGTCACCGTGGCCAGGGGCCGGTTCGCCCCCGGGCATCTGGGGGAACTGACGGCGGTTGTGCCGTTTGAGTTGGTGGACGCGGTCCTTGCGGAGACGAGGGCGGTGCAGCAGCGGCTGCGTGATCTCCCGTCGCGGGTCGGGGTCTACTTCTTGCTGGCTATGTGTCTGTTCCCTGAGGTCGGCTATCGCCTGGTCTGGGACAGGCTGACCCGGGTCTGACGGGGATGACAGTGGTCCGTCCGTCGGCGAAGGCGTTGCGTGATCTGCGTCGGCGGATCGGCAGCGCGCCGGTGCGGGCGTTGTTCGAGGTGCAGGCCGGGTTGCTGGCCGGGCCGACGACGCCAGGTGTGCGTTTCGGTTCGTACCGGACGGTGTCGTTCGACGGCTGCAGTTCGCTGAGGGTTTCCCGATTCCGAACGGAACCGGGCCTGGCTGGGCAGGACTTCGCATCATGGCTATCCGACGCTGGAGTTGATGACGCTGGTCGAGACCGGCACCCGGGCCCTGGGCGGCGCGGTGTTCGGCCCCACCGCCGAGGGCGAGACAAGCTACGCCGGCCGGCTGCTGCATCTGCTGCGGCCGGACATGGCGGTGCTGTGGGACAAAGGATTCGACAGCAACGCCTTCCTCGCGCAGGTCACCGACACCGGCGCCCAGGTCCTGGGTCGGCTCCGCAGCAACCGGCGCACGCCTGTCCTCACCCGCCTCGCTGACGGCTCCTACCTGTCGGTGATCGGCACCGTGAAAGTGCGGATCATCGACGCGCAGATCGCCGTGACCTGCGCGGACGGCACGTCCTTCACCGGGTCTTATCGACTGGTCACGACCCTGACCGACGCCCGCCGTTACCCCGCCACCGCGCTGGTGGGTCTCTATCACCAGCGGTGGGAACCCTGACTGGCTGACTACGGCTTTGGCCAGCTGCCCAGCGCGAGGTTCGCGACTTGTAGCAGCTCAGGGCGGGAACTACCACTCGCGGCCTGGACGGCAAGCCCATTGGCGACTGTTCTCAGGTAGAGCGCGAGAAGATGAGGATCTGTGGACGGCGGAAGGTCACCGGCGTCCACCGCCTGTTGAAACCGGCGCGTCAAGTGGGCTATCCCGTCCTCACGCCATGCGATGAGTGCGTCTCGGACCGGGCGGCTGTCATCCCCGGTGGCCAACGCACCCTGCACGCCAAGACAGCCCGTGGGGAATCCCGGCATGGTTGCCGCCTCGACCGTCCCGTGGAGCACGGCAGTGGCCACTGCTGCACTTGTGGGCTCTGCCAGAGCTCGGGCGAAGTAGGCGGTCAAGCCCTCGGTGTAGCGCTCCAGCGCCTTGTAGAAGAGGTCTTCTTTGCTGCCGAACGCCCTGTACAGGCTGGGGCGGCTGATACCCATCGCTTCGGTGAGGTCGTCAAGGCTGGCGCCCTCGTAGCCCTTTGACCAGAACACCAGGACTGCACGATCGAGCGCCTCGTCGATGTCGAACGCGCGAGGCCTGCCAGGAGGGACCGGTGTCGTCGAGGTCATTTCTTCATCCTACCCCTTCGATACCGATCGGTACGGATGTGCTAACGTATTTCGTACCAATCAGTACGCTATACGGAGGGGTGACATCGTGTCACAGACCGTACTCATCACTGGCGGAACCTCAGGCATCGGCTTGAGCCTCGCTCAATCCTTCGTGGAGCTCGGGGCGTCTGTCGTCGTCTGCGGGCGTTCGCAGGCTGCGCTTGACCGGTTCGCGCAGGCACACCCGCATGCGCTGGCCGTGCGGGCCGATGTGACGGACGCAGCTGACCGCGCAGCGTTGCTGCAAGCAGTCGCTGATCGCTTCGGGCGTCTGGACGTGTTGGTCAACAACGCCGGTACGTTCGAGGAACGAGACTATGCCGCAGGCAAGAACCCCAATGCGACTCTCGATGCCGAGGTGGCGTTGAACCTCACCGCCCCCATCCACCTGACGGGTGAAGTGCTCGAGCGGTGGCCAGAGCCCGACGCGATCGTATTCATCACCTCGGGCTTCGCTTTGGTCTCGCCCACTCGCGCGCCTACCCACGGCGCGGTGAAGGCCGGCCTGCACGGCTTTGCGGACGGCTTGCGCCGTCAACTCGCCCCGCAGGGTCACACCCATGTCCTCGAGGTCCTCCCACCGTCTACGGACACGCCCATGAACGCCGAAGCCACGGGGAAGAAACTGACTCCCGCACAGGTGGCGGCGGTCACGATGAAAGCTCTACGGCGGGGGCGGAACATGGCATTCCCCGGTCAGACGAAAGTCATGCCCGCCATGCTGCGCATCGCGCCGGGCACACTGCGACGCGTCGTCGCCGGGCTCTGAACCCCATAGAAATCCTTCCCCAGCAACACCTCACCGAGCGGGCCGAGTGGGCTCCCGTCTCCCGCGAAGCCGAAGGCAAGTAGACGTTTCGGCCCAGCCAAGTGCTTCCACCGCCAGATCCGGACAGGAACGGGAGGATCCTGCGGATCTGGTGGACCGGATCACCGGGGAAGATCGGGTCCGTCGGGAGGAACGCACGGCTCAGACGGACCGGATCACCAGGAAGGGCCGATTGAGCGTGTGCCACGTGGGCGCTGCAGAAGACCACTCCGGCAGCCACCGCGCTCGCCTCACCCGCCCCGGTGACCATCCTGATCTCGGACCGCAAGGCCAACCGGACTCCGAAGGAGGTCGGTTGGCCTTGCGGCGGCAGCCGCGTGGATGCGTCTGCGACGGCACCTTCCGGGCCCGGAAGCCATCGGTTCTCTTGCCGGGCAGAACACAACGGGCGGCGGAGAACGGCCGGAGGACTGCCGGATGGCGGACTGTCAGCGCACGGTCATCCGAACCGGCACCACCGGGTACGTGTACGGCGTGTCCGTGCCGACCGCGAGCGCGGCCGTGTAGGCCCCGGCCACGTCCACCGCCGTCACGCCCGCGTCCAGCAGAACGGTGACGGTCACGCTCCGGCCGGGGGCGAGAGTGTGGGTGACGGGCGTGGCGGAGAGCCAGCGGACGTCGGCTGCCGGGACGCAGCTGTCGAGGCCCGGCAACCGCTCGACGTTCGCACGGGCGTCGAAGACGCTCGGCGCGCCGCCGACCCGGTAGAACCCGCAGGCTCCGCCGGCCCGGTAGAGCGGCATGGCGGCGGCGGGCAGAGCTGTCCAGGTGCGGGCGGCCGGATCGTAGGCGTAGCCGGCACTGGTGACGGCGCCGAGGAGGTCGCTGACCCCGCCGGAGAGGAGGAAGCGGCCGTCGGCAGTGGTGGCGGACGAGGCCCACAGGTCGGTGGGGAGGTCGGTGATCGGAGTCCAGGCGGCGGTGGCCGGGTCGTACGCGTAGCCGTGCCGCGTGCCCTCCGTCGAGGTGATGCCGCCCGCGCAGTACAGGGTGCCCGAGACGGTGCCGCAGCCGAGCCAGGAGACGCCCTCGGGGTAGGGGGTGGCGGCGGCCCAGGTGTCGGTGGCCGGGTCGTAGACCTGCACCGCGGTGGCGCCACTGCAGTAGCCCGGGCCGCAGCCGCCCACCAGGTACCACTTGCCGTCGAGCGTGGCGGAGGCCGCGGCCGCGTACCCGGCGGGCGCAGGTGCGGCGGTGGACCAGGTGTGGTGCTGCGGGTCGTAGACCTCGGTGGTGGTCGCGGTGCCGCCGTCCGCTGTCCAGCCGCCGGTGACGTACAACTTGCCGTTCAGGAAGGCGGACTGGGGTGCCTCGCGCGGGGTGGCGGGGCCGCCAGGGATCGCCGTCCAGGCGGCGGTGACGGGGTCGTAGACGTAGCCGCCGGACAGGACGGAGGTGCCGTCGGTGCCGCCGACCGAGTAGACGCGCCCGTCGGGACCGGTGGCGACGGCGTTGTCCATGACGGGGACGGGGTAGTCGGCGACGGGGGTCCAGGCCGAGGCGGCGGAGGTCACATCCGTGGCTGCGGCCGTGGACTTCGTCTTCGCCTTCGCCTTCGTCAGCCGGTCGGGGCTGTAGTCACCGGGGACGTACTGCGGGGCCACCGCGTCGGCTGTCGTCGCCGTCGGGATGTCCCCGGACCGCTCGGTGAGGCTGACGGCGAGCGGGGCCGAGCCGGTGTTGCGCAGGGTGACCTGGGCGGTGGTGGCCTTCCCCTTGCCTACCGTCTTGTCGACCACCGCCGGGCTGATCGCCAGTTGCCCGGCGCGCAGCACCGCGTCGAGGCGGGTGGCGTGGTCGGCCTTGACGCTCACCTCCTTCGTCGCAGTGGTGTAGTGCTCGGCGCTCACCCCGACCTGCTGACGGCCCGTCCGCGGCGCGAAGCGTACGTACGTACCGTCGCCCGCCGTGGTCGCCGTGGCGCCGGCCTTGCCGCTCACCGTCGCACCGCTCACCTGCCGACCGGTGTTGCGGTCCGTCACCGTCCCGTACAGCAGCCCGCCCGGCACCGGCGCGCAGGTCATGCCGCCGAAGGCGACGTCGTCGACCTGCCAGTAGTAGGCGTTGTCACCGGTGTAGCGGAACCGCACCCGGACAGCGGACTTCCCGGCCGCGGCCGGAAGGGCGATGGTCTCCGTCCCAGGGCCGGCGGAGACGGTGTCGCGGTGCCAGACCGTCGACCAGGTCGTGCCGCCGTCGACGCTGAGGTCGACGTCGGCCTTCGAGGCATCGGAGAACTTCCTGTAGAAGGTGTCGAAGCGGATCGCGGGCGTGTCGTAGCCGGTCAGGTCGAGGACCGGGGAGACGAGGGAGGTGTTCTGCCGGTCCGCGGAGTAGCCGCTGTCGGCGATGGCGAAGCCGCCCGCGCCGCCGGTGAGGTTGCCGCGCCCGGCCGGGTCGTCGAAGCGCCAGGTGTGGCCGCTGCCGGTGACGCTCCACCCGTCGGGCGTTCCCGTGTCGTCGAAGGTCTCGGTCGCGTCGCTGTACGTCTGCCTGTAGCCGGGAGCCACGCAGGCGGCGGCGTCTACCGGGATGTCGAAGTCCTTGCGGCCGCCCTTGGCGCCCACCGTCAGGTCGGCCGTCGTGACCTGGTAGCCGGCGTAAACCGGGTCGGCCTGGAGGGTGTAGGTGCTGTTGGCGGGCAGCCTGAGGGTGTAGCGGCCGGTCGCCGGGTCGGTGTACGTCCGGGTGGACGGCTCGTCGGTGACCTGGATGCCCGCGGAGAGCGGCCAGCCGTGCCCGGAGCCGTCGCGGATCCTCCCGCTGACGGTGACCAGGGGCTGGGCGGTGAGGGTGAAGTCCCGGGCCGCGGTCGCGCCGTCGCCGACCTCGACGGCGGCCGACGTGGTGCTGCCGTAGCCGAACTTGGCGGCCGTCACGTCGTACGTGCCCGCCGGGAGCGTCATGTCGTACGTGCCGTCGGCGCCGGTCGTCGTGGCGTTCGAGCCGGCCGTGATCCGCACCCCTGCGACCGGGTCGCCGGTGCCGGGGTCGGTGACCTTGCCGGTCAGCCTGCCGTACGGGCCGGTGGTGAAAGCGGCAGTGCCGTTCGGGGTGCCGAGGCCGGTGGGGCCGTCCCAACCGGGGCCGGCGGTGCACAGGTAGGCGGTGGCGCAGGTGCCGTTGGTGCCGGTGGTGACGTCGTTCAGGGCGCCGTTCAGCGCGTCGTCGCGGACGCCGGTGTGGGCGTACGGGTAGGCGTTGGGGTAGGTCTTCGCGCCCGGCGTTCCGGCGAGCGCATAGGTGGCGGCGATGATCGGGGCGGACGCGCTGGTGCCGCCGTAGACGCCCCAACCGCGGTCCTCATACGTGTTGTAGACGCTGACGCCGGTCGCCGGGTCGGCCACGGCCGATACGTCCGCGACGCCGCGGTTGGCACAGCCCCGGTCGGTCTGGAAGGACGGCTTGTGGTAGTAGGCCGAACAGCCGCTGCCCGCGCCGGTCCACGCGGACTCGCTCCAGCCCCGGGTGGCCCCGCTGTCCCGGCTCAGTGAGGTACCGCCGACCGCCGTGACGTACGGCAGTGAGGCCGGATAGCTAGTGCCGTAGCCGTTGTCGCCGGTGCTGAAGGTGATCGCCACGCCCGGGTGCTTGTAGTAGGCGTCGCCGGGCAGGTCACCGATCGCGCTCTCGCTCCCGCCCCAACTGTTGGAGACGTACATGGCGCCGAGCGCGACCGCCGTGTTCTCCGCCTCGCCGAGGCCGTCGATTGACGGCTCGTCGGCCTCGACCAGCAGGATGTGGCAGAGCGGGCAGGCGGCGCTGACCATGTCGAGGTCGAGGGCTATCTCGCCGGCCCAGCCCGCGTCGGGCTCTGGGTATTCGGTGCCGCCGCGCTGGTCGGTCTTGCGGAAGCAGCCGTTGGCGGTGGTACAGGGCGGCAGGCCGAACTGGGAGCGGTAGACCGCCAGGTCGGCCTCGGCGTTCGGGTTGTCGTAGGCGTCGACGATGGCCACCGTGGCCCCGGCCCCGGCCGCGTCGGACGGCAGGTCGTAGGCGCTCTGGAGGTCGGCGGGGCCCAATCCGGCGGGAGCCAGCAGAGGTTGGATGCCTTTGCCGGTCTGCCGGACATCGTCGCGGGCGACCGCGAAGCAGGCCATCTCGTTGGGCTTGCCGGGTCTCGCGCACAGGGAGTGCGTCGGCACGGTGGAAGCCGTCGAGGCGGTGTCGGCGGCGGCCTTGGTGGTGGCGGTGGCGGTCTGGGGAAGTGCCCAGACCAGTGTCATCAGGATGCCGAACAGGGCGGTTAACGCCGTCAGTCGAGTATGGAACGGTCCCACCTTGATCATCCGGGTCCTCCCAGATCTTCACGGGTAGCGGGGAAACGATCAAACGGGGAGCGTAGTTCATGAACATGTCATGTGTGTGAAGTTGTGCACTCCTGTTTGATCGAATGAACAGTAGGACGCCAGGCCGGTCGGATCCCGGGGATACCGGACGGGCTCGGCGGTCCGCGGGCGATCACGTGCCGCTGTGCCGCAGAACGCGGCGGTCTTCAAGCGGCGGATCTCGTCGCGGTGGTGGGCGCGGGTGCGGTCGCAGTGGTCCAGCGCAGCCTCCCGCCCGGGCAGGGCGCGGATACGGCTGAACAGGGCCGGGTGGTTCTTCTTGACGATGGCCAGGTGGTGGGCACCGCGCTCGCGGAGATAGGTGCCGTGGAAGCGCTGGGTGTGCAGGGCATCGGCGGTGATCACGGTGCCGGTCAGGTTGAGGGAGTCCAGCAGCGGGGCGAAGGCTGGGATTTCGTTGCTCTTGTCTGCTATCTGGCGTTGGGCGAGGACGCTGCCGGCATGGTCCATCGCAGCCGGCAGCGCAACTGCTGGTCGGTCAGAGGTGCGCGAGGCGCGCAGCGTCTTGCCATCCACCGCGATCGCCCGCCGTACCAACGGCCGGGCCGTCTGCTCCTGGTCGGGTGCCGATGCGCGGCGTTCGCGTTGCTTCGACTTTGAGGAGCAGCAGACGGACCTGTCCGTGTGGGGCGGACGGATGACGCCGGTCAGCGGATCGGCCGAAAGCCCAGCCTGGCCAGAATGCCCTTGGCGCGTCTGCCACCCACTCGCCGATGGCTACGAGCGATCGTGCCCCGGCCAGCACCACCGCAGCCGCGCAAGCCAGCAGCGCCGACGCCGGATACCGCACCCCGCGCGCCTTTCGTGGATCGGGCACGGTGGCCAGGTGACGCCACAGATCGGCGACACACTCGCCGGTCACTGGCTCGGAGGCGAACCCCAGCCGGCCGAGAACGGACGGTATGCGGGATGACGGCGTTGCAGGCACGGACTCGCTCGGTATTCGTGGGCTTCGACACCCACGTGATCATCCGCTCCGCCACACTTTGCAGAGAGGACCTGGTGAGCGCGACCGATGAGCTGGACGCCGAACTGCCCTACCTGCGCACACTGTTCCGGTTCTTCGCTCGCACCCAATGCGAGGGCCGCTCTCCGCTGTACACCCGCCTCAGCGAGGCGATCACCGAGGGCGAGGCCCTACTCGAACTGCTGCTGCGGGCCCCGGCCAGCCAGCGTCGCCCCAGCCTGTTGCTCGCGTCGGTCAACCACCTGGTGCGCGACCGGCGCGACCACCCGCTCGCCGCCTACTACCCCATCCATGGCGGCAGACGGCCCGTCGACGACGGGGCGCCGGCCGCTTTCCGGGGCTTCTGCGTCGAACATGCTGATCGTCTCGGGGAGTTGCTGAAGCACCGCAATACGCAGACCAACGAGATCCGCCGGTGCTTCGCCCTGCGACTGGGCCTGGCAAGGATCACGCGCCACTGGCCCGAGCCGCTTGCCTTGCTGGAGGTCGGCGCCAGTGCTGGGCTTAACCTCCACTTCGACTCCTACGCCTACCGCATCGGGCGGCCACGAAGCCCGCCCAAAGGGCGGCTCATCTGTGGTGTTGTCAACGACAGCACGCGGCGGTGGACCGGTGGACGCGATGCTCGACGGGCTGCCCCGGGTTGCCTACCGGCTCGGCGCCGACCTGGACCCCGTCGACCTGTTCACCGATCCCACCGCCGGGCCCTGGCTCGAAGCGTTCAACTGGCCGGAACATGTCACGGAACTCCACACGTTGCGGGCCGCGATCGACCTGGCACGGTGCGGGCCCCTGCCACTGGTGTGCGCCGACGCCGTATGGGATACCGCACGGCTGATCGCGCAGGTTCCCGGGAAGATGCCGGTGGTGGTGTTCACCGCCTCCCTGCTCAGCTACCTCGATGCCCAGGCGCGGGCCCGGTTCGTTGCCCAGCTGGCCACCGCGGCCCGCACACGGCCGGTGACCAGGGCGGCGACGCCCGATACATCGAGTACCACCAGTGCCGAGCACGGAACGGGTCTGCCTATCCCCCATCGACTTCCTGGTCGGCGGCTTCGTTGGCGCGGTTGATCTCGGTCATGTGCTCCTCCGCCCAGGTCCGCAGCCCCGCAAGCGCGACTTCCAGAGACAGCCCGAGTCCGGTGAGTCGGTAGAAGACCCGCGGCGGCACGGTGGGTTCGACCCGGCGCGACACCAGCCCGTCGCGGGTCAGGTTTCGCAGCGTTACGGACAGCATCTTCTGCGAGACGCCGGGCATCCGGCGTCTCAGCTCCGCGAAGCGCACCTCGTCCGGTGCCGCATCGGCGAGCGTCTTGACGGCCATGGACGTCCACTTCGTACCTATGCGGTCCAGCAACTGCCGCGTCGGGCACCGAGGATCGAACAGATCTCCGCGCACCCCGCGACTGGCGGTCCGGGCTCCTTGGGTGGTCACCTGCGGCTCACCACCTTCCGTCAAAGTGCCGTCTGGGCAGCGGTCGGACGGTTACCTATCGTTTTGTGGTCACCAATGGTAACCACTGAGGGGTCGTCATGCCTGCCACCACCGCACACCAACTGCGCCGCATCGCGACGAACGGCGTCCAACTCAATGTCGCAATCGCCGGGGACGGACCTGCGGTTCTCCTGCTGCACGGCTTTCCGCACACCTGGCAACTCTGGAGCGCCATCATGGGCCGACTGGCCGGACAGTACCGGGTCATCGCCCCGGACCTGCGAGGGTTCGGTGCCAGTACACGAGCCGTCGAGGGTTACGACGCAGGCACCCTCGCCGCCGACACCGAAGGGCTACTCGACGCACTCGGCGAGCCCTCGGCAGCAGTGGTGGGCATCGACGCGGGCGCCGCCCCCGCCGTCCTGCTCGCGCTGCGCCGCCCCGGCCTCGTCCGGCGCCTGGTCGTGATGGAGGCACTGCTCGGCCGCCTGCCCGGAGCAGAACACGTCATCGCGGGCGGCTCCCCGTGGTGGTTCGGCTTCCACGCCGTCCCGGGCCTCGCCGAGACCGTCCTGGCGGGCAACGAGGCCCCGTACATCGACTGGTTCCTCGACTCGGGGACACTCGGACGAGGAGTACCCGACGACATCCGTGCGGCCTTCGTCCACGCCTTCACCGGGAGCGAGGCCCTGCGCTGCGCGTTCTCCTATTACCGGGCCCTGCCCACCAGCGCGCAGCAGATACAGGACGCCGTCGCGACGGCTCGACTGACGATGCCCACCATGGCCGTCGGCTCTCACCCCGTCGGCACCGGGCTCGAACGCCAACTCCGTCCCATCGCCGATGACCTGGTCGGACACCACCTCCAGGACAGCGGCCACATCATCCCCCTCGACCGCCCTGACGCATTGTTCGCGCTCCTTGCTCCCTTCCTTTCCGCCGACCTGCCGAAGTGAACGGAGCGGGGCCGAAGGATCACGGTCGCCGGTTCGGGCTTTCGTCCCAGAGGTGAGTTTTCCTTGACCGCCGGATCAGGTTGCGCACGGTGATGATTGTGTGGGCGAGGTCGAAGAAGGCATCAATGACGGTGACGCGACGCTCGTAGCACCGGGTGAGACGGTGAAAGGCGTTCTGCCAGGCGTGAGTGCGTTCGACGTGCCGACGCGCCGAGGCCTGAATGGGCGCCTTCTCCCCCTTATATGCAATGCGTCCGTTCAGGCCGCGTTCGCTGAGCAGCGGGTGGTGTTCGAGTCGTAGCCGGCGTCCAGGTGCACGGTGCTGGTGTCGGGCAACGGGCCGAGGTCCTCCAGACGATCCAGAGTCGGGGCGAGCAGTGGAGAGTCGTGGCGGTTGGCACCGGCCAGGACGCGGCCCAGCGGAATGCCGTATTCATCCGTCGTGCGGCGCGGGTGACCGGTCCGCCCGGAATGGCCTTACGGGCAATACAGAGCGGGCACCCTCTTGCGCGGCCACATCGAAACGATGTGTACATCGTTTCGATGTGAGAGCCTGGGGTCATGCTTGAACTCGCGATCCTCGGCTTCCTCGCCGAAGGCCCCCTGCCCGGTCACGAACTGCGACGGCGCATCACGCACCTGACCGGCTACAGCCGTCCGGTCAGCGACGGCACCCTCTACCCGGCCATCAACCGGCTGACGAGGGCCGGGCTGATCGAACGGCGCCCTGCCCCCCAGGCGGGCGGTGGCCGGTACGTGCTGAACCTGACCGCGCAAGGACGCGAGGACATGCTGCGGCGGCTGCGGGAACCGGCCGAGCACGAGATCACCGATTTCTCCCGCTGGTTCACGATCCTGGCGTTCCTCTCACTGCTGCCCGACAGCGCCGAGCAGAACGCCGTGCTGCGCCGCCGCCTGGACTTCCTGGAGGCCCCCGCCAGCTTCTTCTACGACGGCGACACGCCGCTCCGCGCCGAGCAGGTCAGTGACCCTTACCGGCGCGGCATGCTGCTCACCGCCCGCGCCATCAGCCGCGCCGAGCGTGCCTGGCTCCACGAGGTCCTGGACGGCGACGGCATCCGAGGAGCGGACGAGCAGCCCGGCCCCCGGACCCACACCCGTGATCGGAAGGACTGAACATGCTCGCCTCCTGGTACGACCAGCAGGGGCCGGCCGCCGAGGTGCTCCAGCTCGGCGAGCTGCCCGACCCCACCCCCGGCCCCGGTGAGGTCCGTGTGCGTGTCACCGTCTCCGGCGCCAACCCCGGAGACACCAAGAAGCGGCGTGGCTGGACCGGCTCGGCCATGCCCTATCCGCGGGTGATCCCGCACAGCGACGCCGCCGGCATCGTCGACTCCGTCGGCGACGGCGTCGACGCGCACCGCGTCGGGCAACGCGTGTGGGTGTACGGCGCCCAGTCCTACCGCCCCTTCGGTACCGCCGCCCAGTACACCGTCGTCCCCGGCGACCTCGCCGTCCCGCTGCCCGAGCACCTGCCCGACGAACTCGGCGCGAGCCTGGGCATCCCCGGCATCACCGCGCACCGCACCGTCTTCGCCGACGGCCCTGTCGACGGCAAAATCGTGCTGGTCAACGGCGTCCTCGGCGGGGTCGGCTCACTGGCCGCCCGGCTCGCCCGCTGGGGCGGGGCCACGGTCATCGGCACCGTCCGACGCGGCACCGAACTGGACCGGATCGATCCCGCGGTGGTCTCCCACGCCGTCGCCCTCGACTCGGGCGACCCGGCCGCCGCGATCCGCGCCCACGCACCCGACGGCGTGGACCGGATCGTCGAGGTCGCCCTGTCCGACAACGCCGACCTGGACGACGCCGTCGCCGCGAACGGCGCGGTCACCGCCGCGTACGCCACCCGCTCCGACCGCACCGAGATCCCGTTCTGGACCCTGCTGTTCAACAACGTCACCCTGCGCCTGCTCGGCAGCGACGACTTCCCCGCCGAGGCCAAACGCCAGGCCGCCCGCGACCTCACCGCCGCGGCCGCCGTCGGCGCCCTCACCGTCGACGTCGGCGACCGCTTCCCGCTCGCCGACATCGCCCAGGCCCACGACCGCATCGACGCCGGCGGCCGCGGCCGCGTCCTGATCGACATCCCCCAGTAGAGAAACCCTGGCGGGAGATTCGTTGAGCCCGGCCGCATCCGGGTCACGCAGCGGGCGCAGGGGGCCGGCGGCTGCCGGCGTTCACTCCTGCTCGTTGCCGCCTCCTCCTCGTCCGCCTGTGCGCGAGACCCAGCACGTCCCGCACACTCCACAAGCGGGCGGCCCCCGGGCGTGAGTAGTTGCGGCACTTCCTGTACCCCAACTACTCACGCCCGGAGGAACTGTGGAAGTGCCTCGACTACCTCCGGCCCGGCGAACCCTGGTGATTCCCTCCCTCGACCGGCTGGGCCGCTCGATCCAAGATCTGATCTCGATCGTGTCCGGTCTACGGAAGCGCGGCATGGGCTTCCAGTCGCTCCACGAGTCGCTGGACACCACGACCTCGGGCGGCCGCCTGGTGTTCCACGTGTTCGCCGCACTGGCGGAGTTCATCCGGGAACTCATCGTGCAGGGCACCCACGAGGGTCTGGCGGCTGCGGGCCCGCGGGGAGCGCGTCGGCCGGCCGCCAGCAATGACCGAGGAGCAAGTGCGGCACGCGCGGGCCCTGTTCCACCGATCCGGAGAACACGATCACTTCGATCGGGAAGCTGCCCGGAGTCTCGCGGACCACGATCTACAAGTACGTGCCGGAGCTGTCGGCGGCCGCGATTCCCTCGTGCAGGATGCGCTTGGTGCAGCCCTGCCGGGCCCCGTTGAGAGTGGGCCGATCCGCGGGGCCCGCACCGAGGTGCGGGCCCCGCCCTGTCACACCGTGAACGGGCGAAGGATGGATGCGATCCGCCTGAGGGAGACCCAGCAGGTGTGCTCGTCCCGCTCGAGGCCGCACAGTGCGCTTACCTCTTAGGCGGCTCGGCCGCAGAAATATCGGTGAGTTCGAGCAACACGAGATCCTGCCAGGGGCTGAGCCCGGTCTCGGTGTCAGCCCCTGGCCCCAGGCGTGATGCGTGCTCATCCGGTGAGACCGAGTTCGCGTATGGCGTCGTCGGGATGGTTGCGGGGTAATGGTCGTGGGCGGCGGCGTTGTTCCACCACCCGGCGAGGTGGGTGAGGCTATCGCCAGGCTGCGGAAGGTGGCGAGGGCCCGGGGCAGGCTGCCGGTGCGGGCGCGGCAGGCGTCCTCGCCGAAGGTCACGTCGCGGACGAAGTGCTGGGCCTCCGGCGGCCGCGGTCGAAGCGGTGTGGCGTCGTGGATTATTGGCCGGGGTGCAGGCCGAGCCAGCCAGGGGTGGGGGCACCCTGGACCTCGCCGAAGTAGAGGCTGAAGGTCTGCCGCCAGCGTTCGGCTTCGGCGCGGTCGGCCATGAAGCGCGGGAACTGGTCGAGGTGGGCGTTGGGGTACTCCCAAATGGGCCGCAGTCCGCCGGTGGGAGTGACGTCGGTGCGCACGGACCAGCCGTCGAAGGAGGCCTGCTGGACGGTGGGGGAGATCGACCAGTTCAGGTACAGCTTTGCCGCAGCGGGGTGCTTGGCGCGCTTGAGTATCCCTGCGCGCTGTCCCCACGCCATGAACGGGTGCCGGTCCGCGACGACCCACTTCACGCCGGGCGCAATCGGAGCTGCCAGCGAGCCGGCGCCGCCGACGCCGACGAGCTTCTGCTTGCTCGCGACCGCGACGATCGGGGTGGGGGTGCCGCGGCCGAAGGTGATTTGTTGGGCGGCGAGTTGGCGTACCCAGTCCCAGCCGTAGGCCTGCGCGTAGAGCTTGTACAGGAAGAGGACCGCGTCGTCGTCGTTCGGGTACGAGGAGGCGATGGCTCCCTTCCAGCGCGAGTCGATAAGGTCCCGGGGTGTCGCGGGGCCGGTACTGCCGAGTGAGGCGTCGTACATGTAGCTGAAGGCGTAGACCGCGATGCCGACCCAGGCGCCGTCCGGGTCTCGGAAGTCGTGGTAGAGCTTGGAGAAGCCGGCCGGCTTGTAGGGGGCGAGCACGCCTTGGGACTTCCAGCGGGTGAAGTCCTGCAGGGTCTGCAGCTGCACTACGTCCGGCACGAGCGTGCCAGTGGCCAGCTGGTTGTCGATGCGCACGTCGTGGTACTTGCTGTAGTCCACGACCATGGTCAGATCGATGTCAGGGAACTGCGCCAGGAACGCCGCCTTGGTGTCGTCTTGCTGGTCAGGGGTGTCGCCGCCGGCGTAGATGACCAGCTTGCCGCCTTCGCGCTTTGCGTCGGCGTAGAGCTGGTCGAGGGATTTGGTCTCCTCCCGAGCGTGGATGTCAGGGCGCCCTGCGGTCGCGGCCTGCGCAGCCGCCGCCGGGCCGGCGGCCAACGGCGCGCCCAGGGTCGCCGCGCCGAGCGCGGCCCCTGTGCCGAGCACCTGCCGCCTGCTGAAGTAGGTCATGGGGCCGGATCCTCTCCGTCGCGATGAGCGCCGAACACCACGGCGGTGCACCACGGCGCAGCAGCGTCAAATCCTTGTTCCTTGAGTCTTCAAGGAGTGACGCTCACGCTATGCCCAACTGCTTGAAGGGTCAAGTAATATTGATGACGTGACGGCGTCGACGCGAAGTGGCCCTGGCCGTGCGGGCGAGGGGCGTGCAGTCTCGTATCGTCGACCAGGTGGAACAAATGCAGTGGTTGAGTCCGCGTGAGTTGCGGGTTTGGCGCCTGCTGGCGGCCGTGCTCGTCCTGGTGCCGGAGGCGATCGAGGAGCAGTTGCAGCGCGAGGGGGCGCTCACGCATTTCGGCTACGGCGTGCTGTCCATCCTCTCGGAGGCGCCGGGGCGCTGCATGCGCATGAGCGAGCTGGCGTTTATGGCTTACGGCTCGCAGTCGAGGCTTTCGCACGCGATGGCCGGCTTCGAGCGCCGGGGATGGGTGCGTCGCGAGCGGGCCGCCGACGATGGCCGCGGCAATATCGCAGTGCTCACCGACGCCGGATTTGCCCAGGTGAAAGCCGTTGCCGCCGGACACGCGCAGAGGGTGCGCGCGGCAGTCTTCGACGCGCTCACCACACAGCAGCTCGGCGAGTTGGAGGGCATCTGCGCGGCGCTGCTGCCGACGGCGATTCGCGAACGGATGCTCAGTCATCAAAATGAGGACGAGGAAGGGCTTGCCCACGCTGAGGACACCGGTCTCGCGGCAACCCACGAGAGACCGGATCGCGTCGGCGTAGATGACGAAGCAACGCATAGGACCCCGCAGCGCAACGCCACGGGGGATCAAGCAACCGTCCCGGCCGGCGCGCTCACGCAGCTCCTCAGTACCTGCGACGCCAGTGACTCGACCCCCACGCCGGACCCCGTCGACGGGCTTACATTGCTGTCAGAAGCTCGCCGCGACATCGACTTCGCAGAGCTCGAGCTCATCGACCGCGCCCGCGACAGCGGGCACACCTGGGAGCAGATCGCCGCCGCCCTGGCCATGCCCGACCGCCGCCAGGCCCAGACCCGCTACCGCCGGCTGCGCGAACGCTGGCCGCAATACAAGCCGCCAGCGTCCACATAAGCTACGCGCGGCCGTCAGAGGTCACTGCGCCGCCGGTCCGTCTCTCACCGCGCAGGGTGCCAGCGGCCGCCCGGGGGGTGGGACCGCCGACCCGACGCGTGTCAGAGCGCGACCGGCGCGGCCAGCCGTCGTACGGGCGTCGTGTGTCCGAGGATCGAGGCCGCGTGCGATGTGATCTGATCGACCAGCGCTGCGGCGGCGTCGATGGAGTGGATCAGGCCGATGGATTCTCCAACTATCACATTGGCGACGTCGTAGGGTGACGGGGCTTCCTGCGTTTGCAGGTCCCGGCCCGCTTCGTGTGCATAGAACGACTGCTCGAAGTTCACAGGGCGCGACGCGAGCGCGGCCGCCACAGTGCCCGGGCCACCCGACAGCTGCCGCCCCAAAGGCCCAGGTGGGCGTGTCAAGGCTCAGCCAAGCCGACCGAGGCCTGGCGTTGACACGCGCGCGTGGGCTGGACACTGCGCGGACGGGTGACCCCGTCATACGCCGACGTACCGACACACAAGGTGAGCCGCCGTACTGCATTTTCGGGAAGCCGCATCAACCTCACGCCGAACCCAGCCGGAGCAGACATAAACCACACAAGCGGAGCGCACCTTCGCGGATCAGAAAGGTACGCCCGCCTGCAGGCAACTCTATAGAGGACCGTGTCAGGAGGGGTCCGGTGGTCCTCGGTTACGAACCTTGCCATGACCCGACGATCTGCAAGGCGGTCCGCGTGCAGATCGCGTCTGCCTCAGGCGCGAAGTCGGCCGTCAGCACGAGGGCGGTGCGGGCCAGGTGCCGGGCCAGGCACCCGGCTGCGGCCGCCGGATCCCGCGCCACAATCGCTTCGGCGATCTTCTCGTGCTCGGTGTTCCGCGACGCCCACTCGCGAGGCTGCGAGGACAGCACGGACACCCGCCGGTAGCGCTCGGCGCGGTCCATCAGGCTCGCGATCATCTGCGCCTGCGACGGGCTCGTGAGTGCCACGATCCGACGGTGGAACTCGACGTGGGCGGCATCCCAGGCCTGCAGGTCGTCGTTCTCGACCGCCGCTGCCAGCCTGGCCACGTTGTCCGCCAGGGCCGCATGATCCGCACTCGTCATGCGCTGGGTCGTCACGGCAACCGCCGTGGATTCCAGCAGCACCCGGCTGCTGTAGACCGCGTCAAGATCCTCAATCTCGAGCGGCGGGACACGCGCACGGCGATTGCGCTCGGTGATCAGCAGCCCCTCGGCCTCGAGTAGCCGGATCGCTTCCCGGACGGGCGTGGTACTGACGCCCAGCTGCCGGGCCAGCGCGACCTGAGACAGCACCGAGCCGGGCTCAAGCGCACCCTGCAGGATCATCGTGCGTAGCCGGTTCCCGACTTCCGCGGTGGCCTGCGAGACGTTTGCGCCCGTATGCACCGGGCCGCCGGATGGCGACTGGCGCACCGCGGTCGGCTCGGCCGCGTCATCCGCCTCGCTCTGTAAAGCCCTCATGTCCAATCCTGTCTATTGCGTTGACGGCCCCTGGCACCGAGGCGGCGGAATCGGCCGACGCTAGCGCTCATGGTGACTCCGCTCACGGTACGGTGACGAACGGCGCGCGGTCGATGAATACCTGAAGACTGCTGATGACGTGCGCGTCGTGCCGGATGACCGCCATTGTGGGCACGGTCTCGACCCGGCCGTCCGGGAATGTGAACCGCTCCTGGAATTGGATCATGACGTGGCCGTGCGCATCCCAGACGTTGCGGAAGGTGTGCTGCATCGCGTGCGTCTCGTGCGCGGCCCGCAGCGCCTGGACCGCGGCCGCCTTGCCGTGCAGCGGCGGAAGCGCACCGAACGTCAGGGTGAGGTCGTCGGCGAAGTCCTTGCTGTACCCCTCGAGATCGCCGGCGTCGACCAAGGCGTAGTGGTCGACGAGCCAGCCGGGCACCTCGGGGCGCAGGGTCAGGAGCTCGGCGACATCGGTGGTTGCGGTCATGAACTCCCGCCACCTTTCCATTTTAATGCTGGCAGCATCGGGGATTTCGCCAGTGGATCCAGGCTCAGGCATGAACGCTCTGGTGTTCCAGGGCGAGCAGGGATTCGAGTTCCTCGCGCCGAGGGCGCTTGTGGAAACGGCCGCCCTGCATGATGTGCGTGATCCTGTCGCGGTCACGCATGATACCGATGTCCTGCAGCGGATCGCCGTCCACCAGAAGCAGGTCGGCGAGGTAGCCTTCGCGGACCAGCCCGAGTTCGTCGCCCATGCCCATCAGCTGGCCGCCGTACATCGTGGCTGCCCGCAGGGCTTCGGCGGGGCTGAAGCCGTACAGTTCCACGAAATACTGCAGGTCGCGGGCGTTGGCTCCGTTCGGGTTCCACGGAAAACCGTAGTCGCCTCCGGGCAGTACCCGGATACCGCGGCGCCGCATCTCGGGGATGACCGTACTCCACCGTTCGAGCGTTTCCAGCATGCCCTTCTCGGCAATGACCGTGGCGTCCATGCCGAACTGCGCTGCCTCGTAAGCGCCGGTGTAGACCACTCCCACCGCCGGTGCGACGAAGACGCGGTCCTTGGCTTCTTCGAGCAGGTCCAGGGCCTCCTCGTCGGCGTGCGTGCAGTGGTAGATGGCGCGGAAGCCGTTCTGCACCGCCTGCTTGACCGACGCGGCGGCGTGCGCGTGACAGGCCAGCCAGACCCCGGACTCGCGGGCCTGCTCTCCGGCCGCTTTCACCTCCTCGTCGGTGTACAGCAGTTGATGGGAGCCGCCGGGCACGAATGCGTCGTCGCTGGACAGCAGGAACTTGATCGTATCGACACCGTTGGCCGCCCATTTGCGGACGTATGCCCGTACCGCCTCCGGGCCGCGGCCGTGGTCGTCCGGATCGTGTACGTCGGGCACGGCGACGTCACCTTCCGGTGCGCGCTCGATACATGACGCGCGCAGCCGCGGACCGGGCAGCCAGCCGCCGTTGATCTCCGCGCGCAGCGCGATCTCGAACCTGCCGCCGAGCGATCCGGCCGAGTACGCGCTGGTGAACCCGGCATCCAGCAGAGTCTTGGCGTTGTGGGCGGTGACCAGCAGGTGTTCTTCCGCCGGGAGTTCCATGGTGGGGATCAGCCGGTCCACCGACGACGGCCACGACAGGTGGGCGTGCGCCTCGATGAGACCGGGCAGCAGGGTCTTTCCCGCGGCGTCGACGACCTCGGCGCCCTCCCGGTTCACCTGGCCCGAACCGGCGGCGACCTGTGTGACCCGGTCGCCCTCCACGCGCACCTCCCCGGCGAAAGGCTCGCCCCCGGCGCCGTCGAAGATCCTGGCGTTGATAAAGACAGTTGTCATTTTTCCTGCTCCTCAATTGCTCGGTCCGCAGTGCGGCACCGGGAAGCGCCGAGGCGCTTTTCTGCGAAATTCCGCACGGACGCGACGAGCGGTGCGGTGTCGTCCATGCCGAGCCATCCGTGCTCGGCGCCGGGCACGGTGATCAGCTCGACCTCAGCTCCTGCCCGGGTCAGTGCCGCGGCCAGCGCCTGGCTCTGCGTGAGGGGTACCAGCGAGTCCGCGGTGCCGTGCATGATCAGGAACGGCGGCGCGTCCGGCCCGACGTGGCTGACCGGGCTCGCCGCGCGCGCCTCGGCCAGGCGCTCGCCGATCGGGCCGCCGATCAGCTGAGCCTCGCGCAGGTGCGGGTCGGCCGGGTCGCACATCGCCGGAAGGTCGGCCGGCCCGAACCAGTCCACGACGCCCGCGACCGCCGGCCGCGGTTGCGTGGCCGCGGCATGCGGTTCCCCGGCAGCATCCCGAGCGCCAAGGCCGGCCAGCGCGGCGAGATGAGCCCCGGCCGACTCACCCCAGAGCAGCACGCTGGAGGTGTCCAGGCCAAGCTCGCTGCCCCGGGCGGCCAGCCAGCTCAGGGCGGCGTAGACGTCCCTCAGCTGGGCGGGGAAGATCGCCTCGGCGCTGAGCCGGTAGTCGATGCACGCCAGCGCCAGGCCGGCGTCGGTGAACGTGGAGACGGCGAACGGGAAGCGCCGCCGTGATCCTCTCATCCAGCCGCCCCCGTGCACGTAAACGACAAGGCCGGCCGGGCTCGCTGCCGCGGGAAGGTGCACGTCCATCAGAAGGGGCCGATAGCCCTCCCACGCCGCGAACTCGATGTCGCTGTAGGAGCGGGTACCCGGATGCCGTAGCTGTGGTGCCGGAAGGGGCTGGCTGGCCGGATCCGGCTGGACCGCCTGCCGCAGCTGTGCGAGCAGCGCTGGACTGAGCATGGTCAGTTCCTCCCCGGCTGCGTGCCGTGTTCCCGCGCCGCGGTCGCGGCACCGGTCATGTCGTGGAGCATCTCCCCCAGGCCCTCGATCCGGCTGGCGAGCCGGTCGCCCGCACGTAGGTAGCGCTGCGGCGTGCGACCGATTGCCACCCCCGCCGGCGTTCCGGTGAAGATAATGTCCCCCTCCAGCAGCGGGAGGATCCGCGACAGCCTGGCCATGATCTCCCCGACGCTGAAAAGCATCGACGCCGTCCGGTCCCGCTGCATCACCTCGCCGTCGACCGAGCACTCGATCGCCAGGTCGTCCGGGTCGGGAACCTCGCGGACGTCGGCCACATACGGCCCGATCGGGCTGAACCCGGGATAGGACTTGCTCAGGCTGAACTGCGGCTGGGAGTCCGCGAACTGGCGCGCGCGGTCAGACAGGTCCTGTCCGATCGTGAGCCCGGCCACGTACTTCCAGCCGTCTTCGGCCTCGATCTGCCAGGCGGCCCGGCCGATGACAACGACGAACTCCACCTCCCAGTCCACCGCGGCGGACGGCAGCGCGACAGTGCCCCGGGGACCGGTGAGACTGGTGACGAACTTGGTGAAGACCATCGGCTCACTCGGAGGCTCCACCCTGGCTTCGGCCGCATGCTCAAGGTAATTGAGACCGACGGCGAAGATCTGCCGCGGCCGCGGCACGGGCGGCAGCAGTTCGCTTGCCCGGTAAGGCCGGCCGTTGCGAAGGCTGCTTCCCGCGGCCCAGTCCGAGACTTCCTGCCACCGGGCGAAAACCGCCTGGGGGTCAGCAGGGAAGCGGCCATCGCTCGCCTGTGCGATATCGAAGCAGAGGCCGCTCTCGACCAGGTGCGCGCGGTGATCAATATTAGCGACCTTCACTCGCCACGTCCCTTTCCCGTGAACCGGTGGCTCCCGCCTCCTGCCCGGCCGGCGTCTCGGCAGGCGACGGGATGTCCACTGAACCGGCAGGCGACGGGATGTCCACTGAACCGGTGGCTTCCGCCTCCCGCCCGGCCGGCCCGACCGCCGTCTCGGCAGGCGACGGGATGTCCGCGCCCGCCACCCGGCTCGCACCGCGCAGTGTCACCACGGCGAACAGGGCGGCGATCACGGCCGCCACGCCGCACACCGCGAAGCCGAGGGAGTAGCCGGAACCGAGCGCTGCCATGGCGATGGGAGCGGCCTGGCCGGGGGGACTGTTCGGCGGCACCGAATTCACGGCAAGCGGACCGCCGGCCCGGGCGACCGCTCCGGCGGCGGCCTTGAGCCCGGCAGGCAGAGCGGAATCCTCCAGGTGCCTGCCGAACAGCGAAGACGCGCGGCTGAGCGCGACCGCGCCGACGATCGCCGGTCCCAGCGTGAGACCGAGGTCCCGCAGCATGCTGATCGCCCCGCTGGCCATGCCCGCAAGGTGCGCCGGCACGCTGTTCACCGCGACCGCGCTGATCGAGGCGATCAACAGCGCAGCGCCGACGCCCACGATGATCTGTGGCGCCAAGACCGCAACCACCGACCGGTTGGTGATACTCAGGGCCGCCATCCAGAACGCCCCGACGGCGATGAGAAGCGCACCGCTGCAAAGAACGACGCGCGGCCTGGCTCGCTCCAGCAAGCGCGCGGTGACCGGGGCTTGCACCACCATGACGCCGTTGGCTGCCAGGAACGGAACGGCCAGCAGGATCGGGCTGAGGTGCTGGATCACACCCAGGCGGAAGCTCGTTGCGTACGCGAAGCCGAGGAAGGAGAACATACCGACCACCGCGACGACCGACACCGCCGCGAAGTCGCGGTTACGGAAAAGCCTGAGCTGGAGCAACGGCGACCGCACCCTGGACCCGGCGAACAGGAAGAGCACCAGGAACACGGCTGCCGTCACGAATGCGGTGACAACTCGAGGTGAGGACCAGCCGTCGCTCGGGCCCTGGATAACGCCGTAGAGCAACGCGGACAGCCCGATCACGATGGTGACCTGGCCGGCCCAGTCGAGCGAGCGTCCCTGCGGCGCGTTCGAGTCCTGGGCGAAGCGGGAGATGATCACGCCGATCACCGCGAGCGCCGCCACGGAGTAGAACGACAACGGCAGCGACCCGTAGGTCGCGGTGAGCCCGCCGAGAAGAGGAGCGAGGCCGCCGCCGATGGCCATGGCCGCGCCCCACACCGCGATCCCGCGCGCGCGCTCTCGCAGGGTGCTCGTTCCGGCTGCCACCATGGCGAGCGTGCTGGGGAAGATCGCGGCCGCGGCGATGCCCGACAGAAGCTGCCCGGCCAGCAGCGGGGCGGAATCGTGGGCGAGCGCCGAGATCAACTCGCCGGCCGCCAGCAAAGCGGCGCCGCCCGTCAGCAGGCGCTTGCGGCCGAACAGGTCGCCGAGCACGCCGAAGGTCAGCTCGAGCACCGTGATCGGAAGCAGCAAGACGTCGGTGACCCAGGTGACCTGGGATCCCGTCAAGTGGAGGTTCTGCTGCAACGCTCCGCTGAGCGTAGCGGGCATGGCGATGGCGAGCTGGGCCAGGCACACGCCGACGCAAACCGCGATGAGCGTGGCTGGGCGCATCCCTCCGGCCGAAGCCGGGGCTGCGCTCCTATCAGGGACGGACATGCTTGACTCCATTGTCGGGGGTATGCAGATTCGAAAGGGGACAGTCCTCTTGCTTCGCTTCGGACACAGTCAGTCCGGGTAGTCGCCCGCGGGGCGCTGTCGCGTCACTGAAGGTCGGGCAGGAACTCCGGCACGGTGCTGGCCCGGGGATCGGACGCCGCCCTGAGGATGGGGAACACCTCGGCGCGCATTTCCGCTTCGTACCCGCCGATCGCCTCCAGCAGCGGCACCTGTCCGCGAGCCGCCTGGGTCAGGGCCCGGGCCAGGGACGCGGCATCCCGCAACGCGAGGTTGCCACCGGTACCGTAGGCGGGCGGCATGGCGTGAATGGCGTCGCCCAGCAGGGTGACCCGCGAGGCCGGCCACGGCTCGGCCTGCTCCAGGTGACGTACCGTCACCGGAATGATCGTCGCCGGATCGGCCCGCTCCACCAGCCCTGACATGACCGGATGCCAGTCGTCGACGACCGCCCGCATGAGGTTGTGCCGTGCATCCGCGGTCGCGCTCCAGAGCTCCGCGTCCCCGGGGAACACATCGCTGCCGGGCGGGGTAAACAGGCCCGTCATGAGATAGGGGCCGACCGGGTCGATCTCGGCGCCGGGCGCGAGATCGGCGACCGCCTCGGCGATCGGCCGCCGGGGCCGGTACGCGCCGCAGACCAGCAGGGTTCCCTTCGGGTCGGAGATCATGGCGAACCCGTCAAAGAGACCGGCAGGCAAGGTCGCCACCATTTCGTCGGTCAAGGGCGCGAGCGCATAGAGGCCGCGGAGCCCGCTGTCCACAACCGGCACGCCAGGCAGAAGCTGTCGTCGGATGACGGAGTTGATGCCGTCCGCGGCGACGAGGACATCCCCGGTCGCGGACGAACCGTCTGCGAACAACAGTCGCACGCCGTCGCCATCGGCCGTGAACCCGGTAGCGGTGCGGCCGAGATGCAGAACGTCCTTCAGGCCGACCATCATGATCTGCCGCAAAGTGCGCCGGTTGACCGCTGTGTGGGGGCGAACGGGGTCGTTGGGCGGATCCAGGTGAGGGCGCGTGCCCACTTCGTTGCCCAGGCGGTCGAAGTGAACCATGAGCGCTCGCCGCGGGGTGGCCGTCGAGGTCTGCGCGTACAGCTCATACAAGGGCTCGGGCAGACACTGTTGCAGGGCCCGGCCGCCGTCGCTGTTCATGTGCAGGCGATAGCCGCTGCGCACGACCTCCGGCGCGCTCTCGTAGACGGCGCAGCTGACGCCGCTTTTGCGCAGACCCTGCGCCAGGCAGAGCCCTCCGATGCCGCCGCCGACGATCAGCACATGGAATGACTTGGCCGCGTAACCCGCGGTTCCCTTCCCGGGTGCAGCGCTCACGTCCACCTCCTCGTAGTACGTGAGGCGGATCATATAGTCTTAGAAGCCAAAGTCCATAGAGTTCGGCCATCGATTACGTACGCAAGACGAGAACGGGGAGGAGACTTCGATGCTGCATCCGACCCCCCCGCCCGACCGTGACGGCGCACCCGGCGAGGAGCCGAGGGTGGCCGTCCCCGCACGCCACGACCACCCTGCCGGAGATCGGCCACAGCGCTTTCTGCGCCAAGAGTTACTCGATGGACCTGGCTTCCGCAGGCGGCCGGGCCGGCAGGCACGCCGGACGAGCTGCGAGGGCACGCGCGCGCCGTCCTCTCGGCGGTCCTCGCCGCCGGCGGCCCGACTCCCCCACCGAAGGCGCCTTCCACTGGACTCTATAGACTTTCCCTCGCCGTGTTCGCTCTCCCCGTGGTTGTTCCCCTTGGAGGCACCCCATGACGATCCCCCGCTACGTGCTGGCCAGCATTGAATCTGGAGGCGGCCCCGAGGCGGCCGTCGTCTACGACGACACCGTGTACGAACTTCCCGGCGGTCCCTCGATGCGGACGGTGCTGGACGACTGGCCAGGATGGACGGGACAGATCGAGTCCGCCGTCGGGGCGGGCCGCCTGGGCCGGGGCGTTCCGGTGCGGGACGTGCAACTCACAGCCCCGCTTCCGGAGCCCCGCAACCTCTACATGTGCGGCGCCAACTATGCCGATCACGCCCGCGAGATGCGCGGGCTTGCCCGCGACGCCCCGATCGCGCGCCCGCTCCACGGCCCGTTCTTCTTCCTCAAGCCGACCTCAACCGTCGTGGGTCCGGACAGCGCCGTCGCGCTGCCGCACGGCATCGAGCGCCTGGACTGGGAAGTGGAGCTCGCCGCGGTCATCGGCACCTCGGCGCGCAACCTGCCCGAGCAGCACGCCCTCGACTGCGTGGCCGGCTACACAGTGATCAACGACGTGTCCGTACGCGACCGGTTCAAGCGCGAGCCAGCTCCCGAGCCGCCGATGGCGTTCGACTGGTTCACTCAGAAGGGTTGGGCCACTACCTGCCCGATGGGGCCATGGCTCGTGCCGTCGAAGTTCTGCGCCAACCCTGGCGACCTCAAGATGACACTGATGGTCAACGGCCTCGTCAAGCAGAACTCCACGACAGCCGAGATGATCTTCGACCTGAAGGCGCAGATCGCGTTTCTCAGCCGGATCGTCCAGCTTCTGCCGGGTGACGTCATCGCGACGGGAACCCCCGCTGGTGTAGGCGCCGGCGACAAGAACTCCCGCTATCTGCAGCCCGGGGACGAGATGGTGGCCGAGGTCGAGGGCATCGGAACCTTGCGCAACCGGATCGAACGGGAACAGTTGAACGCCGCCGGCTGAGTATTCTCTCGGACGCATTCGTGTACGGCGCGCTGCCCTAGCGCGCCGTACACGAACGTCCGCGCGAAAACGCGGCCTGCGCTCACGCCGGCCTACTGCCCGACCTCCAGGATCACCCGGCCAAAGCTATCTCTGCTCGCCGCGACGACGTGCGCCGCGGCAGCCTCGGCGAGCGGGTAGCGGCGATGAACCGGGGGCCAGCTCGACGCGCCGGTCGGAGACTCCTTAGTGCCGCCTTCACGGCCGTGAGCACGTTGACGACGGCCTATTTCGGAATAAAGGCGGTTTCCAATACCGCCAAGGCCATCGTCCGTGAAAGTCAGACCCAAACGCCTGGTAATTACCCTGGTCGCCAGTAGTTGCACACCTGCGTCGACCTGTGGGCGAAGGTGGCCACCACCACCTTCGCAACGATCAGTCTCGCTCGGCTTCGCGGGAGGCCGGCTGTCTCCTCCTGCGGGAGGTCCGGCGGGTGATGCGCCTGGTCATGAGTGTGATCGCAGCCCAGGTGATCAGCGATTCCGAGTGCGGTAGCCGCCGTCGACCCACACGCCTTGTGGATGCCGGGACGGTCGGCGGCCACCTGGTCGAGCAGGTGGGTGCCGGCCACGGAGTCCTGGACGCTGGCCGCGGTGACCAACACTGCAAAGAGGAGGCCGAGCGTGTCCGTGACGATGCTCCGCTTGCGGCCCACGATCTTCTTGCCCGCGTCCGCGCTCTGAGTCCTGGCGGGAACACTGGTGGAGGTCTTGGGCCGACGGATGAAGGTCTCGCAGAGGCAGGACGTCGGACGCCCGGAACGCGGCACCAGGGGTGTCCTGGAGTGCCAGGAGGATACGAAGACCGCGGTCCAGGCCCTGTGCGGTGAAGTACTACAGACCGTGGCGCCGCGCGTAGTCATATGGGTCAGCAGCGGTCGGCGTGTGTGCGTGCCCCGTCCAGGGCCGCCCGGTACGAGGCCACTGCGATGTCCTTGAATTGGGCGAGTCGCGGGACGTGCGCGGACTTGGTCATCTCGGCGTGCAGGAAGGTGATGTCCTCGGCCAGACCGATCATTCCGAGCGCGGCGCGCAGGTAGCGCTCCTGGTGGTCGGAGTCGTGACGCGGGGTGTTTGGCCCGTATGCGCCGCCGCGGGCCGAGGCGACGACCACCTTCTTCCCGGTCAGCGGGCCGACGCCGGTCTGCGGGTCGGCGATCAGCGGCGCGATCAGGACGCGGTCGAACCATGCCTTGAAGGTTGATGGCACCGAGAAGTTGTACATGGGGACTCCCAGCACGATCGTGTCCGCGGCCAGGAGCTCCTCCACCAGGGGCCATGCCACGGCCCAGCTGTCCGCCTCTGCGCCTGGCCGCGCGGCATTTCGGGCCGCCGCTAGGTCGCGTACGCCCTCGCTCTCCAGCCGGTGCATCACCGCGATCTGGGCGTCGTCGATGTGCGGGACCGGTTCAGCCGCGAGGTCGCGGTAGACGTACGCGGACTCCGGGTTGTTCTTGCGCCAGGTGCGGGCGAACTCCGCGGAAATCTCGCGGGAGACCGACGTGAAGCGCGGACTGGAGTCAATGTGGAGCAGGCTGGTCATGGGTGTTTCCTCGGAGGGATGGAAGGGCTTCTTGCCCTTCATTTAAGCCGTCCGTAGGACCCACCAACCGTAAACTGTAGTGATGGTTTCCGACGGTGAGCGTAAGCGGAGTTGACGGTGCTGGATGTACGGAAGCTGATCCTGCTCCGAGAGGTCGCGGCCCGCGGCTCCATCGCCGCCGCCGCGCAGGCCCAGCACCTGACCCGCTCCGCGGTCTCACAGCAGCTGACCGCGCTGGAAGCGGAGGTGGGCCGGCCGCTGCTGAACCGCACCGGTAGGCGGGCCGTCCTCACCGCCGAGGGGCGTCTGCTGGTCCGGCACGCCGAACGCATCGTGGGCCAGCTGGAGGCGGCCGAAGCGGAGCTACGCGCCGAGGAAGGCATAGTGACCGGCGAACTGCGCCTGGGCGTCCCCCTTCATGAGGGCCCGGCACTGCTGGTGCCGGCTGCGATCCGGCTGCGTACTCGGCATCCTCGGTTGCGCATCACCTTGCACGGGGTTTCCGCTGCTGAGGGGCGCGAGCAGGTCAGGCTCGGGGAACTGGACGCCGCGCTCGCCGCCCGCTACACCCAGGTGCCCGAGCCCCTCCATGAGAGCCTGCATGAGGAGGGCCTGCTCACCGACCAGGTCAGGCTCGCCCTCGTCCCCGATCACCCGCTCGCCACCGGTGCCTCCGCCCGGCCGCTCACGGACTTCGCGAGGCTGCCCTGGCTCTTGAACCGCGCGTCCGCCATCGGGCAGCTGGCGCTGCAGCTCTGCGCGGAGGCCGGCTTCGTCCCGGACGTGGTGTCCGACATCGCCGACATGCAGGCTGTCCTCGCCTTGGTTGCCGCTGGGTGGGGCGTCGCACTCGTCCCCGACCTGACACCCGACCGTCCGGATCACCCCGTGGTACGTATTGCCCTGCTAGGTCGCGAGCCGGTGCGCCGGACCACCGTCGTGGTCCGGGCGGGTTCCCGCTACAGCCCGGCCATCGCCGCGTTCCTGCCGCTGTTGCGGGAAGCGGCGGCCGATCTGCAAGCCACGCGGGCACAACATGATGGGCCGGAGCGGACGCTCGACAGCTGAACGGAAAGGAGGGCGCGTTCCCACTCCAATGCCGGCATCCCGGTCAGCTGTCGGCCGCTCGACGGGACGCCGGCGTTGTTGACCGCCAGGTCCAGCCGCCCGAACTCGGCGACGGTCCGGCCGATCGTCGACCGGACGGAGTCTCGTCGGCGATGTCGACCCGGATGGCGATCGCACGCCCGCCTACCCCGGTGATCTCGTGCGCCGCGGCCTCGTCCAGGTCGAGGACCGCCACCGCCGCGCCGCGGCGGGCGAGACCGGACGCGATGGCGCGTTCGATCCCGCTGCCGGCCTCGGTGACCAGGCCGACCTTGCCGGTGAAGTCGCTCACGCCAGCGTCTCGTGATTCGCCCACGCCGCCTTGAACGGGTAGCGGGTGCGCCAGGTGTCGAAGACCTCGCCGACCTCCGGCGCGGCGAACAGGGTCCCCAGCGCCTCCACGTCGGCGGCGCCGAGCTGGACGACGGCGGTGGCGATGAACGCCGGGATCTGCTCCTCGCCGGGGACCGGGATGTGGCGCTGTGCGGCGAACGTCTGGAGCACGCCGGTACCCTTCGCAGCCTTTTCGAGGTCCGCGAAGTACTGGTTCAGGTCCGCGTCAGGAATCGGTTCGGTGAACTGAACGAACATGGTGTGGTGGATCATGACTCCATATGACCACCGGATACCCGGCCGCGTCCAAGACCTCTTCCGCAGGTATTCGATAACCTGAAGGAATGGATCTGTTGGAGGTCAGGGAGCTGCGGTACTTCGTCGCCGTCGCCGAGGAACTGCACTTCGGCCGCGCCGCCGACAGGCTCGCCGTCGCGCAGCCCGCCCTGTCGAAAACCATTAAGCGCGTCGAGTCCCGGCTGCGCGTCACTCTCTTCGACCGCACCAGCCGCAGCGTCGCGCTGACATCCGCGGGCGCGGCCCTGCTGGAGCACGGACGGCTTGCGCTGAACGCGATGACGGTCGCCGTGCAGAACGCTCAGCGCGCCGCCGACGACGCACCGCTCAGGTTCGTGATCAAACCCGGAGGAGACGCGAACCTGCTCTCCGGAATCCTCGCCGCCTACGCGGAGCAGCCCGGCGCACGACGGGTCGACATCCTCTTCAGCGGCGCCGTTGACCGCACCGATCATCTGCGCGACGGGCGCGCCGACGCGGGCCTGCTCTACGCCCCGTTCGATGACCTTGGCGGGCTGGCCACCGAGACCCTCCACGTCGAGGACCGGGTGGCCGTCCTCCCCGGAGAACACCGGCTCGCGGGGCGCGACACTGTCGCCCTGGGCGACCTCAGTGATGAGGTCTTCCCGCGGTGGCCGGGCGTCCCCGGCGGCGGGAGCGGTCCCGAGATTGCCTCTGTCAGTGAACTCACCGCTCTGGTCCGGATCGGCCGCGTCGTCGCCGTCCTGCCCCGCTCGCTCATCACGCCCGTGCCCTCGGGCATCGTATGCATCCCCGTCCCCGACGCGGGACCGAGCCGGATCCTCATCGCCCGCCGGGACGACGACCACCGCGACCACGTCACCGCACTCATCACCGCCGCCGCATCACTGCGACAGAAATAACCTGCTGCAGCACCCGTCTTGGGCAAGCCTCTCGTGAGCCTGGCGACAGGGTGGGGTCTGGACTTGTCCGGTTCGCGGTTGGGCTGGGCGCAGTCAGGCTGCGTGGCCTGCGGTGACCGGGGCCGGCGCCCCCCGTATGCATCAGAAATCCCCCGCGCCTTCGGCCCCTTGCCCTGTTGGTACACCGCGTGCGGGCTCCGTAGTACCTCCCAAGCGCCGCGCCTTTGCCTTTCGGACATACACGCAAGGGGCGGACGTTCCACCGATGCCGCATCAGGCCGGATGTCCCAGCAGGTCAACCCGTGCGCCGTCCCACGGATCCCGCAGCCGTTCGGCGGCACTGGCTCGGATGCGGATCGGCGAGGAATCTCTGTTGTGCAAACCGGACGGAGCCGGCTCTATCAGCGCCGCCCCCACTGTCCGTCAGCCGCAAACCAACACGGAGGAAGAGCAATGCAGTTGAAGACCCGAGCCGCACTCGCTGCCGGCCAGCCTGGCCAACGATCTCTCCCTGGCCGAACTCGGTGTCCGGCGGATCGGACTGCGTGGTACCTCTCTGCGCGAGGCTGGCCCGGCAAGACCGGCAGGAACTGGTCACGCAGGCCGGGCAGTTGGCCTGGCCTGCGTGGCGTGCGGCCCCGCCGTCGCACGCGAGCAGCGCTCAGTTGCCGGATTCCTGCTTCGGAGTGGTGATCATCGTCTTCGCCCGCATCTGAGGGTGGGGCGAACCGGACGCCGACGAGGTGTGTGAAGGCCACTGATTCCCTCGCCGCGTGACAGAACCGTCTCCGAGATCACGGGGAATCTTCAGCCGAGGGCGCCTTCGGGGCCGCCGACGAGGTTGGCGATGACGGTCGCGGACAGGCCGAGGACGATGGTCGCGGGGGGCGAGACGTACATCGCCTTGTCGTTCTTCGTGGTGGCGGAGAAGACGGGGCCGACTGTACGCCGCCGGTATATCAGGATGGCCACTCCGCCGAGCGTGACGACACCCGCGGCGGTACCGAGGGAGAACGCCATGGACCAGCGTTCATCGGCAAGGCACGTCAAGGTCCTGGCTTCTGGCCGCCCCGTGGCAGCACACTCACAGTCCGCGTGAAGGCGAATGACGGATCGGTGCGGCGGAACGGCCTGACGGTCAACTCCTCGGTAGGTTTAGATACTTGAGGCACATCAGCCACATCCGACCCCTACATCCCCCCACGAGGAGACCTTGATGAAGGTGTTAAAGCGGTGCCGCGCCCGAGCGGCCCTGCTGGCGCCTGCCGCCGCCCTGATGCTCTTCGCGTCCGCAGGTACGGCCAGCGCGAACTCCAGCCCCGGCTGGGGTGACGACAAGCCCGACGTACTCTCTGACTGCAACCAGGGCAACGCCGACCTGTGCCAGTACCATGAGATCAACGCCTGGACCTCGTACGGCGACTGGCACGAGTCGAGCAACGTGTTCTCGAACTGCTCGGGCACCGACAACGCCACGTTCCAGATCGCCAGCGCCTACGCGACGAACACCTCGTACTCGTACCAGCAGTCCACGAGCGTCGAGGTCAGCGCGGGATTCAGCGACACGATCGAGCTGGGCATGAAGGCCAGCACGGAGACCTCCGAGACCTGGACCCTCGGGGACACCCGCACCAACACGCAGACCGTCACCAGCACCGTCCGCCCCGGATACAAGGGCGGTTACTCGTTCCGTCCGCTCATCCGGCACTCGCAGGGCTGGATCGAGGTGCACTTTCCCTGTCAAGTTCTTCTGTTCAGCTCGGCAGCCGCCGTCGGAGCTTGGGAACGAGGAGGGGCCGCGTCGTCGCGAACGACTGGCGCGGCCCCTCCTGGTTGAGTGGGTCAGGTGTTGGGTGGACGGAGCTGGACGACGTTGCCGGGGGGTGGGGTGGGAGGCTCTTGTGGGGTGTCCGTCTGGTGAATCAGAACGGCGCTCGCGAGGGTGAGGTTCGTGACCTGTTGGCGGAGGTCTTCGATCTCGGCCTTCTGGTTCGCGATGGTCTTCTTGAGTTTGGTGACGGTTTCCCGGAGTCGTTTCTCGGTTTCCGGGACTCCTCTGGTTTTGCTGCGGATTCGTTCGTAGAACTCGTTCTTCAGGTCAGCGTGCCGCTTGATGAGGGCCATGCGGTGGACGCCGGCTTCAGCGGCCAGGGCGACGATGGTGAGGCCGCCGTTGGAGGCGGTGGCTTGCTCGGCGAGGAGCCTGTCCATGGCCGCGCGGATGCGGGTGCGCTCGTCCTGGTGGTGTTGGGTCATGCCAGTGCCTCGAGGGATTCGGCCGTGGTGTCGTGTGTGTCGGCTGTGGCCCTGAGCTGGGCGGCGTTCGCCATCAAGCGCTTGGCGATCGGTCCTGGCGCTCGGGTGGCGAGTCTGTCGAGTTCGGTGGCTCGTTGCCGCAGGTTGCGTGCGTGGGTGTCGGTGCGAACGGTGTTGCCGCAACCGGGCCGGCAGTCGTACTGCCGCGGGGCGGTGGCGCCTGGGTCGGGTTCGCAGAGTGCGTTGTCACGCTTGAACGCGCAGATGAGGAACGCGTCGGGGTTGTCATAGAGCACGATGCCGTCGCGGGCGAGGAAGGCGGTGGCCTTGCGCGCGAAGTTCCTGGTGGTGGTGCGGCCCTCGAAGCGGGGTGTCTGAGCTGCGGCGGACAGGGCCCGTCCGGCGGCAGGACCGGAGATCTTCTCGCCGGCTGCGACGCGGTCTTGGAGCCGGGAGGCGGTGTCGGCTGCCGCCAGCGCGGTTTCGATGTCGAGGACGCCATGGATTCCGTGGCGGCTGCGGGAGCCGTAGCCGCTGGACGTGCGGGCGTCCAGGATCGTGCGCATGTGCCCGTACTGAATGGCGAGCGCGATCAGTCCGCCGGGGCGTCGGGCGATGTGCCAGGCCAGGCTCCGTCTGAACCGGCTCGTGCTGATCGCGCCGTGCGGGTCCTCGGCGATGGTCTGCTCTGGCAGTCCGTGCCTGTCCGCCTCATGGTTCGCCCAGGTCGTGAACTCCCGGATGCGCCTGTTCAGCGAGCTGTTCTTCAACACGCCGTGGAAGCCGTGGAACCAGGGGAAGTCGTGGTGTGCGGAGCTGAGGAGGAGCTCTCCTTCCGGGACCATCCGTTCCAGGACTCGGATGGCGCGGACGACGGGCGCGATGGCGACCCAGGGGACTTCGCGTACTTCGCCGGCGGAGACGTGGTTGCCGTCGTCGTCGGTCACGGTTTTGTAGTGGCGGCTGTGGATCAGGTGCCGGCCAGGGACACCGTCCGTGCCGGGGGCGGGATCGGGGCAGCATCCGGATCTCAGGCCCTGTACTTCCTGCGGCCGCATGCCGGTCAGATAGAGGCAGATGATCACGGCAGCGATGGCCAGGTGCCGCATCAGTTCGGCGGCTTCGTTGTAGTCCAGGTGATCGCGCCAGGGTGAGCCGTTGATCTTGCCGGTCACCGGCACGTTCAGTGGGCATGGCCCTGGACGTTTCGCGGTCAGGTCCGACAGGCCGTGCCGTTTGCAGAGGAAGTTGACCTGGTTGCGATTGGCGCCGGTCAGTCCGGCGACATAGGTGGAGGCCAGGCGCGTCTGACCGTGGATATCCATGGCCGGCAGGGGGAGAGCGGCCTGGGTGCGTGACAGCAGGAACTCCTTGAGCGTGGCCAGCCCCGCGGGAGTGGACTTCGTGGTGGTGGCCGCGGTGTTCAGACGCTGTCTCTCGGCCCAGGCCGCGAGGATGTCGTCGGCGAAGTCGTCGACGAGCCGTATGGACCAGACGAGCAGAGGGCCCAGGACCTGTGGGTCCAGGGGTTCGGTGAGGTTCTCGCCGCTGCCGGCCTTCTCCTGGGGGAGGAAGCCGTCGATGCCCTCGGTGTCCCAGGGTGGCCGGGTGATGCCTGTGGGGCGGGCGCTGAGCTGGTCGAATGCCCAGAGGTCTGTCAGGTTGGAGCTGAGTGACTCCGCGCGGCTGCGGGACATCGCGTCGCCCAGGCGCTCGGTGAGATAGGCCCGCCAGTCGTGCTCGGTGCAGGCGGCAAGGCTCGATCGGTGACGTTGGTGCAGCCAGCGTGCGAGCCGCATCCACTCGCTGCATGTGGTCCGCATGGCCACGGCGGATCCCCGGGGCCGGGCTCCGGCCCCTCTGCCGATGAGGGTGGTGGGACGGTGCTGGCCGTTGATCATGGTCCAGGCCGCCAGCTTCATTTCCGAGAGCATGACCGCCGGGCAGTTCTTCCACCAGATCTTGGGCAGGACGGTGCTGGGGTTGTCGATGAGCGGTGCCAGCGACCAGGCGTCGTCCTCGTAGCGGGAGTTGGGGTGCGTGTTGTCCGTGCTGATCCAGCGGGGCAGCACCACGGGGCTGTCCGGCGCGGGCATGGGCAATATGTGCGGATCGTTCTCGACGGCGGCGGAGGTCACGGGGCGAGGTTTCCCTTCACCAGGAGGTGGACGAGGGCGCGGTCGTTGCTGTCGACGCGGGCGAGGGCGGCGTTCCAGGCCGTCGGGCCGACTTTGTCGCGCAGGTCTTCGAGTCTCAGCAGGTGGCCGGTCCAGCGCTCGTGCCAGATGCGGTCGTCCAAGGCGGATCGCAGGCCCTGCAGCTGCTGGTGCAGGTGAGCCAGACGCGGGTGGTGGCCGGGGTGGATGTGGGCATTGCGGCAGGCCAGGCAGAGCAGGAAGTCCGCTGCGCAGCCGCCGTCCCGAGCAGGCCATGGACTGGTCGTGTCGTCCGCGCAGTCCGCCGTGGCGGTCTCCTGATGGTCCGGATCCGGCTCGGCCGTGATGCGTCCGGCGAAGACCACGGCGGTGGCCTGCTGCAGTGCCTCGTGCGCGCCAGCCTCGAAGATGTCCCGGGAGGCGCGCTGAACGCGCAGGTCGGGCAGCACGTAGACGCTCTCATGGGTGCCCTGGGAGTGCTGCATGGGTCGGCCCTCGCGGGTCACCGTGGTCCGGCGGGTCCGCTGGAAGGGCGATCCGCCCAGTTGGTGACTGCGGGCCCAATCACGCGCGTCGCTCCCAGAGACACCGAACGACAGGGGACCTATTTGCCCGGGACGGTTGGTGTCGCGATGGCGTGGCATTGCCGGGCGGGCTGTGCGTGAAGCCATCAGCAGGTCGGTGCCGGGCGCCAGCCGGGCGGCCAGTGAGCGGGCGGCAGCAGTGGTTTGCAGTGCCTGGGTGATGAGCCGGCCAGGAGAGCCGGCGCCGGAGTCGGTGATGTTCTCCGTGGACAGCCACCAGCCGCTGCCGCCTCTGTTCGATCTGCGCTTTTCGACCTGGACCTGGTAGGTCACCGAGGTCGTCTCCCCGGCCGACGGGGACGCCGTCGGGGCCGGCATACGGTCGTAGACGGACAGGTTCCAGGCGAACTGGTCGGTCATCAGGACGGCGAGCGCGGTGATCTCCATGCGCGTCAGGAAGAGACGGCCCCAGGTCTGCAACTTGTGGGTGCCGCCCAGCAGGCCCGCGTTCGTCACACCGGTGCTGCCGCCGGGCAGGATCGTGCGCGGGACGTCACCGGTGTGTGCGAGGTGATCGAGGATTCGTCCGAGCTTCCATTCCCGGCTGCCTTCCACCAGGCAACCGGCTCGCCAGCGCTCCAGCAGGAGCGTGTTCTGCGCGATCCGCAGCACCGCGGCCCGGAACTGCCTCTGAGCAGCAAGCCGCACCTGTTCCCGCTCGGCGTCCTCGTACGACTGCTTGCTCGGCGCCGGCGCCGGAATCCGACGGGCCAGTTCCTCAGCAGCCGGCCCGCTGGCCAGCCTCACATCCCGCTGCAGCAGCGTGCGCATCGCCAGCAGCAGCATCTTCCCGTGGTTGGTGCCGATATGCCGCGCCCGCCAGCGCTTGAGGACGGCCGCGGTCAGGCCATCGAAATCCTCCGGCGGATCCTCCAGTTCGGAGAGGAACCCTGCGAACGATCCGACTCTCGACCAGTAGGTCTGCGCGCTGTAGTGGCTGTTCCACCTCTTGGCCTGGGCAGCGAACACCGCGGCGAGCGAACGCTGCATCGGCTCCGCGACCGCAAGCGCGGCGAAGTCGTACTCCTTCTTGATGCCCGCCGTGTTGACCACGGTCACCACCAGCCCGTCCGCGGCCAGGGCGGGTTCGGTGCGGTGACCTGCCGGGGGCAGGACGGCCTTGCGTCCCCGGCCGGTCACGAGACCGCCCCGACGAGCCCGTCGATGTCCTGGATGCCGGCCGTCTGCCTGGCAAGCCTCGCGAAGGCGCTGTCCAGGTCCTCGACCTGCTGTTCCTGGCCGTCCGCCGCCGCGGCCAGGATCGACTCCAGCTGCAGATGCGCCACGGGCGCGAGGTAGTGCCGCTTCGTCGTCTCGACATCCGCATGACCGAGCAGCGTCTTGACCAGCCACCACGGGTCACCGAACAGCAACGCGAAGTCCCGCCGCTGTGCCGCAGTGAGCCCGAAGCGGGTCTCCATCAACTGGTTCAACACGATGAGCATGTAAAGGGCGAACGAGTGGCGGGCGGAATGCGGTGTCGCGTACGGACTCTTGCCGCCTACCTCCGCCAGCCGGAACCGCCGCTTGATCTCCCGCTCCTCCAGCGTGAGCAGGACTTCCTCGCAGCGCAGGTTCGCGAGCCTGAACACCCCGTTCCACCGGTCCGGGCCCATGGGCAGGCCCTCCTCGGTCAGCCACAACCACGCCGGCTCCGGCCCGTCCGGCCCCTCCAGGAACAGCCACTGCCGTTCACGCCACCCCAGACGACCCAACTCCTGACCACCGAGGGCGCCATCCTGATCGACCCACTCCACCATCGGTTTCAGCCCGCGCGTCACCCTCGTGACCAGCCGCACCGCCGGTAGCCGGTCGTAGCGGCCCTCTGCCTGGGCCCGCTGCACTGCCCAAGCACGTTCCGACTCCACATACGCCTCGACCTGGCCGACCGCGTCCACCGAGGCGTAGAAGACCCGGCTGTTCTTTGACCTGGTCACCGCTGCAGCCACGCGGCCGTGGCAGTACCGGCCGTGCCGCAGCCGCTGGACAGGCACCTCGAACGTCAACAGCGATCCGCCCTCCTGCCGACGCAGGCCCGAGCTGAGCAGCAGCTGCACGAAGCCGGTGTTCCGCATCTCCGTCCGCGACTCCCAGCCCGGCCCCGGCACTCCAAAACGGGTATGGCCACGCAGCCCGATGTCCGACCACAGCCCCCACGTCCGCGGCGTCAGCCACGACACCCGCGCACTCACTGAGTCCGCAGCCCGGTCCTCTCTCCGCGAGACGTCCACCGGCAGCGGGTGCACTCCCGCCCACCGGAACAGCTTGGTGAACGCCGCCGCCTCCCGGTTCCACTTCGTCCCGCTGATACGGCGCGGATTCTCAGGCGCCCGACATCGCCAGTCCCGGTAGTCAGCCAGATCCTGCTCAGTCGCCTCCTGCCATGGCACCCCGCGCGAGGAAAGGAACTCCAGCAGAAGCCGAGTGTCCGTGGCGTAATTCCGCTTCGATTCCCGCTCCAGACTCCGGAATTCCTTGGACCGAACGAAATTCAGCAGGTCCGCATCGACCATGCCATCCGGCCTCACGAACACCGGATCCCCCGGCCGCAACCCGATCCGGGCCACCGCCTCCGGAAGGTCATGTATCCCCAGGGCCCCGCTCGCCGGCAGGCTTCCCCACCGGCCCGGATCCGGTACTCGCACCACGTGCCACGTGCTCAACAGACGCCTCCTCTGACGCTTGAACACGCGTAATCATCAGGGAACCGACTACGGCAAGCGCGTCGACGGCCACTACTACTGGTACTACCCCGGCCAGGGTTCCGACGGCTTCCGTATCGACACCCCGGTCGCCTGGTCGGACGGCTCCCTCAAGGGCGAGCTGAAGTGGGAGACGTGGAAGTGCTGACCCGGCCGGGCTGTCCAGGGTGGCCCTGAACCTTGCGGCACCACGCCTCACGCACGGCGTGAGAGGAGGGCCGGGTGACCCGGCCCTCCTGCTCGGTTCCGGCTACTGACCTTCCGCGTCGCTCTTCTCGACGGACCAGGGCGCACCACACAGGACGTACGTCAACGCCGTCCCGGCTTGCCGCCGTAGGGGCGGGTGACAGTTCTCGTCCTACCCCCTGACTTCGCTGCCGGAGCCGGGCTTCGTCATGTCGTCGGCCGGTGCAGGCCGTCGAGGACGGTCTCGAAGAGGGGGCGCAGGTAGCCGGAGTTCTCATTGATCTTGGCGATGGCGACGATCAAGTCGAAGATCTGCAACAGCGTGAGGTCATCGCGGATCTGCCTGGCTGCCTGGGCAGCGGCCAGCATCGCCAACGTGCGCATGGGCAACGTCCTCACGCTGTGCATGGGCGCCGTCATCACCGCGCCGCTGTTCTTCCTCTCCCTGTACCTGCAGCAGGTGCTGGGCCAGAGCGCCGTTCGCACTGCACTGTCCCTCCTGCCGATGGTCGCGGTCATCAGCGTCCGAGTTCTGTTGTCCGAGAGGCTGATTCCCATCGTCGGCGCACGCCGCCTGGTGGTGCTCGGAGGCATCACCACTGCGGCTCGCCGCCCCGGTCAGGGAGCGCCGGTCGCCGGCTTCGGGCAGCCGGTTACTCCGTCAGCGCGCCCATTGCCCGATCGAGCAGGACAGCGAGGGAGACAGTGCCCTCGCAGGCCACCCATCCTCGTGCGGCCGCGTCCAAGCAGGCGAGGGCGGCTGCGACCAGCGCGGTCGGCCTGGGATCCTCCGGCCGGCCAGGACTGGCTTCCAGTCGCCTGGCGATCTCCGGCACCATCTGTTCCTGCCACTGCAACAGCTTCTCCAAGTGCCGGGCACGCAGTGACGGCGTCTCCTGCAGCATGCGCAGAAAGCTCAGCGTCTGCTCGGGTGCTTCCTCGTTCACCCGCACCAGGACATCGAAGGCCCGGCGCAGCGCCACCCAGGGCCGCTCCTCGTCGGGGCGGGCGGCGAGCGCTTCCGCGACCTGCTGGCCATCGCCCTCCAGGCCGCCCAGCACGATGTCTTCCTTTGTCCGGAAGTACCGGAACAGGGTGGCGCGCGACAGTCCCGCTTCGGCGGCGATCTGGTCGGCGGTCGTCCGGTCGAAGCCCTGATCAGCGAAGAGCCGGAGCGCTACCTCTGTGACTTCCGCCCGGACTGTTGCCCGCATGCGGTCACGCAGACCGGGCGGCTTCGGCGGGGTGCGGTGGGCGGCGCTGGCGGAGTCGGTCATACGAGCAATCTTACAGCTACGACTCATCTAGAGACTCAGTCTCAAAAAGGTGTAGAGTCTCTCCCCGGAGACTTCATTGCGAAGCAGTGCCGCGAACCGGCACCCCGCGAGGCTGTCGCCGGCCTCTCTCACCCGACCCTTCTTTGGGGAAGCTGCCATGACTACCGCGTTCGACCCGATCGACCTGAGCGGCAAGGCGCTGGCCAACCGCATCGCGATGGCGCCGATGACCCGCAGCCGCGCCGACGCTCCCGCGGCCACGGCGACGGAGCTGATGGCCACCTATTACGCCCAGCGTGCGAGCGCCGGCCTGATGATCACCGAGGGCATCCAGCCGTCGGTCGTCGGCCAGGGCTACACCAACACTCCTGGCCTACACTCCGCTCAGCAGGTCGACGCCTGGCGGAAGGTGACCGACGCCGTACACGCCCATGGCGGCACGATCTTCGCGCAGCTGATGCACACCGGCCGGATCGGCCACCCCAGCCTGCTGCCCGAACAACTCATCCCCGTCGCTCCCTCTCCCGTCGCGGCCGCGGGCCAGGTCTTCACCTACCAGGGCCCCCAGGACTACGTCACGCCCAAGGAACTGGACCCCGACGGCATCGCCCGGACGATCGCCGACTACGTCGACGCCGCGCGCAACGCGATCGCCGCCGGTTTCGACGGCGTGGAGATCCACGGGGCGAATGGCTACCTCATCCACCAGTTCCTCGCCCCCAACACCAATTTGCGCACCGACACCTGGGGAGGCGGCCCTGCAGACCGGGCCCGCTTCGGCATCGAGGTCGCCACAGCCGTCGCGGAAACGATCGGCGGCCACCGGACCGGCTTCCGCATCTCCCCCGGCAACCCCTACAACGACATCGCCGAGAGCGACCCGGCGGACGTGCTGGAGACCTACACGACCCTGATCGCCGCTCTTGCCCGGCTGGACCTCGCCTACCTGCACCTGGTCGAGAGCCCGGACCGCGACCTGACCACCCGGCTGCGCAAGGACTGGCCGACGGCGTTCATCCTCAACCCCTTCACCCACCCCGAGACCACCGGCCCCGGCGCACTCGCCCTCATCGAGGACGGCACCGCGGACATCATCGCCTTCGGCGCGCTGTTCCTGGCCAACCCGGACCTGCCCGCCCGCCTCGCCGCCGGCGGCCCCTACAACACTCCCGATCCGGCCACCTTCTACGGCGGCGACCACCGCGGCTACACCGACTACCCGGCACTGCCCGCCGACAGCGCATGACCTGAACGAAGATCACCATTCGCGAGCATGGCGAGGCAGAACGCGGTGTTCCAGGCCGCAGGCCAGAGTCCTTCTAATCCAGCCCTTTGTGCCTGATGGCGCCCCCTCAAGAGAACGAGCCCTCGGGTGAACCGGAGGAATGTCACGGTGGAGATCGAGCTGCGGATCAACGGATCCGCCCGAAGACTGGACGTCGCGCCGCAGGTGAGCCTGCTCGACGCGCTGCGTGAGTACCTGGGCCTGACCGGTACCAAGAAGGGCTGCGACCAGGGGGCGTGCGGCGCCTGCACGGTGCTGGCCGACGGTCGGCGGATCAACGCCTGCCTCGCGCTGGCGGTGCAGTACCAGGGCCGGGAGATCACGACCATCGAGGGGGTCGACCACCCGTTGCAGGCGGCGTTCGTCCGCGCGGATGGATTCCAGTGCGGCTACTGCACGCCGGGGCAGATCTGTTCGGCGATCGGGATGCTCGCCGAGCACAAGGAAGGCGCGCCCAGTGCGGCGACCGAGCATCTCGCCGACACCGGTGGGGAGCTGGACGAGGCGGAGATCCGGGAGCGGATGAGCGGCAACCTGTGCCGTTGCGGCGCCTACAACGGCATTGTCTCGGCGATCAAGGAGGTCGCAAAGTGAAGCCGTTCTCCTACCTCAGCGCACCGGACACGGCCACGGCGCTGCGCACGATCGCGGACAGCGAGGACGTGAAGTTCCTCGCCGGCGGGACGAACCTCGTCGACCTCATGCGGGAGGGCATCGAGCACCCGGCGACGGTCGTGGACATCACCCGCCTGCCGCTGACCGGGATCGAGGAACTGCCGGACGGCACCATCCGCGTCGGCGCACTGGTGACCAACAGCCGTCTCGCCGCGGACCCTGTCATCCGTGCCCGGTATCCGGTGCTGGCGCAGGCGATCCTGCTCGGGGCGTCCGCCCAGTTGCGGAACATGGCGACCGTGGGCGGGAACCTGCTGCAGCGCACCCGCTGCATGTACTTCTACGACGAGACCTCCGCCTGCAACAAGCGTGCGCCCGGCAGTGGTTGCGACGCGATCGGCGGGTTCTCCCGCGGCAGCGCGGTGCTGGGGGCCAGCGAGCACTGCATCTCCACGCATCCCTCGGACATGGCAGTGGCGCTGGTGATGCTCGACGCGGTCGTCGAGGTGGAGAGCGTGCGCGGCGTGCGGCGGATCCCGATCGCCGACTTCCACACGCTGCCCGGCGACACCCCCCACATCGAGACGGTACTCGCCGCCGACGAGCTGATCACCGCTGTCGAGCTGCCGCCGGTGCCCGTCGCGGCGCACTCGCGCTACCGCAAGGTCCGCGACCGCGCGTCGTACGCCTTCGCCCTCGTCTCCGTCGCCGCCGCGCTGGCCGTCGAGGACGGCCGGGTCACCGAGGTCCGCCTCGCGCTCGGCGGCGTCGGCACGAAACCGTGGCGCGCTACCGAAGCCGAACGGGTACTGCTCGGTGAGCCAGCGACCGAGGAAGCCTTCCGGCGGGCGGCGGAAGCAGAACTCGCCGCCGCAGAGGGCGGGCCGGAGAACGCTTTCAAGATCGAACTCGCACGGCGCACGATCGTGGCGACCCTGAGGCAGCTGTTGACCGAGGGGAGCGCCGCCTGATGTCGAGCTCAAAGGCAACCAGTTCACGCCCAGTCAGCGTGACAACCATCCCTGCCCGACCCGCGCGGCTTCCGCGTGACGTGCACCCGGGCCGTACTGAGGAAGGCAGGGCGGCATGACTACGATCGGACAACCGCTCGACCGCGTCGACGGCGGCGTCAAGACGACGGGTGCGGCGAAGTTCGCCGCCGAGCACTTCTATCCCGGCCTCACGCACGCCGTACTCGTCCACGCCACCATCAGCCGCGGCCGCATCACGGCCCTGCACACCGACGAGGCGAGGGCGGTGCCGGGCGTGATCGCCGTCATCACCCACCTCAACGCGCCCCCCATGAAACCGGCGCCCAAAGCCGGAACCTTCAACTTCACCATGTTGTTCTCCGGCACCTCGGTGAACTACTTGCAGAGCGACGAGGTGCACTGGGAGGGGCAGCCGATCGCGGTGGTCGTCGCGGAGACCTCCGCCGCCGCTCGGGAGGCCGCCGCACTGGTGCACGCCGAGTACACCGTCACCAAGTCCTCGTTGGACTTCGTGGGGTCCGAGGACGACGCACAGCCGCAACCGAACGACTCGTTCTTCCCCCGGGGGGCAAAGAGGGGCGATGCGGAGGCGGCGCTGGCTACCGCGCAGGTGTCGCTGGACCTGCGGTACACCACCCCGCCGCACAGCCACAACGCGCTGGAGCTGCACTCCACCATCGCCGTCTGGGACGGCGACCGGCTCACCGTTCACGACGCGACGCAGTCGATCGACTGGTTCCGCACGCACCTCGCGCTGCGGTTCTCCGTGCCCAGAACGAACGTACGGGTGCTGGCGCCCTTCGTCGGCGGCGCCTTCGGCGGCAAGTTCTCGATCTGGCCCGGCACCATCCTCGCGGCGCTGGCGGCCCGGGCGACGAAGAGGCCGGTGCGGCTGGTGCTGTCGCGGGAGGCGGTCTATCGCACGGTGGGTGGACGCACCCCGTCCATCCAGCGGGTCGCGCTGGGAGCGGACCGCGACGGCAGGCTGACCTCGCTGCTGCACACCAGCGTCACCCGCACCGGCCGGATCGGCGGTCATTTCGAGCAGGTGACCTCCCCGTCCCAGCACCTCTACGCGTCCGAGAACATCCTCGCGCGACACGACCACGTGCAACTCGACCTGCTGCCCAACACCTTCATGCGCGCGCCGGGCGAGGCGATCGGCACCTTCGCGCTGGAGTCCGCGATCGATGAACTGGCCTATGAGCTGGGCATGGACCCGATCGAGCTGCGCCTGCGTAATGACACCGCGGTCGACCCGATCGACGGCAAGAAGAAGTTCTCCCACCGCAGGCTGCCGGAGCTATACGCGCTGGGCGCGGAGCTGTTCGGCTGGCAGGAGCGCAACCCCGAACCGCGCTCGGCACGCGAGGGGCGGTGGCTGGTCGGGACGGGCATGGCCACGGCTTATCACCCGGCATTGACCATGCCGGTCAACGTCACGGTCCGTCTGTCGGCCGACGGCAGCGTACTGGTGCGCTGCGCTTTCCAGGAGATGGGCATGGGCGCGGCCACGGCCCAGGCCCAGATCACGGCCGACGCGCTGGGTGTGCCGTTCGACGCCGTCCGCGTGGAGTACGGCGATTCCGATCTGCCGATGGGGCCGGCCGCCGCTTCCTCTGTCCAGACCGCGAGCACCGCCGCCAGTGTGATGCAGGCGTGCGAGGAGCTGAAGCAGACGCTGAAGTCCATGGCCCGCAAGACCGGCGGCGACAGCAACGAGGAGATACTCCGGCGCGCGAACGTGCCGCACGTCGAAGCCGTCATCGGATCCGAGACGCGGCTCGGCCGGATCGCCGGTCGGGCACGGTTCCTGCCGGGCTTCCTGCTCGGGGCCCAGCGGTTGATCAAGGCTGCCTCCGGTGTGCAGTTCTGCGAGGTGAAGGTCGATGCGGAGACCGGCGAGACGCGGGTGTCGCGGTGGGTCGGCGTGTTCGACATCGGCAGGGTGATCAACGCGAAGACGGCGGCCAGCCAGGTCCGCGGCGGCATCGTGATGGGCTTGGGCCTGGCGATGGCCGAGGAGACCCTCGTCGACCCGCGCAACGGACGGATCATGAACCCGAGCCTGGCCGAGTACCACGTCCCCGTGCACGCCGACGTCCCGCCGATCGACGTGTCCTTCCTCGACCACCCAGATCCGAACACGCCCCTCGGCATCCTCGGCGCGGGCGAGGTGGGCATCGTGGGTGTCGGTGCGGCTGTAGCGAACGCCGTCTATCACGCGACCGGCAAGCGGGTGCGGGACCTGCCGATCACGCTGGACAAACTGCTCTGAAGCGACGGCGGTCGCAAGCCCTCGTCGCGCCGGGCCCGTTCGGGCGCCTGCGGCGTGACGAGTGACTGAGCCGCCTCATGGCAGATCCGCCCCATCCGACCACCACAAGAAAGAAAGACCATGCTGGACATCGCGGACGAGCTGACCCGGTGGCTCGAGGAAGGACGCGAGTTCGCCGTGGCCACCGTCGTGGCCGTCAGCGGCAGCGCGCCGCGCGGGCCGGGCGCCGCGCTTGCCGTAGACGCCGACGGAACGGCCATCGGCTCGGTCTCCGGCGGCTGCGTGGAAGGCGCCGTGTACGACCTGTGCGCCCAGGCGCTCGCCGACGGTGAGACGGTGCGCGAGCGGTTCGGCTACAGCGACGAGGACGCCTTCGCCGTCGGGCTCACCTGCGGCGGTGTCCTGGACATTCTGGTCACCCCGGTGCCCGCCTACGGACCGGACAGGAAGACATTCCAGACGGCGCTCTCGGCCACCGCCCGGGGCGAGGCGACGGCGCTCACCCGCGTAATCCGCGGCCCGGTTGGGCTCCTCGGGCGGGCGCTGACGGTCCGTCACGACGGATCCTACGACGGCGGACTCGGCGGACGTCCCGAGCTGGACCACGCCGTCGTCGACGAAACCCGCTCTCTGCTTGATGCCGGTCGCACGGGCACCTTCGACATCGCGCAGGACGGAACCCACTGCGATCCCGACCTGACCGTGTTCGTCGAATCAAGCGTCCCGCCGCCCCGCATGCTGGTCTTCGGCGCCATCGACTTCGCTGCGGCCCTGGTACGCGTGGGCAAGTTCCTCGGCTACCACGTCACCGTGTGCGACGCCCGACCCGTCTTCGCCACCCGGACACGCTTCCCCGAGGCCGACGACATCGTGGTCGACTGGCCACACCGCTACTTGCACCGCACCCGGACCGACGAGCGCACGGTGGTGTGCGTCCTCACCCACGACGCCAAGTTCGACGTGCCTCTGCTGGAGACGGCCCTGCGACTGCCGGCCGCCTACATCGGCGCGATGGGCTCCCGCCGCACCCACGAGGACCGCGACCGCAGACTCCGCGACATCGGCCTCACCGAAGCCGAACTGACCCGCCTTCACTCACCCATCGGCCTCGACCTCGGCGCCCGCACACCCGAGGAGACCGCCCTGTCCATCGCCGCCGAAATCGTCGCCGCCCGCCTCGGCGGAACAGGCCTGCCGCTGAGCGACCGACACATACCGATCCACCGTGACCGAACCGACTGCCAAGTCAACGGGAACACCTCACCCGCCCTGACGGCAGGCGTCGCATCTGGTGAGGCGCTCTCCACCTGAGAGCCCTGTCGGAACATCCGCCAGGACTCTCGTTCGCACGGCCCCCTCCTGTCGGCCCCGGTCCACCGCTCACACGCGGCTGCACCGCACTCCGCACGCACCGCACTACGGGGAGCACCGCCGACGAGGGGCACCTCGTCCGCCACGTGGACGTCGTGGTGCAGGCCGGGCTGGTGGAGAGGGGCGAGGCGATGACGCTGCTCACCCCGGTGGCGTTGCACCCCGCCCTCCTCGAGGGGCGGTTCAGGTGGCGGCGCTGGAAGGGAGCCTCGGCAGCAAGGTCGTGGCGCGCAGCACCCGCGGGGTCACGCCGACCGAGGCCGGACGGATCATGGTCGAGGCCGCCAAGTCGGTCAACGCGGGGCTGGAGCACGCCAGACGGCAGGTCGAGCGGCTCGACACGGGCCGGACGAAACGCACCGTCGCCACGTTCGCCTGCGGCGCGGATGACGTCGGGGCCGATGTGGGGCAATGCAGAGGGGCTCATGCGGGCAGTTCCTTGAGGTGCCCTTCAGCGACGAACGCCACCTCGCCGCCCACCGTGACCGAGCGGATGCTCTGCCCTTCGCCGTGTGCGCTGATCGCCATCTGGCTGGCACGGCCGGTGAGGCGTCCCTGGTGCAGGGTGACGGTCTCTCCGTCGCCGATCCGGCTGTGTCGGCGCAAGTAGGCGGCGGCACAGCCGGCGCCGGAGCCGGTGGCCACATCCTCCAGGTTGCCGTCGTTATTCCAATGGCGACCCTCCAGCGCGGCGGCGTCGAGTAGGTAGGCGAACTGTGCACCGACAGCAGCGAGGGGGGCGTCGAGGTCTTGGGCGATCCGGGCGCGTTCCAGTGCGTCGCCGTGCACAGGGACGATGAGGTACCGAAGTCCTGTGGAGAGCACTTCTGGAGGCAGTTCCGGGTCCAGGTCGTCGGCGTCCAGGGAAAACCAGGTGGCCAGCTCGGGGATGGTGGGGCGGCCGAGGAATGTGGCGGGGCCCTGGTCGAGAACGGCGGTGTAGCGGCCCGCTGAGCGGCGTCGGGTGGTGACGTCGACCGTTCGGGCTTTCAGCTTCAGGTGCCAGCTCTCGTTCTCGCCGACGCCGTGGAGAGCGTGCAGGACACAGGCTGCCCCGATGAGGGGGTGTCCTGCGAAGTCGAGTTCCTCGGCGAGGTCGAAGACGCGCGCGCCCCAGGTCCGCTTATGGGCGGGGTCGGGGGCGAGGAATACCGATTCGAAATGGCGCATCTCCCGGGTGATGCGCGTCATCTGCTCCCCGCTGAGCCCCCCGGAGTCGGGAAACACCGCCAGGCTGTTGCCGCTGTAGGGCTGTGAACTGAAGACATCGACGTGCAGGTAGTACATGTTTCGGACACTCCGGTCTGTCACGACTTGCTGTCATCACGAGGCGTCTGCCACGCAGCACCGTGCCCGACCGCACAGGCGGGGTCCCCCGGGTGTCCGTCGGGTGCGGGCGGGAGAGCTGCGCTGAGCGAGTACAGGATGAGCAGGTAGGTGTCGCTGAACGGGAACCGATACAGGCCGTCCGGGCCCTGCGGGAGGATGTGACGCCCGTCGGTCTCGGTTTCCGTGTGCTCGCCGAGGCGCTCCACGACCAGGCCCGCCGAAGCGGCCGCCGTCACGATCTCGCCGACCGAATACGGGTATTGGGAGGACTTCTTCGGCTCGGCGGGAGCTTCGACGTGGGCGTACGTGCCCGTCATCGCGTCATGCTGCGGTGTGCCGCCACCGTAGGGCCAGTCGGCCACGAAGGGGTCGAACGTGAGCACCGTCTGGAAGACGGGGTGAAGGTCCACGACAACCAGTCGGCCGCCCGGCCGCAGCGCTGTCGCCGCACCGCCCATCCAGGCGCCGAGGTCTCCGATCCACGAGAGGACCCCGTAGGTGGCGACGACCAGGTCGAACCTGCCCGCCAGAGCGTCGGGGAGACGCTGGGTGTCCGCTTCCACGAACTCCGCGACCAGACCGGCCCGCTCCGCCAAGGTCCGGGCGCGTGCGATCGCCTTGGAGGAGAAGTCCACACCGGTGACGCGTGCACCCAGGCGCGCCCAGTTCAGGGTGTCCATACCGAAGTGGCACTGCAGGTGGAGTAGGTCCTTGCCTGCCACGTCGCCCGCAAGTTCTCGCTCGATCCCGCGCAGCGTCTGCCCGCCGGCGAGGAATGCCTGCACGTCGTACGACCGGTCTCCAGGGTCAGTTCCGTGGAATTCGGCGAGGTCTTTCCAGAGGGCCCGGTTGGCCGCGAGGCCGTCCCGGGCCGCCACACTGTCCTCGCGGGCATGTACGCCCTCAGGTTTGTTTTCAGCAGCCATTGCAGGCCTGTCCTCCTGCTTTCTGTTCCAAAGACGCTTCCCGACGGGCAGTTGGCGGCGCAGCCGCTAGAGAAGCGGCCGGCCCTCTTGCGCAGCCCCTGCTGGCGAGATGCCCGAGCTGTGCTGGTTCTGGCGCGGCGACGGCAGGGTGGCCGCGGGGGGCGTCGGCTCTGCGGCCTTCGCCACCGCCTCGACTCGCCTTCCGGCCATGCGGCACCCCAGGCAGTCCGGGTGCCCCTGCCGGGCGCCAAGGTCTTTCACCCGCCAGTCCCACTGGTCGGCTGGGCGGGGGCCGCTGGGCTTCCCCCAGCCCGCCAGGTGGAGAAGCCAGGTGATGACGGCGGCCAGGGCGATCACTGCGACGCCGGAGATCACCAACGCCGCCGAAACCGCGATGACTCCGAGACCTGCGACGCAGAAGCCGACCACTGCGACGGTTGTTCCTGTCCAGCCGGCCACCGTATGACCCAGGTCCACGTTTTCGTGCGCGCTCATTTTCTGTAATCCGATTCTGTGGATATGGATGGGGAAACGACAGTCGTAACGGGGGTGTCACCGTCGACGATTCGTCAGCTCGCCGGGGTGCGTGCACCCCGGCGCCTACGACCAGGCGCTGTCATCCCTGACCGTCCTGCGACCACTTGAGCCACCGCCTCGGTGGTGTACCGGGTCGGTGGAACTCCGGTCCGCCCCCGCCCGGTCGCGCGCGGGGACCGCGTTCCCTGGGATGCCTTCGTAGGGAGGTGGTCCTCCGCCCACACGGTCAGTGCGGTCAGAGGTATGAGGAGCGCCTTGCCGTGGGAGGCGAGCGTGTAGACGGTGCTCGTGGGTGTGCCCGGGTGGGCGGTTCGGGCCACCAGGCCGAGGGCCGTCATCTCACGGAGGCGTCGGGTGAGCAGGCCGTCGCTGAGGCCGGGGACGCGCTCGTGAATGAGGTGGGGGTCGGCCGGGCCCTTGGCGAGGGCCGTGATGATGAGCCCGGTGCCGCGTGTGCCGAGGAGAGCGAAGGCCCGGGTGAGGGCTTCCAGTGGCTTCGGCAACCGCTCGGGGCCGGGTTGGTGCACCGTCTGTGTGCGCAACGGAGTCATGTCGGTTCCCTTCCTGGTGCGGCGCGCGGGACGAATCGTGGCCCCTCGCGCCGCCCGTCGTGGTGGATCTGTCCGGCAGTCGGTTGGTGCTACGCCGTCGCCGGAGCGGCCGTTTCCCGGTCCGTGCCGTCGGTCTGCGTCTCCAGGGCGACCGTGCCGGGCTTGCCGGTCCGGCGCAGTAGGAGGGTGACGACGGCGGCGGCCAGGACGGTGGTTGCGGCGCCGCTGAGGAGTGCGAGGTGCATACCGGAGGCGAAGGCGTCGCGGGCCCGGTCGATCAGTGCGGGATTGCCCGTGGCGTGGCCTATGTGGTTGGCGGCGGCGAGGGAGGAGCGTGCCGCGTGCGCGATCGGTGCGGGGAGCCCGCTGGTGTCGAGCTCGTCTCGGTACTGGGCACTCATGAGGCTGCCGAGGACGGCGATGCCCAGGGCGCCGCCGAGTTCACGGGACAGGTCGTTCACGGCGGATCCCACGTTCTGCAGACGGGGCGGCAGGGCATCGGTGATCGCCGCGGTGGCCGGCGTCGTGGCCAGGCCCATGCCCGCACCGAGCGGCACGAGCCCGCCGGCGACCAGCCAGTACGAACTGCCGGCGTCGAGCTGGGCCAGCACGACCAGACCGGTGGTGACCAGGAGAAGGCCGAAGGTCCATGGGCCGCGAGCGCCTCGCCGGGCAACCAGGCGCGGGCTGAGGCGTGCACTGGGGATCATCGCCGCGGACATCGGCAGCACGCTCACCGCGGCCATCAGGGCGCTGTCACCGCGCACCAGCTGGAGGTACTGCATGGTGACGAAGATGAACCCGAAGAAGGCGAAGAACTGCAGCGTGGTGGAGATCGATCCGGCCGCGAACGCCTTGTGGCGGAACAGCCGCGGGTCGAGCAGGGGGTGCGGGTGCCTCAGTTCCCAGACGACGAACGCGACCAGGACGGCGAGCCCGAGGGCTATGCCGGTCAGGGTGCGCGTGCTGCCCCAACCATGCTCGGGCGCCTCGATGACCGAGTAGACCAGCGCTCCCAGCCCCGCCACGGTGAGAGCCGCTCCGGTCACGTCCACACGCTGCCTGCCCGGCTGCGCGGACTCCGGCACGAAGACCTGGGTGCCGATGAACGCCACCCCGGCCATCACGGTGTTCAGCCAGAACACCGAGCGCCACGACCACACCTCGAGCAGCGCGCCGGAGGCGAACAGCCCCAGCGCGGCGCTGGCGCCCGCGACGGCCGCCCAGATGCTGATGGCACGCGCCTGCTGGGTGCGGGGGAACGTGCTGGTGATCGTGGACAGCGTGGCGGGCATGACGAATGCGGCTGCCACGCCGAGCACCGCGCGCAGGGCGATCAGGACGTCCGGCTCGGTCGTGAAGGTCGCGGCGAGCGACACTCCCGCGAACAGTCCGATACCGCCGAGCAATGCCCTGCGACGGCCGAAGCGGTCGCCGAGGGTCGCTGCGAGCAGCAGGAACGATGCGAAGATCAGACTGTAGGAGTCGATGATCCACGACAGCTGGGTCTGGTTGGCGTGTGTCTCCTGGGCGATGTCGGGCAATGCCACGCTCAGCGATGCCATCGCCGATACGACGGTCGCCAGGGCCAGGCAGGTCACGGCCAGAACGGGGCCGGTGCGCACTGCGCGCACCGGCCCTGTGGCCTGGTGCGGAACGGGGGCGGGCATGGGGGAACCTCCTGTGAACGAGACTGGTGGACTGGGCGAAACTGGTGGACGGGCGGCGCTCGGCGTCGGCCGCTCCCGCCGGGGTCAGCTGGTCACGACGTCTTCGAGGCTGCGGCGCGGGCTGAGGCCCGGTGTGCGCTCAGGGTGGCCGACGCGGAAGGACAGCAGGCCGGTCGAGGCGGGGCGGCCGAGCAGAGCGGCCCAGCGGGCGGAGAAGACGTCCCGGTTGCCGGCCGTGGTGTCGCGGTCGATGCGTTCGGTGATCTGGTTCATGTGGTGCAGGCCGAGGCCGAGGGCGGTCGCGGTGAGGTGCATCCGGGCCAGCAGCCGTCCGCCGTTGACCTGCGCGGTGCGGTCGGTGACGTCGTCGACGACGATGACGCCGTAGGCGGCTGCGGTCGCGGTGTGCACCTCGCGGGTGGCCTTGACCCAGTAGGCGTCGCCGTCCTTGCGGGACTGCGCAGGCAGGAGTTTCGCGGCGAACAGGGTCAGCGCGCCGACTCCCTGACCGTCGAGGGTGAGCCCGTCGCGGTGCTGGTCGATGCTGCTGCGCGCGCTGCGGAACCAGGTGAACGCCTCGGTGGACTGGGCGGTGTCGGCGGTGATCGCCTCGGTGGCCTCGACGTAGAGCCGGCCCAACTGCTCACGCGCCGCCTTGTCGTTGATCCAGAGCACGCTCGCCCCGTCGATGCGGGAGCTCTGCTGGGTGAACCCGCTGAGGTCGACGGGCGCGGATGTGTACGGGCCGCGGTTGGTGTGCCGGTGCGGGATCGCGGCGGCGAGGTCGCGGTCCTGCCCGGTGCCGCCGTCCCGCAGAACGATCCGGGCGACATGCTCCGAGGCGATGCCGTCCGGGAAGAGGATGACCTTCGTGGTGAATCCGGCCGGTCCGGCGGCGATCACCATGTTCTCCACGGCGCAGCCGAGCCCGGCGAAGTGTTCGCGGCCACTGGCGTCGTTGAGCGGCATCCGCCGACTGGGGTCGGAGTGGACGTCGATGGTGTCTGCGTCGACGCGGATGCGCCAGGGCTGGGTGTTGTGCGGGTTGCACGCGAGGACGCCGGCGGCGACCACCCGCTCGATGCCGGACATCGTGGTCCAGTCGTGCCAGAGGTCGTACGGATCGCCCGATCCGGCGCTGAAGGCGCCGTTGGTGGCGGCCCGGAGTCCGCCGAGGCCCACACCGAGGGTGGCTACCGAGCCGATGCCCAGGCCGGCCAGTTTCAGCGCGTCCCTGCGGGTGAAGGCGATCTCAGGGGGTTCGTCTGTGACGGTGTTCGTGGCCATTGCGTCTCTCCTGTCGCGCGGCCCCGGGTGGTGCCAGGAGACTCGCGTCGGACAGGGTGCTGGCGCATCACCCCGCCGCGGAATGTACCCGGGGTGGTGGAGCTGGCAGAATCGGCGCCGGGTTGCGGTGCCGGGCCGCAGGTCGGGAGCGTCGTGACGTCGGACATACCCAGGCGGCCACTGCTGGCCGTGAAGCAGGTGATCCCGCCGGCCCGGGCCGGCGCGGTCCCGCGCGAACGCCTGCGGCGGCAGCTGCGTCTGGCCGAGACCCGTCTGACGGTGGTGGTGGCGCCCGCCGGCTGGGGCAAGACGAGTCTGCTCAGCGGCTGGGCGGCCGACCCCGAGGAGAAGCGCCGTATCGCGTGGGTCTCGCTCGACGACAGTGACGACGAGCCCGTCCGGTTCTGGAGTTACGTGCTCACCGCCCTGCACAACGCCGGCGACGCGATCAGCAGGGGCCCGCTGCAGGCACTGGACGCGGCCGGCGTCTCCCCGGTCGACCTGGCGCTGCCGATGCTGCTGAACGAACTGGCGGCGACCACGGTGCCGCACGTACTGGTCCTCGATGACTACCACCTGCTCGCCGATCAACGGATCCACGAGGCGGTCGAGTACCTCGTGGCATACATGCCCGCCTCGTTGCGGATCGTGATCGCCTCGCGCACCGACCCGCCGCTCCCGATCGCACGGCTGCGGGCCCGCGGCGAGCTGACCGAGCTGCGGGCGGCACAGTTGCGGTTCTCGCCGGACGAGGCGGCGGCCCTGGTGGCAGCGGTGTCGGGTCACGACCTCGACGAGGCGGTGGCAGCAGCCGTATGGGAACGCACCGAGGGGTGGGCGGCCGGCCTGCAACTGGCCGCTCTCGCGCTGCGCGCGGACCCGGCGAAGGCCCACGCCGACGACCGGCATCTGCTGGACTACTTCGCGGCCGAGGTGCTGCCGGGCCTCGCGCCGCGCCATCGGGACCTGCTCGTCAGGGCCGCGCCGCTCGAACGCCTTTCCGGTCCGTTGTGCGACGCCGCGCTGCAGGTGACCGGATCGGCCGAGGTGCTGTCCGATCTGGTCAGGGCTGATCTGTTCGTGGCCGCCCTGGACGACGAGCAGCAGTGGTATCGGTGTCATCATCTGCTCCGGGAGGTTCTGGGACGCGAGGCCACGGCGGACCCACGGGAGGTCCTGGGTCATGCCGCGGCCTGGTTCGCCGACGAGGACCGCATCGACGACGCCGTGCACCACCTATTGCGGGCCGGCCGCGACGAAGAGGCCGCCGAGCTGATGCTGCGCACCGCGGAGAGCTGGTTCTTCCCCCGTGGCACCGCGGCGACGTACCTGCAGTTCGGCGAGCGCCTGTCCAGGCGGACGGTGGGTCCGGAGCTGGCCTACTCGCTGGCCTTCGCGGCGGCGCTGTGCGGCGACCAGGACCGTGTGAACCGCTGGCTGGACGTCTGCGAGGCGGGCGGGACCCCAGACACCGTCCTGCCCGGTTGGCACAGCTTCCGCGGTGCCGTGCTCACCGTGCGCGCGGGCTTCGGAATGTCGGATGCCGAGGCCGCGCAATCCGTGGCCCTGGCCCGGCAGGCTCTCGAACTGGAAACCGCCGGCGGTGTCACCGCGCACCCACACGTACCTGCGACACTCGGTGGCGTGCTGGCTCGAGACGGCCGTTTCGACGAGGCCGCGACCCTGCTGCTCGACGTGTGGCAGCAGCGCCGCCGCGACTCCTGGCCACTGTGGACCGTGATGGCTGTAGCGGGCATGCTGGCGGTCAGCCTTGTCGAGGCCGGCCGCGGCGAGGACTGCGACCGGGTGCTGCGCGAGGCCGTTCCGACAGCCGACGCCGTCGAGCGCGACGGGAGGGAGGCCAGCACTCCGGGGCTCGCCGCGCTGCGTATCGCCGCCGGCAGGCGCGGTTACCTGAACGCCGACATGGAGGCGGCCGCCGTCCTGCTGCGCCGCGCCGTCACCCTCGCCGAACTCCACCCGCGGCCGACGACGCTGTTCCTCGGCCTGCTGTATCTCGCGGACGCCGAGCTCGCCTGCGGCGACCGGCCCGCCGCCCGCGCCGCATTGGCCCGGGCCCGCGAGGTGGTTGAGGAGGAGCCGGTGAGCGCCTACGCGAAGCGGCGGCTCGAGGAGAGCGAGGCGCGGTTGGGCCGCGTCGGCGCCCGCACCGCCGTACGCTCCGGTGCTCTCGCGGAGGAACTGACCGACCGCGAGTTGTCGATCCTGCGGGCACTGCAGGGGTCGGCGACCCAGCGGGAGATCGGGGCGGCCATGTTCCTGTCCATCAATACGGTCAAGGCGTACAACAAGAGCCTGTACCGCAAGCTCGGCGTCGCCTCCCGGCAGGACGCCGTCACAGCGGCACGCGAACTCGGCTTGATCTGACCCCACCCCGGGTGCTTCTCCCGGCGGGTGGTGCACTGCCACCCGGGCGGCGGGTTCCCTGTGAACATGGCCCCTCCCCGGTATGAGCTGACGCTGCGCGGACCGATCTCCCGCACCTTGCTGGACATGATCCGGACCAGGTTCGACCACGTGTCGACACCAGGCGCGGACGGCACCGTACTGATCGTCGAGGACGTCGACCAGGCGTCGGTACGCGCCCTGCTGACCCTGCTCTGGGACACCGGCCATCATGTGCTGGCCTTCGAGGAGACGACCGTCTGAGAGGCCCCCGAACAACGTTTGCACTACCGGTAGTTGAGCTCGGCGAGCTCGGTGGCGAGCTTCTTCGGCATGCCCGTGTGGCCGAGCAGGGGAAGCGCGATGTTGCGTGCCCCTCGGACCATCGCGTTGCGCGTGGTGGCGACGCGGGTCATCCGGTCGGTGAAGGCGACCACCCGCTGCGCGACGGGCCGGCGCCGCGCCTCGTAGCCGTCGAGCTGCCCGGACGCGAAGCCCCGGCCCAGGGCGTAGCCGTCCTGGATGCCGGTGTTCATCCCCTGGCCGCCGGCGGGGCTGTGCACATGGGCGGCGTCGCCGGCCAGCAGCAGACGGCCGGCACGGTAGTGGTCGGCGACCCGGTGGTGCACCCGGAACCGTGACGACCAGGCCAGGCCGGTGACCCTGGCCTGGTGCGGGGCGCGTTCGTCCAACAGCCGCTGGACGAAGGCGAGATCCGGTGTGGCGGGCGCGTCGTCCACGGTGGCGACGACCCGGTAGTGCCCCCCGGGCAGCGGCGCTACGACGGTGAGTCCCGCGGTGCCGAACGTGAGCGAGACCTCCTCGGGGCCCGGGGCCCAGTCCATCATGACGTCGGCGAGCACGAAGGACTCGGCGTAGGTGTTGCCGGAGAACCCGATGCCCGCGGCCTCGCGCACGGTGCTGTGCATACCGTCGGCGCCGACGGCGTACGCGGCGAGCAGCGTCTCGCCGGTGGTCATGGTGAGCGTGACACCGTCTGCTTCCTGGACGACGGAGGCGACCTCGTAGGGGCGGTGCACGTCGCCACCGAGCGCGCGCAGCCGCTCCAGCAGCACGCTCTCGGTCTCGTACTGCGGGACCATCAGCGTGTACGGGTGCGCCGTGGGCAGCTGGTCGAACGGCACGGTCAGCAGCCTCCGGGCACCGTCGCGGACGGCGAACCGGGTGACCTGCACGCCTCGCGCGATCAGGTCCTCGGACGCTCCCAGCTCGTCCAGGACCTCCAGGGTGCGGGCGTGGACGACGGCGGCCCGTGAGGTGTTCGCGCCTTCGGCCAGCTTGTCCAGGACGACGAAGTCGATGCCGGCGGACGCGAGTGTGACGGCGAGCGCGAGCCCGGTCGGGCCGCCGCCGACGATGGCGACCTCGGTGCGGCCCGGGAGTGCGGTGGTGTTCATGACGGGGTTTCCCTTCTGCGGAGACAAAGCCAACAACCGTTTGCCAACACTTGTTGGCCAACAGCTGTTGGCATGATGCTCACTCCCGCGCTGGAAAGTCAACACACGTTGGCCTACAGTCGTTGGCATGACGCGAGGCACCGAGATCACCAGCACCGACAGGCGTTCGGACCGCACCAAGGCCGCGATCCTGCGGGCCGCACGCGAGCGTTTCGCCGCCCAGGGCTACGAGCGCACCACCATCCGGGCCGTGGCCTCCGACGCCGGCATCGACCCCTCGATGGTCATGCGCTACTTCGGCAACAAGGCCCAGCTCTTCGACGCGACACTCGCCATCGACCTGCGAATGCCCGACCTCACGGACGTCCCTGCGGACGAGCTCCCCCAGACCCTGGTGCGGCACTTCCTCAAACGCTGGGAGGGCGACCCGGCCGACGACGCACTGCTGGTCCTGATGCGCTCGGCGGTCACCAACGAACAGGCCGCGGCACGGATGCACGAGATCTTCGCGGCGCAGGTCGCCCCCGCCCTGGCCGCCGCCCTCGGCCCGGAACTCGCGGCACACCGGGCCGGCCTGGTCTCCGCACAGCTCCTCGGCCTCGGACTCACCCGCTACCTCCTGCGGCTCCCCGCAGTGACCACCCTGACGCCGGACGAGATCGAACGCGGCCTCGCCCCGGCCCTCCGGGCCGTCCTCGACCCGAACTAGTGCCGTATCAGGCAACGTTCGCCCTGCGGTGACGTGTTGCCTGGTTGCTGCGCCCGGCGGTATCGGACGGCCAGAATGATCAGGTGGCTGAACGTGTGCGGGTCCGGGAGATTGATGACGACGAGGGCAGGCGGTTGCTGCGGATCATCCGCAGAGGCACTGGCTCGGTGGTGACCTGGCGGCGGGCTCAGATGGTGTTGTTATCCGCGCAGGGCATGCCGGTTGCGAAGATCGCCGAGGTGACGTTCACCAGCGACGACCGGGTTCGCGACGTGCTCCACAACTTCAACGCGGACGGCTTCGACTCGCTTTACCCCAAGTACAAGGGCGGCCGGCCGAAGACCTTCACCCTCCCGGAACGCCGGGAGATCAAGAAGATCGCCAAGTCGAAGCCGGCCGAGCACGGCCTGCCGTTCTCGACCTGGAGCCTGGCCAAGCTGGCCGACTTCCTGGTCGCCGAGGGGGTGGTCGACGACATCAGCCACGAGGGCCTTCGCATCCTGCTCCGCGAGGAGGGCGTCTCGTTTCAACGCATAAAGACCTGGAAGACCTCCCGCGACCCCGACTACGCGGCCAAGAAGGCCCGCGTCGAACACCTCTACGCGATCGCCGACGGCGAGGTCATACCCGAGGAAGGCGAGCCCGAAGTCATCTTCTGCATGGATGAGTTCGGGCCGCTCAACCTCCAGCCGCACCCCGGCCGGCATTGGGC
>NZ_JBEXPK010000029.1:0-127121 GCF_040612015.1 Streptomyces sp. NPDC006476 | reverse complement strand
CGTCGCAATCCACACCGAACGGGAAGGCCCTCACCCGTTCAAGATCCCTCAGCTGAGACCTGGCTCACCCGTCCACAACCTCCCGAGACAGAACAGCTAGCCGCCCCCGCCTCCGAACAGGCCTCCATTGCCATTGCCTCTGGTGTTGCCGTTGCCGGACGTCTCCGTCGCCGTTGGCGTCGAGGTCACGCCTCCGTCCGTGCCGCCGGTGTTGGTGCCGCCGGTGTCCGTGCACTGCCAGCTGAACCGGCAGGTCTGGCTCGGCGAGGGACTCGGACTGGTCAGCGTCTGGCTGGGCGTCGGGCTCGGGGTCGGGCTCGACTCCGGGGTGTTCTCGACCGTCGGAGTGGGCGTCGGGCTCGGCACGTCGTTGACGACCTCACCGATGGGCTCCGGCGTCGGGAAGTCCTTCGCCGGCTCGTTCGCCAGTGCCTCCGCCATGTAGTCGTGCCAGATCTCCGCCGGGAACGACGCACCGTGGATCTTCTTCTGACCACCCGTTCCGTACATCTCCAGGAAGGTGCGGTTCTTCTGGGTCTCGTCGTCGTTGTAGCGGAACATCGTGATCGCCGTGGACAGCTGCGGGGTGTAGCCGATGAACCAGGCGGACTTGTTGCCGTCCGTGGTACCGGTCTTGCCGGCGACCTCGCGCCCGGGCAGCTGGGCGGCGGTACCCGTGCCCTTGTCGACCACGGTCCTCAGCACGTCGGTGACGTTGTTGGCCACGGCCGGAGTGAAGGCCTCGTTGGGCTTGTCCGTATGGGTGAAGACCGTGCCGTCCTTGCTGGTGACCTTGGTGACGGAGAACGGATCACGCTGCTGGCCGCTGGCCGCGAAGGTGGCGTAAGCGCCCGCCATGCGGATCGCGCTCGGGTCGGAGATACCGATGGAGAAGGACGGGAAACTGGTGCCGGCCAGGCTGCTCTGCTTCAGCCCCGCCGCGATGGCCGCCTGCTTGACCTTGTCCAGGCCGACGTCCATGCCGAGCTGCACATACGCGGAGTTCACCGACTCACGCATCGCCTCGCGCAGGTCGATCTGGTAGTTGGGCGGATTGCCGTACGACTCGTTGCCGTCGTTGGTCTGCAGCCACTCCTGTCCCTTCTCGTTCTTCCAGACCGTCCCGTCGTAGTCCTTGATCTTCAGCTTGTTCTTGCCGCTGTACAGACTCTTGGGGGAGACCTGGGTCCGCTCGTCCTGTGCCTGCTCCGGGCCGAGGCTCTTGTCCCGGACACCCCACTGCATCGCCGCCGCGAGCACCAACGGCTTCATGGTCGAACCGATCTGGGCACCGGTCTGGTCGGCGTTGTCGGTGAAGTGCTTGGTCGCGTCCTCACCGCCGTAGATCGCCTTGATGGCGCCCGTGGTCGGGTCCACGGAAGCGCCGCCGAACTGGACGTGGGTGTCCGTGTTCGGGCGCTGCTTGGGCTTGATGTTGGCCTTCTGGACCTTCGTGATCGAGGTCTGGAGCTCCTTGACCTTCTTCTTGTCGAAGGTCGTGTAGATCGAGTAGCCGCCCTTCTGCAGGTCATCGGCCGTGATCTTGGTGTTGTTGACCAGGTACGCCTTGGCAAGGTCGACGAGGTAGCCGACCTGGCCGCTCAGCTTGTTGTTGGAGCGGGGGTTCTGCCAGGTGGGAAGGGTGGTGTACTTGGCCCGGTCCGTGGCGCTCAGATGGCCGTACTGCACCATCTTGTTCAGGGTGTCCTGCATCTGGGCCAGGGCCCGCTTCTGGTTCGCCTCAGGGGTGGCGGACGGGTCGAGGGACGTCGCGCCGGCAGGGTCGTAGTACGTGGCGCCCTTGAGCATCGCGGCCAGGAAGGCGCACTCGCCGGGGTTCAGGTCGACGGCGTCCTTGTTGAAGTAGGCGCGCGCGGCCGCCTGGATGCCGTACGCCCCGCGCCCGTAGTACGCGGAGTTCAGATAGCCGGCCATGATCTCGTCCTTGGAGACCGTGGTGCCGACCTTGATCGAGACGAAGATCTCCTTGAGCTTGCGGGAGATGGTCTGCGACTGGTCGTTCAGCATCGCGTTCTTCACGTACTGCTGGGTGATGGTGGAGCCGCCCTGGGTCTCACCGCCCCTGGCCATGTTGAACACGGCCCGCGCGATGCCCTTCGGGTCGACGCCGCTGTCGGTGTAGAAGGTCTTGTTCTCCTGGGAGATGACGGCGTACTGCATCTCCTTGGGGATCTGCGAGAGGTTGACGTTCTGACGGTTGATCTCGCCACCCGTGGCGACCATCTCGCTGCCGTCGGACCAGTAGAAGACGTTGTTCTGGGCCGTGGCCGTCTTCGCGAGGTCCGGAACGCCCACCATGGCGTAGGCGATGCCCGCGGCGGCCACCAGGCTGCCGAAGAACCCGATGAAGAGCCCGCTCACCAACTTCCAGGACGGCACCCAGCGCGCGGCGCCGTACTTTCCCGCGCGCGGGTAGTCGATGAACCGCTTCTGGGGGGGACCGGCTGCCCGTCCGCGCCCCGGTGCGGGGCCCCCGCGTCGACCTCCGCGGGGGGGCTCGGCCGCTCTGCGGCGGCCTCCTGCGTTTCTCTGTGCGGCGCGGCGGGCGTCGGCTCGGCCTCCGTACGACCGTTCCTCGCCACCCAACTCCTGGCCCAGCCCGTAATCGGCCGGGGACCCGGTGGCGCCTCGCGGTGCCGCACGGCGGCCGGAGGACGAGCCGGACTGGCCGCGTCGGGCCGCGGCACGTCCGCCTCCCTGCGGCTGCGGCGGTTTGCGACGGTGCTCGCTCATCGAACGACTACTCCTCGGGCAGGCGCACCCGTGCGCGCCTGGAAACGGCGGCTGGTTTCCGGTCCCCCCGAAGTACGGATGTGGTCGATCCCGCATTCATCCGTACGGCACCCAGGACGACGACGCCCCCTCGCGTCACTCGGTTCCCGGTGGTGTGCATGGCGCACAGACTACGCACCGTCAAAACCTGCCGAGTTCCCAAGTTCGCCCTAAACCAGACAACTTGCCTCGGATGAATAAGTGGTGTGATCCCGTTCACCATCTCCCCACTTGTCCCATCCGGAAGGCCGTTCTATCGTCGTGATGTATCGAGTCGATACATCGGAGCGAGATAAAGGCGAGGAGGCGAGGGGATGAGCCGGAGGTCCGGGATCCTCGAATTCGCCGTCCTCGGCCTGCTCCGCGAGTCCCCGATGCACGGATACGAGCTGCGCAAGCGGCTCAACACGTCACTGGGCGTGTTCCGCGCGTTCAGCTACGGGACGCTGTACCCCTGCCTCAAGACGCTGGTCGCCAACGGCTGGTTGACCGAGGAGCCGGGCAACGCTCCTGAGGACGCCCTCGCCGCACCACTCGCAGGGCGTCGCGCCAAGATCGTCTACAGGTTGACGGCGGAGGGCAAGGAGCACTTCGAGGAGCTGCTGTCGCAGACGGGCCCCGACGCGTACGAGGACGAGCACTTCGCCGCCCGCTTCGCCTTCTTCGGGCAGACGTCACGCGACGTGCGCATGCGCGTGCTGGAGGGCCGCCGCAGCCGGCTGGAGGAGCGTCTGGAGAAGATGCGTATCTCCTTCGCCCGCACCCGGGAGCGCCTCGACGACTACACGCTTGAGCTCCAGCGCCACGGGATGGAGTCCGTGGAGCGCGAAGTGCGCTGGCTGAACGAGCTCATCGAGAGCGAGCGGGCCGGACGGGACCTCAAGGGCCCTGCCTCCGGGGGGCCCGATCGGCACGACACCACATCTGGAGCGCCGGGCGTCCTGCCCCGGCCCGGGGACACCCCCGGGCCGGATACGCCCGACGACACCGCCACGTGAGCGCCCAGTCAGGGCCTCACTCGTACACACAGGGAGCAACCGGAATGGGTTCGGTTCGCGTAGCCATCGTCGGCGTGGGCAACTGCGCCGCGTCGCTGGTGCAGGGAGTCGAGTACTACAAGGACGCCGACCCGGCGTCGAAGGTCCCCGGCCTGATGCACGTGCAGTTCGGTGACTACCACGTCGGCGACGTCGAGTTCGTCGCCGCGTTCGACGTCGACGCCAAGAAGGTCGGCCTGGACCTCGCGGACGCGATCGGCGCCTCCGAGAACAACACCATCAAGATCGCCGACGTCCCGCACACCGGCGTGACGGTCCAGCGCGGCCACACCCTCGACGGTCTCGGCAAGTACTACCGCCTCACCATCGAGGAGTCCGCCGAGGAGCCGGTCGACGTCGTCCAGGTCCTCAAGGACAAGCAGGTCGACGTCCTCGTCTGCTACCTGCCCGTGGGTTCCGAGGACGCGGCGAAGTTCTACGCCCAGTGCGCCATCGACGCCAAGGTCGCCTTCGTCAACGCCCTTCCGGTCTTCATCGCCGGCACCAAGGAGTGGGCCGACAAGTTCACCGAGGCGGGCGTCCCGATCGTCGGCGACGACATCAAGTCGCAGGTCGGCGCCACCATCACGCACCGCGTCATGGCGAAGCTGTTCGAGGACCGCGGCGTCGTCCTGGACCGCACGATGCAGCTGAACGTCGGCGGCAACATGGACTTCAAGAACATGCTCGAGCGCGACCGCCTCGAGTCCAAGAAGATCTCCAAGACGCAGGCCGTCACCTCCCAGATCCCCGACCGGGACCTCGGCGAGAAGAACGTCCACATCGGGCCGTCCGACTACGTCGCCTGGCTCGACGACCGCAAGTGGGCCTACGTCCGCCTCGAGGGCCGCGCGTTCGGCGACGTCCCGCTGAACCTGGAGTACAAGCTCGAGGTCTGGGACTCCCCGAACTCCGCCGGCGTCATCATCGACGCCCTGCGCGCCGCGAAGATCGCCAAGGACCGCGGCATCGGCGGCCCGATCCTGTCGGCCTCCAGCTACTTCATGAAGTCCCCGCCGGTCCAGTACTTCGACGACGAGGCCCGCGAGAACGTCGAGAAGTTCATCAAGGGTGAGGTCGAGCGCTAAGCGGCTCGCAACGCCACGCACTGAAAACGCTCCTGCCAGGGCTCCAGAGGGTCCCCGGGCCACGTGCCCGGGGACCCTCCCCGTATGTGAGGCTGTGCCCCATGTCCGTCGTCCGCGACCTGCGCGTCCTGCTCCGCTTCCGGAACTTCCGACGACTGCTCGCCGTACGACTGCTCTCCCAGGGAGCCGACGGGGTCTACCAGATCGCACTGGCCGCCTACGTGGTCTTCTCGCCGGAGAAGCAGACCTCGGCCGCCGCGATCGCCTCCGCGATGGCTGTCCTGCTGCTCCCGTACTCCTTGGTCGGCCCCTTCGCGGGCGTTCTCCTGGACCGCTGGCGCCGTCGCCAGGTCTTCCTCTACGGCAACCTGCTGCGCGCCCTGATGGCCTCGGCCACGGCCGTTCTGATCCTCACCCACGTCCCGGACTGGCTCTTCTACGCCTCCGCGCTCTGTGTCACCGCCGTCAACCGCTTCGTTCTCGCGGGCCTGTCCGCCGCCCTGCCCCGCGTCGTGGACGAGGAACGGCTCGTGATGGCCAACTCCCTGTCACCGACCGCCGGGACGCTCGCCGCGACCGCCGGCGGAGGTCTCGCCTTCGTCGTACGACTGGGGGTGGCCGACTCGGACGCCGCCGTGGTGCTGCTGGGCGCCCTGCTCTACCTGTGCGGGGCGTTCGCCTCACTGCGCCTGGCCCCCGGACTGCTCGGGCCCGACCAGGAGTTGGTACAGCCGCGCCTCGGTACGGCACTCGCCGGCACCGCTCGCGACCTGACGGCAGCGGTACGGCACCTGACCGCTCCACCGCGCCGGGAGGCGGCCTGGGCGCTCCTCACGATGACTCTGATGCGGTTCTGCTACGGCGCTCTGCTGGTCATGCTGCTGATGCTGTGCCGGTACGCCTTCTCCTCGAACGCGGACGACGGACTGCGGTTGCTGGGACTGGCCTTGGGGACGTCCGCCGCAGGCTTCTTCGCGGCCGCTGTCGTGACGCCCTGGGCGGCCGGACAGCTCGGTCCCGGCCGCTGGATCGTCGTATGCGCGGCGAGCGCCGCGGTTCTGGAGCCTGCCCTCGGGCTCCCGTTCGCCGTCGGCCCCATGCTCGTCGCGACGTTCGTCCTGGGTCTGACGACGCAGGGGGCGAAGATCGCGACGGACACGATCGTGCAGTCCCGCGTCGACGACGGTTTCCGTGGGCGGATCTTCTCCGTCTACGACGTCCTGTTCAACATCGCTTTCGTCGGCGCTGCCGCGGTCGCCGCACTGATGCTGCCACCGGACGGCCGTTCCACGACCGTGGTCGTCGTGGTCGCCGTTGCCTACGGAGCAATTGCTGCGGCTATGGCCCACTTTGAGCGCCGTAAGTGTCACATGAAGGCCACAGAGTCCACCTGAGTCACAGCAGTGTCAGTGGCGGCCGATAACTTACCTGCGTCTTACGCGCCTCTTATGTGCGCAGCTCATTCACTTTCAGGGGGACACCCACGTGACCACTCCGCCTCAGGGCCAGAACCCGTTCACTCAGGGCCACCAGCCCTACGGCCAGCCGCAGGCTCAGGCGCCGTATCCGCCGCACGCCGCCTACCCGCAGCAGCCGGGTCGGCCCGGACAGCCCGGGTTCCCCCCGCCGGGGGCCGCGCCGTACGCCCCGGTTCCGGCGCAGCCTCGCCGTAAGCTGAGCTTCAAGGCGATCAAGAACATCGTCATCGTCGCGGTCGTGGCCATCGCGGCCATCGTGGGCTACATAGCCAGCCAGGACGACGCCAACACCGCCAAGGTCGGTGACTGCATGCACCGCGGCAGTACTTCCGACACCAACCCGGACCTCGAGGTCGTCGACTGCGGCTCGTCGAAGGCCCAGTACGTGGTGCTGGCGAAGGTGAAGGGCTCGTACTCCACCGAGCTCTCGGCGTCGACGAAGTGCGAGGCCGCGGCCAAGGACTTCCAGTACACGTACACCGAGTCCGGCGACGGCAGCGACTTCCTGCTCTGCCTGAAGGACCACAAGTAACGCGCACAAGTAACAAGGACGCGCAGCCACGGGGCGGTGTTTCACGTGAAACACCGCCCCGCCGCATGTCCGGTGGCGGGATGTTTCACGTGAAACATGCCGCCGGTTCGCAGAGGCTCAGCTCTGCTCGGCCCACCATTCCTTGAGCGCGGCCACCGCCGTGTCGTGCTCCATCGGTCCGTTCTCCAGCCGCAGTTCCAGCATGTGCTGGTAGGCACGGCCGATGACCGGGCCCGGCGCGACACCCAGGATCTCCATGATCTGATTGCCGTCCAGGTCCGGGCGGATGGAGTCCAGCTCCTCCTGCTCCTGGAGTTGGGCGATGCGCTCCTCCAGACCGTCGTAGGCGCGGGACAGTGCCGCCGCCTTCCGCTTGTTCCGGGTGGTGCAGTCCGAGCGGGTCAGCTTGTGGAGCCGGCCAAGGAGAGGGCCGGCGTCACGGACATAGCGGCGGACCGCGGAGTCCGTCCATTCACCCGTGCCGTATCCGTGGAAGCGCAGGTGGAGTTCGACCAGACGTGAGACGTCCTTCACCAGTTCGTTGGAGTACTTGAGCGCCGTCATGCGCTTCTTGGTCATCTTCGCCCCGACCACCTCGTGGTGGTGGAACGAGACGCGTCCGTCCTTTTCGAAGCGACGAGTACGCGGCTTTCCGATGTCATGCAGGAGCGCCGACAGGCGCAGGGTGAGATCGGGACCGTTCTCCTCCAGCGCGATCGCCTGTTCCAGGACGATGAGCGTGTGCTCGTAGACGTCCTTGTGACGGTGGTGCTCGTCGCTCTCCAGACGCAGGGCCGGCAGCTCGGGCAGAACGTGGTCGGCGAGGCCGGTGTCGACCAGGAGGGTCAGGCCCTTGCGCGGATTGTCGGACAGGATCAGCTTGTTGAGCTCGTCCCGCACCCGCTCGGCCGAGACGATCTCGATCCGTCCCGCCATCTCCTTCATCGCCGTCACGACCTCGGGAGCCACCTCGAAGTCCAGCTGAGCGGCGAACCGTGCCGCGCGCATCATCCGCAGCGGGTCGTCCGAGAAGGAGTCCTCGGGGGTGCCGGGGGTGCGCAGCACACGGGCGGCGAGATCGGCGCGTCCGTCGTGGGGATCGATGAACTTCTGCTCGGGAAGCGCGAGAGCCATCGCGTTCACGGTGAAGTCGCGCCGGACGAGATCTTCCTCGATCGAGTCGCCGTACGACACCTCGGGCTTGCGCGAGGTCCGGTCGTACGCCTCGGACCGGTAGGTCGTGACTTCGATCTGGTAGCCGTTTTTTTGCGCGCCGACCGTGCCGAAGGCGATACCGACCTCCCACACGGCGTCCGCCCAGGGCCGGACGATCTTGAGGACGTCCTCGGGGCGGGCGTCGGTCGTGAAGTCGAGGTCGTTGCCGAGCCGTCCCAGCAGCGCGTCCCGGACCGAACCGCCGACGAGGGCGAGCGAGAACCCGGCCGCCTGGAAGCGGCGGGCGAGGTCGTCTGCGACAGGGGCGACCCGCAGCGCCTCGTCCGGCGTGTTGGACGGGGGCTGATTCAGGGCACGGGCGTTGTCTTCGTTGGCGTTCGGCACAACAGAAGAGGGTACGTGGCCCGTACGACCGTGGGCGCCTCCATTAAACGTGCACAACCCCGCGGTCCTTATACAGGCACATAGGGGACGGGACGATCTTGTTCCCCGATCTTGTGGAGCAGTCTGCGGCACTTCCCCTCAGCGCGCATCGTTACCATGCGGGGACGCACATTGCGACGACCACTGACGACGACGAGGGACGGGCGAGCGCGTGGCCGAGGCGGCAGACTTCCAGGGGACGAGTCCCTCACCTGCCCGCCGCTGGCTGCGGCGCTCCGGGGCGCTGCTCGCCGGGGCACCGCTGCTGGCCGGTCTGCTGCAGCTGCCCGCCGCGAGTCACGCGGACGCCGTGGGCCGGACCGCCCTGCAGGACGCCTCCGGCTCCGGCTCGGTCGCCATCGCCCTCGACTCCCTCAGCCCGACCGTTCCCACGGACGGCGACACCCTCACCGTGTCCGGGACGGTGACCAACAACGGCAAGCAGGCGGTCACCGACGCCCATGTGGGACTGCGCGTCGGCCCCGAGCTGACCACGCGTTCCGGCATCGACAGTGCCGCCCGCGACAGCGACAGCCTCCAGGGCCCCACCGGCACGGAGGTGGGCGGCAAGTACGGCGAGGACTTCGCCAAGCTCACCCCGGGGGTCGCCGAGCCCTTCAGCATCTCCGTGCCCGTCGACAAGCTGGACCTCGGTGACGACGGGGTGTACCAGTTCGCGGTTTCGCTCTCCGGCCAGACCTCCGCCCAGCCGTGGGACCAGGTTCTCGGCATCCAGCGGACCTTCCTGCCCTGGCAGCCCGACGCCGCGGACACCAAGACGAAGACGACGTTCCTGTGGCCCCTGGTCTCCGACGTCCACATGACGGCGGAGACCGGGTCGAACCAGCAGCAGACGCCGGTCTTCCTCAACGACGATCTCGCCAAGGCGATCTCCCCCGGAGGCCGCCTGGACGAGATGCTCTCGCTGGGCAAGAACCTCGACGTGACCTGGGTCATCGACCCCGACCTGCTGGCCTCCGTCGACGCCATGACCGGCAGCTACAAGATCCAGACCGCGGGCGGTACCACGGCGGGCACGCACCAGGCGATCGCGAAGCAGTGGCTCGACGAGCTGCAGAAGGCGGTGGCGGACAAGGAAGTCGTCGCCCTCCCCTTCGCCGACCCGGATCTGGCCTCTCTCGCCCACAACGGCACCAGCGTCACCGGCTCGCTGAGCCACCTCAAGGAAGCCACGGACGTCGCCGCCACCACGGTGAAGACGGTGCTGCACGTCACCCCGACGACCGACTTCGCCTGGCCCGTGGACGGCGCTGTCGACCCGTCGATCGTGAAGGTCGCCACCTCCGCGGGCGCCGACCAGATCATCGCCCGCAGCGACAGCCTCCAGGAGAGCGGCGGCCTGTCGTACACGCCCTCCGCCGCCCGTCCGATCGGTGGCGGCGTCACGGCGGTGGTCGCGGACTCCCGTCTGTCGACGGCCTTCCAGGGCGATCTGAGCAAGGCCGCCGCGTCCACGCTGGCCGTGCAGAGGTTCCTCGCCCAGAGCCTCGCCCTGAACACCCAGACGAACAAGCAGCGCACCATCGTCGTCGCCCCGCAGCGCATCCCGACGACCCGCCAGGCCCAGGCCATGGCCGAGGCCGTGACGGACCTCGAGGCCGGGAACTGGTCCCAGTCCGAGAAGCTCACGGCGGCCGCGAAGGCCAAGCCGGACCCAGGCGCCACCACCAAGGTGCCGCCGGCCTCGGAGTACCCCTCCTCGCTGCGCAGGCAGGAGCTTCCGCGCTCGGCCTTCGAGCAGATCGCGGGCACCCAGGACAAGCTCGACAACTTCCGGGTGATCCTGAGCAACGAGTCACGGGTGGTGACCCCCTTCGGGCGGGCCATGAACCGCGAGATGTCCACGTCGTGGCGCGGTCGTCCGTACGCCGCGCAGAGCTTCCGCACCGACGTGGACACCTACCTCTCCGGCCTGACCGGCCAGGTCAGGCTGATCGACAAGTCCGACACCAAGCTGTCCGGACGCAGCGCCACGATCCCCGTCACCGTCCAGAACAACCTGGTGCAGGGCGTCCAGCACCTGGTGCTGCGGCTCACCTCGAACAGCCCCACCCGCCTCAAGATCGGCGATGACGCCTACGACGAACAGCCCATCGCGGTCTCCGGCGGCCACAGCCAGACGGTGAAGTTCACCACGACGGCCAAGGCCAACGGCCAGGCGACCGTGACGGCCCAGCTGTACACGGAGGACGGTCAGAAGTACGGCGGCCCGGTCTCGTTCGAGGTCAAGGTCACGGAGTTCACGGCCACCGTGATGCTGGTCATCGGCGGCGGCTTCCTGCTGCTCGTCCTCGCCGGTTTCCGCATGTACACCCAGCGCAAGCGGGCAGCCGCCCGCGAAGCCGCGGAGAACGGTCCGGACGACACGGCGGCCGAGGGCGACGAGGGACCGGAGAACCCCGAGGGCCCGGAACGCCGTCTCAAGGAGGAGTCGGGCACCGATGCCCGGGCAGATGACCCGCAGCAGCCGAGTGACCCGACAGCGGACACCGCAGCGGAAAGCACGGACCCGTCCGGCACGGGTGAGAGAGTGGACCGTTGAGGATGTCGTGGCCGTGGGCCCGGGACTATGAGGTGGGGTAACCATGAACGCGCCGTACGACGGTGACCGCGGCCAGGCCGCGGGCAGCTCGGGGTACCCCGAGGGCCCGCCGCCCGAGCCCGGTCAGGTGCCGCCGCAGCCGCCCGCCGACATGTACCTCCAGGACGCCTACGACCAGGACCCCTACCGCGCACAGGACCTGGCGGCGCAGGATCCCGTCGCCGAGGCGCTCTACGACCGTGCCGCGCACCCTCCGCCGCCCCCGGGCAGCTACCAGCCGCAGCAGCCGCTGTACGCCCAGCCGCCCCAGTCGCCTTACGCCCCCGACCCGCGCGTGTGGGCACGGCCCCCGGCGCCCGAGCCGGACGGCGCGACCCAGTACCTGCCGCACGGCGACGACCCTCGGACCACCCAGTACGTCGGTGTCGACGACCTGGTGACCCGGGCCGGCGAGGAGCGTCCCGAGCACGACGCGTTCGCGCACCTCTTCCGGGACCAGCAGCAGGGCGCAGGACCTCTGACGCCCGAACCCCTGACGGTGCCCGGCCCGGCGACCGCTCCGGGTGCGCAGACCCCCGCGTCGGCGCCGGTCGACGACCAGACCATGAACCTCACCGCCGCGCCCGCCGCGCCCCCGGCCGCAGCCGCGGCTCCGGCCGCGAAGAAGGGCGGCCGGGCCTCCGGGCTGCTGCAGTCCAGTGCCGTCATGGCCGCCGGCACGATGGTCTCCCGCCTCACCGGCTTCGTCCGCTCCGCGCTGATCGTCTCGGCGCTCGGCACCAATCTCCTCGGCGACACTTTCCAGGTGGCCTACCAGCTGCCGACGATGATCTACATCCTCACCGTGGGCGGTGGCCTGAACTCCGTCTTCGTCCCGCAGCTGGTGCGGTCGATGAAGGAGGACGAGGACGGCGGGGAGGCTTTCGCCAACCGGCTGCTGACCCTGGTGATGGTCGCGCTGGCCGCTCTCACCGTGGTCGGCGTCCTCATCGCGCCGCTCCTGGTGCGGACCCTGTCGAACTCCGTGGCCGGCGATCCCGCCGCCAACGACGTCGCCATCACCTTCACCCGGTACTTCCTGCCCTCGATCTTCTTCATGGGCGTCCACGTGGTGATGGGTCAGGTCCTCAACGCGCGCGGGAAGTTCGGCGCCATGATGTGGACGCCGGTCCTCAACAACATCGTCATCATCGTGACGCTCGGCATGTTCCTGTGGGTGTACGGCACCTCCAGGGACTCCGGCATGAGCGTCACCACCATTCCGCCGGAGGGGCAGCGGCTCCTCGGCATCGGCGTCCTGCTCGGACTCGTCGTCCAGGCGCTGGCGATGATCCCCTACCTGCGCGAGACGGGCTTCCGGCTGCGGCTGCGCTTCGACTGGAAGGGCCACGGTCTCGGCAAGGCGGCGATGCTCGCCAAGTGGACCGTGCTCTTCGTCCTCGCGAACCAGGCCGGCGCGCTCGTCGTCACCCAGCTGGCCACCGCGGCCGTCAAGGACACGAACATCGCCGGCACCGGCTTCTCCGCCTACGCCAACGCCCAGCTCATCTGGGGCCTGCCACAGGCCATCATCACCGTCTCCCTGATGGCCGCCCTGCTGCCGCGCATCTCGCGCTCGGCCGCCGAGGGCGACGGGGGTGCCGTCCGCGACGACATCTCCCAGGGCCTGCGCACCACGGCCGTCGCGATCGTGCCGATCGCCTTCGGCTTCCTCGCCCTCGGCATCCCGATGTGCACGCTCATCTTCGGCACGTCGGGCACCGGCGGGGCGACCAAGATGGGCTACATGCTGATGGCCTTCGGTCTCGGCCTCATCCCGTACTCCGTGCAGTACGTCGTCCTGCGCGCCTTCTACGCCTACGAGGACACCCGGACCCCCTTCTACAACACGGTCATCGTGGCCGCGGTCAACGCGGCTGCCTCCGGCCTCTGTTATCTCGTGCTGCCGGCCCGCTGGGCCGTGGCCGGCATGGCCGCCGCCTACGGCCTCGCCTACGCCATCGGCGTCGGTGTCGCCTGGAACCGGCTGCGCAAGCGGCTGGGCGGCGACCTGGACGGCGCCCGCGTTCTGCGGACGTATGCCAGGCTCGCCATCGCCTCGGTGCCCGCGGCCGCCCTCAGCGGCGCCGCCTGCTACGGAATCGGCCACGCGCTCGGCCAGGGCGTCGTCGGATCCTTCGCGTCGCTGCTGGTCGGTGGGGCGGTCCTGCTCGGGACCTTCTTCCTCGCCGCTCGCAAGATGCGCATCGAGGAGCTCAACTCGCTGGTCGGCATGGTCCGCGGGCGTCTGGGGCGCTGACGCGGGGGTACGCGCACAACCATCGTCCGCCACCGTGTGTCGTGCATAGCGGCGGACTGTGGGCACAATTGGTTTCGGCGTCGGACGGCGCGCACGGATGGCGGTCGGCGCGCAACGGATGGGGAGGCAGGGACGACGGTGGCGGAACGGAGCACGGCTGCCGTCGACGTGGCAGACAACAGCGGCGACGAGCCGCTGACCGCACAGGCGGACCAGTCCACGGCCGACGGGGTGGCCCAGAACCGGGAGCGGGACACGGAGATCGACGAGGCACAGGGGAGTGGCGGGACCGAAGGTTCCGGGGAGGCCTCAGCGCCCGAGCTGCACAGCGGTCACAAACTCGCCAGACGGTACCGCCTGGAGGAGTGCGTCACCCGTCTGGACGGATTCAGCAGTTGGCGCGCGGTGGACGAGAAACTCCGCCGCGCCGTCGGCGTCCACATCCTGCCCGCGGACCACGCGCGGGCACGTTCCGTACTGGCCGCGGCCCGTTCCTCGGCGCTGCTCGGTGATCCACGCTTTGTGCAGGTGCTGGACGCGGTCGAGGAGAACGACCTCGTCTACGTCGTCCACGAGTGGCTTCCCGACGCCGTCGAGCTGACCACCCTCCTCGCCCCGGGCCCGCTCGAGGTGTACGAGGCGTACCAGATGGTCAGTCAGATCTCCTCCGCCATGGCGGCCGCGCACCGTGAGGGCCTGGCCCATCTGCGCCTGAACCCCAACGCCGTGCTGCGCACGTCGACCGGCCAGTGGCGCATCCGTGGCCTCGCCGTGAACGCCGCGCTGCGCGGCATCAGCTCCGCCACCCCGCAGCGCACCGACACCGAGGCCATCGGCGCGCTGCTGTACGCGGCACTCACCCAGCGCTGGCCGTACGAGAGCGACGCCTACGGTCTGTCCGGGCTGCCCAAGGACGTCGGCCTGATCGCGCCGGACCAGGTGCGGGCGGGCGTGCACCGCGGCCTGTCCGAACTCAGCATGCGCGCGCTGGCCAACGACGGGGCGACCGCCTCCCGGCACGAGTCCCCCTGCACGACGCCGGAGGAGCTGGTGAAGGCGATCGGCGAGATGCCGCGCATCCGCCCGCCGGAGCCGGCGTTCACCGCCCCGCCGGAGTATCAGCGCACGACCTACCAGCAGGGCACCTACGGCCGTCCGGCACCGCACCCAGGCGCCACCCAGCCCGTCCCGTCACCACCGGCCCCGCTGCAGAGCCGCACCGGCAAGGCACTGAAGTGGGCCGTGTCGGCGCTGCTCATCGCCGCGCTGGGGCTGGGCAGTTGGCAGCTCGCGGAAGTCCTCATGGACAGCGGCAACAAGTCCGACGACACCAACAAAACCCAGACGACGGACGGCAACGACAAGAACAACAAGGCGCCGAAACCGGTCAAGACCCTCGCCATCCAGGGAGCGCAGGAATACGTCGCCAAGGGCGACGCACAGCACCCCAACGACGTCGACAAGACCTACGACCAAGACAGTTCCACGTACTGGCGCACCGCCAGCTACAAGGACGGTCCGAACATGAACCCCCTCTTCAAGCCCGGCGTCGGTATCGTCTACGACTTCGGCTCGAAGCGGGAGGTGTCCGCCGCCTCGATAGGGCTTCTGTTCGGCGGCAACCACACGACCGTCACGCTGTACGCGACCAGTTCCACGAGTTCGTCGGTTCCGCTGACGTCGATGACGAAAATGGGGTCGGTGACGACGACGGGAACGAGCGCCACGGTGAAGGTCACCAAGCCGGTGAAGAGCCGGTACGTGCTCGTCTGGTTCACGGCCCTGCCGTACGCGCCGGGAGACTCGTACAGCGACGCGGGATACAAGCAGGCCATCACCGACCTGAAGTTCACAGGCTGAGCACGTCGTACACGGGAGGGGGTCCGATGGCAGATGGGAACGCATATGGCGACGCAAGCGATCAGGACCTTCTCGCCCGTCACGTAGAGGGCGACCCGGACGCCTTCGGTGAGCTCGTACGGCGGCATCGGGATCGTCTCTGGGCCGTGGCGCTGCGGACGCTGGGCGACCGTGAGGAAGCCGCCGACGCCGTCCAGGACGCGCTCGTGTCGGCCTACCGGGCCGCCCACACCTTCCGCGGACAGTCGGCCGTCACGACCTGGCTCCACCGCATCACGGTGAACGCCTGTCTCGACCGCGCCCGGAAGGCTGCCTCGCGCAAGACCGCTCCGGTCGACGACACCGAACGGCTGGAGCAACTGCTGGAGCCGCACGAGGAAGCGTCGGCTCCCGCGGAGCGCAACGACCTGCACCGCCAGCTGCTGGAGGCGCTCGGCACCCTCCCGCCCGACCAGCGTGCCGCCCTCGTCCTCGTGGACATGCAGGGATACCCCGTCGCCGAAGCCGCCGCCATGCTCGACGTCCCGACGGGAACCGTCAAGAGCCGCTGCGCCCGTGGCAGAGCGAGACTCCTGCCACTGCTCGCCCATCTCCGGCCGGAAAGCTCCGGTACAGGAAAAGAACAGGGTGAGAGGCGGAACCGGACTCAGGGGACATCCGTCCCACCGGCAGCGGGGCCGCCGACTGCCGGTCCACGTGATACCGGGCCAAGCGATTCAGCTGCTGTGAAGGGCGGAGGTGGGCGAGCGTGACATCCACGACGGACAGGACGGGGCACCCGGACGTCGCCGAGATCTCCGACCTCACCGAGGGACTCCTTCCCGCGGCCCGTACCGCCGACATACGGCAGCATCTCGACGCGTGCGAACTCTGCGCGGACGTCTACGCGTCCCTCGAGGAGATCAGGGGACTGCTCGGCACGCTCCCCGGACCGCCGCAGATGCCCGCCGACGTCGCCGGTCGCATCGACGCCGCCCTCGCCACAGAGGCCCTCCTGGGCGCCACCGCACCTGACACCAACGACAGCGCTCATGTTTCACGTGAAACATCGGCAACCGCGGATCGTCCCTCCGGGCGGGCACGGACCTCGACGACCGGTCCGGGCCGTAAGAACCGCAAGAGGGCGGGACGCCGCAGGATCGCCGTTCTCGGCGGCGTCTTCGCGATCGCCGCGCTGGGACTCGGATCCGTACTGATCGCCACCCTCGACGACGGCAAGCCCTCCAGCACGGAAGCCGGCGGCCGGCAGACCGCGACGGCGGACACCTTCTCCGACAGCAGGCTGGAGAAGCAGGTGACCGACCTCCTGGCCAAGGCACAGACCCAGGGGCGCGGCTCGTCCGCTCCGCACAGCAGCGTGGGCGTGCAGAGTGACCCTGGCATCGTCTCGCCCAAGCTCGACCGTGCGCCCTCGGTGCCTCCCTGCATCCAGAGCGGCATCGGCCGCGATGATGTGGCGCTGGCGACCGAAGAGGGCACCTACAAGCACACCCACGCCCTGCTCGTCGTTCTCTCCGATCCGTCGGACAGCACCAAGGTGAACGCGTACCTCGTCGACACGGCGTGTGTGTCCCATCCGCCGACGAAGGCCAAGGTTCTGCTGAGGCAGTCCTACACCCGGCCGTAGCGCCGAGGCTTCGCCTGCGTCTCCCGTGGTATCCCGTACGGTGTCGCGTCTTCACGTGCTCCGGCGCGATGCCCCGTGTGCCCGGACACAGCGGGAATGCGCGCCCCTTAGGATCCGTTGGGTGGGGTGAGAGTTCCGAAAGGCGCTCCCGCCGGTCCGACGACGCAGACCAGAGACGAGGAAACTAGCCGTGAGCGACGTCCGTAACGTGATCATCATCGGCTCCGGGCCCGCCGGCTACACGGCGGCGCTCTACACCGCGCGCGCGTCGCTGAAGCCGCTGGTCTTCGAGGGCGCCGTCACCGCCGGTGGTGCGCTCATGAACACCACCGAGGTGGAGAACTTCCCCGGCTTCCAGGACGGCATCATGGGCCCTGAGCTCATGGACAACATGCGCGCCCAGGCCGAGCGCTTCGGCGCCGAGCTCGTCCCGGACGATGTCGTCTCCGTCGACCTGACCGGTGAGATCAAGACCGTCACGGACACCGCCGGTACGGTGCATAAGGCGAAGGCCGTCATCGTCACCACCGGCTCGCAGCACCGCAAGCTCGGCCTGCCGAACGAGGACGCTCTGTCGGGTCGCGGTGTCTCCTGGTGTGCCACCTGTGACGGCTTCTTCTTCAAGGACCAGGACATCGCCGTGATCGGCGGCGGCGACACCGCGATGGAGGAGGCCACCTTCCTCTCCCGCTTCGCCAAGTCCGTGACGATCGTCCACCGCCGGGACACCCTGCGCGCCTCGAAGGCGATGCAGGACCGCGCCTTCGCCGACCCGAAGATCAAGTTCGTGTGGGACAGCGAGGTCGCCGAGATCCAGGGCGACCAGAAGCTGGCGGGTCTGAAGCTGCGCAACCTCAAGACCGGCGAGCTGAGCGACCTGGCGGTCACCGGCCTGTTCATCGCGATCGGCCATGACCCGCGCACCGAACTCTTCAAGGGCCAGCTCGACCTGGACGAGGAGGGCTACCTCAAGGTCGACGCTCCCTCGACCCGCACCAACGTGACCGGTGTGTTCGCCGCCGGTGACGTCGTCGACCACATCTACCGCCAGGCGATCACCGCCGCCGGCACCGGTTGCTCCTCCGCTCTCGACGCCGAGCGTTTCCTCGCGGCCCTGGCGGACGAGGAGCAGGCCGAGCCCGAGAAGACCGCCGTCTGACCCCCTTCCGCCCCACCGCACACCAGTAAAAGGAGCCCCCGCAGTGGCCGACCTGAAGAACGTGACCGACGACTCCTTCGAGCAGGACGTCCTCAAGAGCGACAAGCCCGTCCTGGTGGACTTCTGGGCCGCCTGGTGCGGTCCGTGCCGCCAGATCGCCCCGTCGCTCGAGGCGATCGCCAAGGAGTACGGCGACAAGATCGAGGTCGTCAAGCTCAACATCGACGAGAACCCGGGTACGGCCGCCAAGTACGGCGTCATGTCCATCCCGACGCTGAACGTCTACCAGGGCGGCGAGGTCGCCAAGACCATCGTGGGCGCCAAGCCGAAGGCCGCGATCGTCCGCGACCTCGAGGACTTCATCGCTGAGTGACGTTTCACGTGAAACAGGAAGGGGCCGACCCGGACGGGTCGGCCCCTTCGCGTTGACACGGCCCGTCAGACCGTCAGAGAGGACGGAGCGCAGGCTCCTTCTGTACGGCCCCCAGGAGCCGGTCGAGCGCCATCTCCACGTCTTCCTTCCAGGAGAGCGTCGTCCGCAGCTCCAGCCGCAGGCGCGGGTACGTGGGATGCGGTCGTACGGTCTTGAAGCCCACCGCCAGGAGGTGGTCGGCCGGCAGCACACAGGCGGGCTCTTTCCACCGAGCGTCTCCGAAGGCTTCGATGGCCTTGAAGCCCCGGCGCAGGAGATCCTTGGCGACCGTCTGGACCATCACCCGGCCCAGCCCCTGCCCTTGGTATCCCGGCATGATGAACGCGGTCATCAGCTGTACCGCGTCCGGCGAAAGGGGGCTCGTGGGAAACGCCGTGGAGCGGGGGACGTAAGCGGGCGGTGCGTAGAGCACGAAGCCCACCGGAACGTCGTCGACGTACACGACCCGGCCGCATGATCCCCAGTCCAGCAGGACGGCCGAGATCCATGCCTCTTTCTCCAGCGCGGCCGTGCCCGCCTTTATCGCGGCCTCACCGCTGACGGGGTCCAGTTCCCAGAAGACACACGAGCGGCAACGGTTGGGAAGGTCCTGAAGGTTGTCCAGCGTGAGCGGTACGAGCCGACGCCCCATGAAGGCTGTTCCTCGCTTCCTTCGCCCGCAGCGTCGCGAGCGGCCGTCAGAGCGCTCCGTTCTCTCAGCAGGCTGCCGACGAAGCCGCCGACCGCGCCGAGTCCAAGGCCCGCGCCCACCAGTCCGGTGCGGCTCATCGTTCGCATGGCCCCTGCCCCCCTCTCAGAGGTACTGCCAGGTGGATGCGCGCCATACCTGAACGCATCGTATCCACACAGCCATTCCATCGATACCGCCTGAAAGCAAAGAGCGGGCCGTGTCCGTACACACCGGACACGGCCCGCCTCGTTCACCGGCCGAGCGAGACGACTCGGCCTGCCTCGGACTGCCTAGGCCTCGGACTCCTCCGAGTCACCCTCCACCAGGCCCTTCTGCAGGACCGGACCCTCGCCCGGGGCGAGCGTGCCAAGGATTCGCTCGAGGTCCTCCATGGAGGCGAACTCGACCGTGATCTTCCCCTTCTTCTGCCCCAGGTCGACCTTCACCCGCGTCTCGAAGCGGTCCGAGAGCCGGGTCGCCAGGTCGCTGAGCGCCGGGGAGACCCGGGCACCGGCCCGCGGGCCCTTGGAGCGCTGAGCCGTCTGCGGCCGCGAGCCCATGAGGGTCACGATCTCCTCGACGGCCCGGACGGAGAGACCCTCGGCCACGATCCGGTGGGCGAGTCGGTCCTGCTCCTCCGAGTCCTCGACAGACAGCAGCGCCCTGGCGTGACCGGCGGAGAGGACGCCTGCGGCGACCCGCCGCTGGACCGCCGGCGAGAGCTTCAGCAGACGCAGGGTGTTGGAGACCTGAGGGCGGGAGCGACCGATGCGGTCGGCCAGCTGGTCGTGCGTGCAGTTGAAGTCCTTCAGAAGCTGGTCGTAGGCCGCGGCCTCTTCCAGCGGGTTCAGCTGCGCGCGGTGCAGGTTCTCCAGAAGGGCGTCCAGGAGAAGCTTGTCGTCCTCCGTGGCCCGCACGATCGCCGGAATCGCCTCGAGACCGGCCTCACGGCTGGCCCGCCAGCGCCGCTCACCCATGATGAGCTCATAGCGCGCGGGGCCGACCTGCCGAACGACGACCGGCTGGAGGAGGCCGACCTCCTTGATGGAGGTGACGAGTTCCTGCAGCGCGTCCTCGTCGAAGACGTCACGCGGCTGGCGCGGGTTCGGGCTGATGGAGTCGAGGGGAAGTTCCGCGAAGTGGGCGCCCATGGGAGGCGCGGGCGTCTCCGCGGCGCCGTACAGCGACGGCTCCTCGGTTTCATGTGAAACAGGCGGCAGCGTGGCCACCTTCGCCGCGGCCACTCCGCGGTCGGTCGTCAGCACCGGAACCGATGCGGGGGACGCGGAAGCCGCAGCCGGGGCCGGCGTCTTCTCCGTCGGGGCCGCGGGGATCAGTGCGCCGAGACCACGGCCCAAACCCCTCCGTCGCTCGCTCACTGAATCCCCTCCACCATGCTCGGGTTGCTCTGGGCGCCGATATGGGCCTGCGTCGGGTCGTAGCTGACGCCGACACCCTTCAGAGCGATTTCTCGTGCCGCCTCAAGATAGGACAAGGCACCGCTGGACCCCGGATCATAGGTCAGCACTGTCTGTCCGTAGCTCGGCGCCTCGGAGATGCGGACCGAGCGGGGAATGCTCGTTCGCAGCACCTCGTCGCCGAAGTGGGTGCGCACCTCTTCCGCGACCTGCGACGCGAGTCGCGTCCGGCCGTCGTACATGGTGAGCAGGATCGTCGAGACATGCAGGGCGGGGTTGAGGTGCCCCCGCACCAGGTCGACGTTGCGCAGCAGTTGCCCCAGACCCTCCAGCGCGTAGTACTCACACTGGATCGGGATGAGCACCTCCGCGCCGGCGACCAACGCGTTGACCGTCAGCAGACCGAGTGAAGGCGGGCAGTCGATGAGGATGTAGTCCAGCGGATGCTCGTACGCCTGGATCGCCCGCTGCAGTCGGCTCTCCCGTGCCACCAGGGACACCAGCTCGATCTCCGCACCGGCGAGATCGATGGTGGCGGGCGCGCAGAAGAGTCCTTCGACATCGGGGACGGGCTGGACGACTTCGGCCAGCGGTTTGCTGTCGATCAGCACGTCGTAGATGGACGGCACTTCGGCGTGGTGGTCGATTCCCAGGGCCGTGGACGCGTTGCCCTGGGGGTCGAGGTCGACCACGAGGACACGGCCACCGTGCACGGCCAGCGATGCGGCGAGGTTGACCGTAGTCGTCGTCTTCCCCACGCCGCCCTTCTGGTTGGCGACCACGATGATGCGGGTCTGCTCGGGCCGTGGCAGGCCCTCGCCGGCGCGATTCAGCGCCTCCACCGCCAGTTGGGCAGCACGACCGATCGGAGTGTCGTCCATCGGGGGCGGTGTTTCACGTGAAACATCCTCCCCCATCGACTCGGTACGGGGACCGGGGACCGGATCGGTCATCGGTCCCGCGATGTTGGCGTCGGACCGCAAGGATTCACTCTCCTCGACTTCAGGCTCGCAATGAACAGAGCCTCCCATGTCTTCGGGGTTGTGAACCAGTGAGGCCTGTTGTTCTGTGGAGAAATCCACCTCTGTGGACAACTCCACACCCTCATCGAGTGAACCTAGGGGCTTTCGGTCGCGGGGTTCGGCCGCAGCGCGGCCCCGGCTGATGATGCCGTGCAGCAGTGAGCGACGTTTCACGTGAAACACGATGCACAGCAGCCGTGATCGAACTGTCGCGACACTCCGGCGTGCGCAGGTTTGGCAGCTTGTGTGGAGTACGTCTCGTCGTCAGGACGGATCAGCGGCGTCGACGCGCGCGACCGGTGCGAGCAGCCTTCGCACGCTTGGCCGCGAACCGCACACCGCCGGGGCTCTCCCCGACCTCGACCCGGACGACCGTGGACAAGGGATCCACCAATCCCTCACCCACATGCAGGATGGAGGTCTGCACGGCACCGAGCTTGCTGAGCGCTGTGGCGGCGCTCTTGAGCTCCTCCTCCGCGGTGTCCCCCTTGAGCGCCAGCATCTCGCCGTAGGGGCGCAGCAGCGGGATTCCCCAGGTGGCCAGCCGGTCCAACGGGGCCACCGCTCGCGCCGTCACCACATGGACCGGAGTGAGCTTGCCCATGACCTCCTCGGCACGGCCGCGGACGACCGTCACATGCTCCAGCCCCAGCAGTTCCACGACCTCGGTGAGGAAGGTGGTCCGCCGCAGCAAGGGCTCCAGCAGCGTGATCTTCAGGTCCTCTCGGACGAGCGCCAGGGGAATGCCCGGCAGGCCGGCCCCGGATCCGACATCGCACACGGTGACGCCCTCGGGTACGACCTCCGAGAGCACCGCGCAGTTCAGCAGATGCCGCTCCCACAGGCGGGGCACTTCCCGTGGGCCGATCAGCCCCCGCTGCACGCCCGCCTCGGCGAGCAGCTCCGCATAGCGCACCGCGTCCGCGAAGCGATCGCCGAACACCTCACGCGCATGCTCGGGCGCAGGGGGGAGCTCCGCTGCCTCCGTCACGGGGACCGTCCTTCCGTACCGCACCGGCGCACCCGGCGCCGACCACCAGAACTATCAGGCTGACAAGGACCGGCCCCGTCTGCGCAACAGACGGGGCCGGAGGGACGTAGGGGACCGATCAGGCGGGAAGCACGACGACGAAGCGCTGCGGCTCCTCGCCCTCGGACTCGCTGCGCAGGCCCGCGGCCTTGACCGCGTCATGCACCACCTTGCGCTCGAACGGCGTCATCGGCTGCAGCTTCACCGGCTCGCCGGTGTTCCTCACATCGGCGGCCGCCTTGGCACCCAGCTCGGACAGCTCGGTACGCTTCTTGGCCCGGTAGCCCGCGATGTCCAGCATCAGCCGGCTGCGGTCCCCGGTCTCCCGGTGGACGGCCAGGCGCGTCAGCTCCTGCAGCGCCTCCAGCACCTCGCCGTCACGGCCGACCAGCTTCTGCAGGTCTCGGCTCCCCGCGTCGCTGATGATCGAGACAGCGGCGCGGTCGGCCTCGACGTCCATGTCGATGTCGCCGTCGAGATCGGCGATGTCCAGCAGACCCTCGAGGTAGTCCGCCGCGATCTCGCCCTCCTGCTCCAGGCGGGTCAGGGTGTCTGCACCCTCGGCAGCGGCGGAGGTGGTGCCTTCCGTCACGGGATGGGCTCCTTCTTACTTCTTGGACGGGGACTTGGGGCGCTGCGGGCCTTTGCGCTGCCCGGACTGGGCCTTGCTGCGGGTGCCGGCGCCGGGCTGTTGCGCGGCCTTCTTGGCAGGGGCGGCAGGCTTGGCGTCCTCAGGCTCGTCGGACTTGCTCAGCGAGGTGGTCTCACCGGCCGGCTTGGCGCCGCCGGTCTGCCGCTGGGCCTTGGTCTGACGCTTGGGCTGCTGGCGCTTGGGGGCGGCGGTGCCGGTCGTCGTCGGCGTACCGTCCTCGGTCTGGACCGCCACGGCGCTGTCGCTCTTCACCACGGTGCCGTCGGCCTGGGCCGCGAGGCCCGCCTTGTTCAGACCGTTGATGAACTTGCGCTCGAACTCGTTGCGGTCGCGGCCCTTGGCGACGATCGCCTTGACGATCGTCTTCTCGCTGCGGCGACGGACCTTGCCGTGCTGCGTGACGTGCTTGTTGAGGCGCTCCAGGTAGGCGGCCTGGGCCTTGGAACCCGGGGTGGGGTTGTTGTGGATGACGTACATCTGCTGGCCCATGGTCCACACGTTGGTGGTCAGCCAGTAGACGAGGACACCGACCGGGAAGTTGATGCCGAAGACGGCGAACATGACCGGGAAGACGTACATCAGCATCTTCTGCTGCTGCATGAACGGCGTCTTCACCGTGGTGTCGACGTTCTTCGTCATCAGCTGGCGCTGCGTGTAGAACTGCGAGGCCGACATCAGGACGATCATGAGCGCGGTGACGACCCGTACGTCGGTGACCGTGGCGCCCAGGGCGTGGACGGTGGCGGCGCCGTCCTTGAACTTCGCGGCGAGCGGCGCCCCGAAGATGTGCGCCTTACGGGCGCTGGCCAGCAGCGAGTCGTTGATGACGCCGATGGTCTTGCCCGAGGCGATGCCGTTGAGCACGTGGTACAGGGCGAAGAAGAACGGGGACTGCGCCAGGATGGGAAGGCACGAGGAGAGCGGGTTGGTGCCCGTCTCCTTGTACAGCTTCATCATCTCTTCGGACTGACGCTGTTTGTCGTTCTTGTAGCGCTCCTGGATCTTCTTCATCTCCGGCTGGAGCGTCTGCATGGCCCGCGTCGACTTGATCTGCTTCACGAAGAGCGGGATCAGGCAGATACGGATCAGGATCACCAGGGACACGATCGACAGGCCCCAGGCCCACCCGGTGTCGGGGCCGAAGATGGCGCCGTACATCTTGTGGAACTGGACGATGACCCATGAGACGGGTGTCGTGATGAAGCTGAAGAGGCTGGCAATCGTGTCCACTAATCATGCTCCTTGGGCATGGGACGAGGTCTCTGCGGCCGGGCTCGAAGGAGGATTCTCTTCGGTGCTCGAAACAGGATTCTCTTCGGTGACCGGTTCGGCGGCGGAGGGCCCGCCCCTGCGTGCGCGCCAGGCGTCACGCAGCATTTCGTGCCACCGCGGGCGCTTGCGCTCAGGGACATGGTCCACACCGCCCAGCGACCACGGATTGCACCGCAGGATGCGCCAGGCCGTGAGCGCCGTGCCCTTGATGGCGCCGTGGCGGTCGATGGCCGTGTAGCCGTAGTGGGAACACGACGGGTAGTACTTGCACACCGGTCCGAGCAGCGGACTGATCGTCCACTGGTACAGCTTGATCAGAGCCAGCAGCGGGTACTTCATCGCGCGCCCCCTCCCAGCAGCCGCTCCAGGGCGGCATCCAGGTCTCGGGCCAGTTGTGCATGGTCGGCGTCGCCCGCACCGGGCAGCGCTCGTACGACTACCAGGCTACCGGGGGGAAACAGGGCGACTCGATCGCGCATCAGATGACGAAGCCTGCGCTTCACCTTGTTGCGGACGACCGCTCCGCCCACGGCCTTGCTCACGACGAAACCCGCACGCGTCGGGGGAGCGCTCTCCCCAGGCACGTGCGGGTCCGTGGCACCGCTACGAAGGTGGACGACGAGGGACGGGCGGCCGGCCCGGCGCCCTCGTCGTACCGCGGTCGCGAAGTCCTCGCGCCGCCTCAGCCGGTTCTCGGTGGGCAGCACGACGGCATGACCTGACCGGGATCAGGCGGACAGACGGGCGCGACCCTTGCTACGGCGGGACGCGAGAATCGCGCGGCCGGCACGGGTGCGCATACGCAGCCGGAAGCCGTGGGTCTTCGCGCGACGACGGTTGTTCGGCTGGAAGGTGCGCTTGCTCACTCGGGGGCTCCAGAAATCAAATCGGTGGTTGCGGGTGCCGTCCTGGCTGTCACCGTGCGCCCACGAGTAGCTCGCAGTTACGCCCGAGTGCACCGCTTCCCGATCACCTTCAGCGATCTGTGCCCTTCGGAGGCAGGCGGCAGCAGCCATCGACAACTCGACCTGGTTACGGTACGCGCGGCTACGCCATCCGGTCAAACCAGGAGTGACGGAGAGACACTATCCACAGCCTGGGGACAACAACTTGAACCGCACCCGTCGCCCTGACTACCGTGGCTGAACTCCGATTCGTTCCCTTGACCCCTTGTCCTTGGCTCCACCCCATTTGAATCCCGACCCGTCCCACAACCACACGTTCGTGGGACTCGTGAGAGAGCGTGCCCTGTGGCTGACGTACCTGCCGATCTTGCCGCAGTGTGGCCACGAGTACTGGAGCAGCTTCTCGGCGAGGGGCGCGGGCAGGGTGTGGAGACGAAGGACGAGCACTGGATCCGGCGCTGCCAGCCGCTCGCGCTCGTCGCGGACACCGCCCTGCTCGCCGTACCGAACGAGTTCGCGAAGGGTGTGCTCGAGGGGCGCCTCGCGCCGATCGTCAGCGAGACGCTGAGCCGCGAGTGCGGCCGTCCGATCCGTATCGCGATCACCGTCGACGACTCCGCCGGCGAACCCCCGGCCCCGCCGGCGCCCCCGGTCCGCTCCCAGCCGCGCTACGAGGAACCGGAACTGCCCTCGGGCCAGTACGACGGCTCCTACGACAACCAGTACGAGGGATACGGCCGCCACCGCGCCGACGATCGCCACCAGACCCGCGCCGAGCAGCTGCCCGGCGGCCCGGGCGACCAGCTGCCGCCCCCGCGCGCGGACCAGCTCCCCAGCCCGCGTCCGGCCTACCCCTCCGAGTACCAGCGTCCCGAGCCCGGGGCCTGGCCGCGCCCCTCCCAGGACGAGTACAGCTGGCAGCAGCAGCGCCTCGGATTTCCGGAGCGCGACCCCTACGCCTCTCCGTCGCAGGAGTCCTACGGCTCCCCGCAGGACTCCTACGCCCCGCCGTCCCAGGACTACCGTCCGCAGTCGATGGAAAGGCCGCCCTACGACGGCCAGCGCCCCGACTACGAGCAGCCGCGCCCGGACTACGACCGCGACGGCAGGAGCGAGTACGACCGCGCCCCCCGCCGGGAGCTGCCCGAGCCGCCGTCCGGCTCGGGGCACGTCCACCGCGGCGGCCCCGTCGGCCCCAATCTGCCCACCACCGGCGCCCCCGGCCCGCTGGCCGCGAAGCCCGCGCCGGCCACCGGTCCCGGTGAGCCCACCGCGCGCCTGAACCCGAAGTACCTCTTCGACACGTTCGTCATCGGCGCCTCCAACCGCTTCGCGCACGCGGCCGCGGTTGCCGTCGCCGAAGCACCGGCGAAGGCCTACAACCCCCTGTTCATCTACGGGGAGTCGGGCCTCGGCAAGACCCACCTGCTGCACGCCATCGGGCACTACGCGCGCAGCCTCTACCCGGGCACGCGCGTGCGATATGTGAGCTCGGAGGAGTTCACCAACGAGTTCATCAACTCCATCCGCGACGGCAAGGGCGATAGCTTCCGCAAGCGCTACCGCGAGATGGACATCCTGCTCGTCGACGACATCCAGTTCCTCGCGGACAAGGAGTCGACGCAGGAGGAGTTCTTCCACACCTTCAACACGCTCCACAACGCCAACAAGCAGATCGTGCTCTCCAGCGACCGGCCGCCCAAGCAGCTGGTCACGCTGGAGGACCGGCTGCGGAACCGTTTCGAGTGGGGTCTCATCACCGACGTCCAGCCGCCCGAGCTGGAGACGCGCATCGCGATCCTGCGCAAGAAGGCGGTGCAGGAGCAGCTCAACGCCCCGCCGGAGGTACTGGAGTTCATCGCCTCCCGCATCTCGCGCAACATCCGCGAGCTGGAGGGCGCGCTGATCCGGGTGACGGCGTTCGCCTCGCTCAACCGGCAGCCGGTGGACCTGGGTCTGACCGAGATCGTCCTCAAGGACCTGATCCCCGGCGGCGAGGACTCCGCTCCCGAGATCACGGCCTCCGCCATCATGGCGGAGACCGCGCAGTACTTCGGGCTGACGGTGGAGGACCTGTGCGGCACCTCGCGCGGCCGGGCCCTGGTCACCGCCCGGCAGATCGCCATGTACCTGTGCCGTGAGCTGACCGACCTCTCGCTGCCGAAGATCGGCGCGCAGTTCGGCAACCGCGACCACACGACCGTCATGCACGCGGACCGCAAGATCCGCAATCTGATGGCCGAGCGACGCTCCATCTACAACCAGGTGACGGAACTGACGAACCGCATCAAGAACGGCTGATCCAGCCGCACTCACGCCGTCGAGGGCGCCCCCGGGGACCGATCCCGGGGGCGCCCTTCGTCGTCCCGCGGACACCCGGTGTTCGATTAACCGCCGGGTTACGGCCTCTCTCCACAGATCCGCTGACTTTTTCCCGTCCACATCCTGGGGACTGCGAAGTTGTCCAGATCACGGTCCACAGGCAGCCTGTCGAAAGACGATCACCCCAGTTCAGGTGGCTGTGGATTCGTGGACGGAGGATCTCCACAGACTGTGGACAGCCGGAAGATCCACAGGCTGTGCATCGAGTTGTCCACCGGCAACCCACAGGTCGGGCCCTGTTGTCCCCAGCGAATCGCCACTTCTCCACATGCCTGTCCACTGTTCGGCAACGTGACGCGCCTGATCACCGCGTCGAGTGAAAGGCGTCACACGAAGGTGCCGGGTTGGGCTGTGGGAAACGTGGGTAAAGCTGGGGACGGCACTGGGGAGAAGTCGCCTCAGGCTGTGCACGGGGTGTGCAGAACTTTCCGTTCTCCACAGAACCCCGGAGTTGTCCACCGCCTCCGCCCACAGGGCCAGTGGACAAAATCTCGCCTCTGAGCTGGGAAAACGGGGTTATCCACGGTATCCACAGCCCCTACTACTACTCCCGACTAGAGAGAGCGAGAAGTTCGTTTCGAAGAGGGTCCTGTGCACAACTCGCCGTCCGGCTCCCGGCTGCCCCTCGTCACGACTTGACCCCGACGGGCACCTACTGTCAGTGCCGTGCGTCAGACTGTTCCCCGGTGTCCTTCCCGTCACAGGGGCCGACGACACCGAGACAGACGACGAAGCCAGGCAGGCCGTAGAAGCGCCGGCAACAGCAGGAGGCGGCAACAGTGAAGATCCGGGTGGAACGCGACGTACTCGCGGAGGCAGTGGCCTGGGCGGCACGCAGCCTCCCGGCCCGTCCGCCGGCGCCTGTCCTCGCCGGCCTCCTGCTGAAGGCCGAGGACGGGGCCCTGAGCCTGTCCAGCTTCGACTACGAGGTCTCCGCGCGGGTGTCGGTGGAGGCGGAGGTCGAGGAGGAGGGCACGGTCCTCGTCTCCGGCCGCCTGCTCGCCGACATCTGCCGCGCGCTCCCCAACCGCCCGGTGGAGATTTCCACAGACGGTGTACGGGCGACGGTGGTCTGTGGCTCCTCGCGGTTCACACTCCACACCCTGCCTGTGGAGGAGTACCCGTCCCTGCCGCAGATGCCGAACGCGACGGGCACCGTGCCGGGCGAGGTCTTCGCCTCCGCTGCCGCCCAGGTGGCCATCGCCGCCGGCCGTGACGACACGCTGCCCGTCCTCACCGGTGTGCGCATCGAGATCGAGGGCGACACGGTCACGCTTGCCTCCACCGACCGCTACCGCTTCGCGGTCCGCGAGTTCCTGTGGAAGCCGGAGAACCCGGAGGCCTCCGCGGTCGCCCTGGTGCCCGCCAAGACGCTCCTGGACACGGCCAAGGCGCTGACCAGCGGTGACAGCGTGACCCTGGCGCTGTCCGGCTCGGGCGCGGGCGAGGGCCTGATCGGTTTCGAGGGCGCCGGGCGGCGCACGACCACCCGTCTTCTCGAGGGCGACCTCCCGAAGTACCGCACGCTGTTCCCGACGGAGTTCAACTCGATCGCCGTGATCGAGACCGCCCCGTTCGTGGAGGCCGTCAAGCGCGTGGCCCTGGTCGCCGAGCGCAACACCCCGGTGCGGCTCAGCTTCGAGCAGGGCGTGCTCATCCTGGAGGCCGGCTCCAGCGACGACGCACAGGCTGTGGAGAGGGTCGACGCGCAGCTGGAGGGCGACGACATCTCGATCGCCTTCAACCCGACCTTCCTGCTGGACGGCCTGAGCGCGATCGACTCCCCCGTCGCCCAGCTCTCCTTCACCACGTCCACGAAGCCCGCCCTGCTGAGCGGCAAGCCGGCCCTGGACGCGGAGGCGGACGAGGCCTACAAGTACTTGATCATGCCGGTCCGGCTGAGCGGCTGACGCGGCGGGAGTTGTCCACAGGCCGTGGAGAAGGTCTTCCCGGCCTTGGGAAAACCCGCAGGTCGGGGCGTACATCTGAGCGTGTATGCCCACAGCTGTGCGTGAGCGTCCGGGTTTAGGCTCGGACGTGGGTACGAACAGGTGCCTCACACGCCACACAGCAACCTAAGGATCAACACTGATGGAGCTCGGTCTCGTCGGCCTCGGCAAGATGGGCGGCAACATGCGCGAGCGGATCCGCCGCGCGGGCCACACCGTCGTCGGATACGACCGCAACCCGGACGTCGCGGATGTCCACAGCCTGAAAGAGCTTGTGGAGAGCCTCGCGGCCCCGCGCGTGGTCTGGGTGATGGTCCCGGCCGGTGCCCCCACCCAGTCGACGATCGACGAGTTGGCCGAGCTTCTTGAGCCGGGCGACGTCGTCGTGGACGGCGGCAACTCCCGCTGGACGGACGACGAGAAGCACGCCGAGGAGCTCGCGGCCAAGGGCATAGGCTTCGTCGACTGCGGTGTCTCCGGCGGCGTCTGGGGCCTGGAGAACGGCTACGCGCTGATGTACGGCGGCGACGCGGAGAACGTCGCCAAGGTGCGGCCGGTCTTCGACGCCCTCAAGCCCGAAGGGACGTTCGGCGCGGTGCACGCCGGCAAGGTCGGCGCGGGCCACTTCGCGAAGATGGTCCACAACGGCATCGAGTACGCGATGATGCAGGCCTACGCCGAGGGCTGGGAGCTGCTGGAGAAGGTCGACTCCGTCACGGACGTGCGCGAGGTCTTCCGCTCCTGGCAGGAGGGCACGGTCATCCGTTCCTGGCTGCTGGACCTGGCGGTCAACGCCCTCGACGCGGACGAGCACCTGGACAGGCTGAAGGGTTTTGCACAGGACTCCGGCGAGGGACGCTGGACTGTGGAAGCAGCCATCGACAACGCCGTGCCGCTCCCGGCGATCACGGCCTCCCTCTTCGCGCGGTTCGCGTCGCGCCAGGAGGACTCTCCGCAGATGAAGATGATCGCGGCGCTGCGGAACCAGTTCGGCGGCCACGCGGTCGAGACGAAGTAATCCACAGGGCTGCGCGAGCAGTCCACAACCTGGGGGAGGTCGGCGACCGACCATGCACGTCACGCATCTGTCGCTGGCCGACTTCCGCTCGTACGCCCGGGTCGAAGTCCCGCTCGACCCGGGCGTCACCGCCTTCGTCGGCCCCAACGGCCAGGGCAAGACCAACCTCGTCGAGGCGGTCGGCTACCTCGCCACCCTCGGCAGCCACCGGGTCGCCTCCGACGCCCCCCTGGTGCGCGTGGGCGCCGACCGTGCGGTGATCCGGGCACAGGTCAGGCAGGGCGAGCGGCAGCAGCTGGTCGAGCTGGAGCTGAACCCCGGCAAGGCCAACCGGGCCCGCATCAACAGGTCCTCGCAGGTCAGACCTCGTGACGTGCTCGGCATCGTACGGACCGTGCTGTTCGCGCCCGAGGATCTCGCCCTGGTCAAGGGCGACCCCGGCGAGCGGCGTCGTTTCCTCGACGAGCTGATCACCGCCCGTTCCCCGCGCATGGCCGGCGTCCGCTCCGACTACGAGCGGGTGCTCAAGCAGCGCAACACCCTGCTGAAGTCGGCCGCCCTCGCCCGGCGGCACGGTGGCCGTTCCATGGATCTGTCCACCCTGGACGTGTGGGACCAGCATCTCGCCCGCGTGGGCGCCGAGTTGCTCGCACAGCGCCTCGACCTGATCGCCGCGCTCCAGCCGCTCGCCGACAAGGCCTACGAGCAACTGGCCCCCGGCGGCGGCCCGATCGCCCTCGACTACAAGCCGTCGGCACCCGGTGAGGCACACACGCGCGAGGACCTGTACGAGCAGTTGACGGCGGCGCTCGTCGAGGCGCGCAAGCAGGAGATCGAGCGGGGCGTCACCCTCGTGGGACCGCACCGGGACGATCTGCTGCTCAAACTGGGCCAGTTGCCGGCCAAGGGCTACGCCTCGCACGGCGAGTCCTGGTCGTACGCGCTGGCGCTGCGCCTGGCCTCCTACGACCTGCTGCGCGCCGAGGGCAACGAACCGGTGCTGGTCCTCGACGACGTCTTCGCCGAGTTGGACACCCGCCGCCGGGAACGGCTGGCCGAACTGGTCGCGCCCGGCGAGCAGGTGCTGGTGACGGCCGCGGTAGACGACGACGTACCGCACGTGCTGGCGGGTACCCGGTTCTCCGTGGCGGACGGGACGGTGGAGCGCGTATGACGGACCGGGAACCCACCCCTGACAAGCCCGCCGAGCCCAGTGGCGTCGACCTCGCGCGCGTGGCGCTCAGGGCGGCGAAGGAAGCGGCACGCGCGCGGGGGGACGCGGCGCAGCAGAAGAAGCAGGCGCGGCGCGGGGGACTGCGCTCCGGCGCGCGCGCCGACGGACGCGACCCCATGGCGCTGGGCGCCGCGATCAACCGGCTGATCACCGAACGGGGTTGGGAGACGCCGGCCGCGGTGGGCGGGGTGATGGGCCGTTGGCCGCAGATCGTCGGCGAGGACGTGGCCAAGCACTGCGTACCGGAGAAGTACGACGAGGACGAGCGGGTGCTCTTCGTGCGCTGCGACTCCACGGCCTGGGCGACGAACCTGCGCCTGCTGGCCCCCACCCTGGTCGCCCGGCTCAACGAGGACCTGGGGCACGGTGCGGTGAGGGTGATCAAGGTGAACGGCCCCAGTGGCCCCTCCCGTCGCTACGGTCCCCTGCGCGCCCCGGGCAGCACCGGACCCGGCGATACCTACGGGTGACAGACCTCACATCCGGGCCCCCCGCGGCGGTGCCGTCGTACCGCCGGGGGGCGCCTTGTCGTACGACCGCACGCGGTTGCGAATCGCGACCTGACTCCCAAGTAGCCAGGGGTTGACAGCCGAAAGCGCTGAGTGCCTGCGTGAGCCTCTTGGAGCCCCGCTCCGCATATGGGGAGTCGGACGAGACCGGTTGAGGGCGCCACATGAGGACTCAGGTACCGGCAAACCCCCATCACTGTCGGCGCTACCGGTAGACTGGAAGCTAATCCCGCCCCATTCGTGGGGACCGCCCGGGAAAAGCTGAGCAACGCTGATCAAGGCTTACCGACGCAACATGCCGCAGCCGCTCCGGCAACCCGCCGACGAGCCCGGCTCGTGCTGTGCCAGAAAGGGCGCTTCGTGGCCGATTCCGGCAACCCCAACGAGAACATCCCGTCCACCGACGCCGGCGAGAACGGCGCGGTGACCTCGTCGAACGGCGAGGCCACCGCCTCGTACGACGCCAGCGCCATCACCGTCCTCGAGGGGCTGGACGCGGTCCGCAAGCGCCCCGGTATGTACATCGGTTCGACCGGTGAGCGGGGGCTGCACCACCTCGTGTACGAGGTCGTCGACAACTCGGTCGACGAGGCACTGGCCGGCTACGCGGACACCATCGACGTCACGATCCTCCCGGACGGCGGCGTGCGCGTCGTCGACAACGGTCGTGGCATCCCGGTGGGCATCGTCGCCTCAGAGGGCAAGCCGGCCCTCGAGGTCGTGCTGACCGTGCTGCACGCGGGCGGCAAGTTCGGCGGCGGCGGCTACGCGGTCTCCGGCGGTCTGCACGGCGTGGGTGTCTCCGTCGTGAACGCGCTGTCGTCGAAGGTCGCCGTCGAGGTGAGGACCGACGGTCACCGCTGGACGCAGGACTACAAGTTGGGCGTCCCGACGGCGCCGCTGGCCAAGCACGAGGCCATCGAGGAGACCGGCACCTCGGTCACCTTCTGGGCCGACCCGGACATCTTCGAGACCACCGAGTACTCCTTCGAGACGCTCTCGCGGCGCTTCCAGGAGATGGCGTTCCTCAACAAGGGTTTGACGATCAAACTCACTGACGAGCGCGAGTCGGCGAAGGCGACCTCCGGTGCCGACGAGGCCGGTGCGGACGAGAAGGCCGAGGTCAAGACCGTCACGTACCACTACGAGGGCGGCATCGTCGACTTCGTGAAGTACCTCAACTCCCGCAAGGGAGACGTGGTGCACAACACCGTCATCGACCTCGAGGCGGAGGACAAGGACAAGAGCCTGTCCCTCGAGGTCGCGATGCAGTGGAACAGCGGTTACAGCGAGGGCGTGTACTCCTTCGCCAACATCATCCACACGCACGAGGGCGGCACGCACGAGGAGGGCTTCCGCGCGGCCCTGACCTCGCTCATCAACAAGTACGCGCGCGACAAGAAGCTGCTGCGCGAGAAGGACGACAACCTCACGGGTGACGACATCCGCGAGGGTCTGACCGCGATCATCTCGGTGAAGCTGAGCGAGCCGCAGTTCGAGGGCCAGACGAAGACCAAGCTCGGCAACACGGAGGCCAAGACCTTCGTGCAGCGGGCGGTCTACGAGCACCTCAACGACTGGCTGGACCGCAACCCGGTCGAGGCGGCGGACATCATCCGCAAGGGCATCCAGGCGGCCACCGCGCGCGTGGCGGCCCGCAAGGCCCGTGACCTGACCCGCCGCAAGGGCCTGCTGGAGTCGGCGTCGCTGCCGGGCAAGCTCTCGGACTGCCAGTCGAACGATCCGACCAAGTGCGAGATCTTCATCGTCGAGGGTGACTCCGCCGGCGGCTCGGCCAAGTCCGGCCGCAACCCGCAGTACCAGGCGATCCTCCCGATCCGCGGCAAGATCCTCAACGTCGAGAAGGCCAGGATCGACAAGATCCTGCAGAACCAGGAGATCCAGGCGCTGATCTCGGCCTTCGGCACCGGAGTTCACGAGGACTTCGACATCGAGAAGCTGCGCTATCACAAGATCATCCTGATGGCGGACGCCGACGTCGACGGCCAGCACATCAGCACCCTGCTGCTGACCTTCCTGTTCCGCTTCATGCGCCCGCTGGTCGAGGCCGGACACGTGTTCCTGTCGCGTCCCCCGCTCTACAAGCTCAAGTGGGGCCGGGACGAGGTCGAGTACGCCTACTCCGACCGCGAGCGCGACGCCCTGGTGGAGCTCGGCCGGCAGCGCGGCAAGCGCATCAAGGAAGACACCATCCAGCGCTTCAAGGGCCTCGGTGAGATGAACGCCGAGGAGCTGCGCGTGACGACCATGGACCAGGAGCACCGCGTGCTCGGCCAGGTCACCCTCGATGACGCCGCCCAGGCCGACGACCTGTTCTCGGTGCTGATGGGCGAGGACGTCGAGGCCCGGCGCCAGTTCATCCAGCGCAACGCCAAGGACGTCCGCTTCCTCGACATCTGAGTCGGTCTCAGCTGACCGCACCAGGAAGGATCTTCACCAGCAATGGCCGACGAGAACACTCCTGTCACCCCTGAAGAGGGCGGCGACCTCGTGATGCGCATCGAGCCCGTCGGGCTCGAGACGGAGATGCAGCGCTCGTACCTGGACTACGCGATGTCCGTCATCGTGTCCCGCGCGCTGCCCGACGTCCGGGACGGTCTCAAGCCCGTCCACCGACGGGTCCTGTACGCCATGTACGACGGCGGCTACCGCCCCGAGCGCGGCTTCTACAAGTGCGCCCGTGTCGTCGGCGACGTCATGGGCAGCTACCACCCGCACGGCGACTCCTCGATCTACGACGCGCTGGTCCGTCTCGCGCAGCCGTGGTCGATGCGGATGCCGTTGGTGGACTCCAACGGCAACTTCGGCTCTCCGGGCAACGACCCGGCGGCGGCCATGCGCTACACCGAGTGCAAGATGGCGCCGCTGTCGATGGAGATGGTCCGTGACATCGACGAGGAAACCGTCGACTTCATGGACAACTACGACGGCCGCTCCCAGGAGCCGACCGTCCTGCCCGCCCGTTTCCCGAACCTGCTGATCAACGGCTCGGCCGGTATCGCGGTCGGCATGGCCACCAACATCCCGCCGCACAACCTGCGTGAGGTCGCCGCCGGCGCCCAGTGGTACCTGGAGAACCCGGAGGCCTCGCACGAGGAGCTCCTGGACGCCCTGATCGAGCGCATCAAGGGCCCCGACTTCCCCACCGGCGCCCTGGTGGTGGGCCGCAAGGGCATCGAGGAGGCCTACCGCACGGGCCGCGGCTCGATCACCATGCGAGCGGTCGTCGAGGTTGAGGAGATCCAGAACCGCCAGTGCCTGGTGGTCACGGAACTGCCCTACCAGGTCAACCCCGACAACCTCGCGCAGAAGATCGCCGACCTGGTCAAGGACGGCAAGATCGGCGGCATCGCGGACGTCCGCGACGAGACGTCCTCGCGCACCGGCCAGCGCCTGGTCATCGTGCTCAAGCGGGACGCGGTCGCCAAGGTCGTCCTGAACAACCTCTACAAGCACACGGACCTGCAGACCAACTTCGGCGCCAACATGCTGGCGCTGGTCGACGGCGTGCCGCGCACCCTGTCGCTGGACGCGTTCATCCGGCACTGGGTGACGCACCAGATCGAGGTCATCGTCCGCCGTACGCGCTTCCGGCTGCGCAAGGCCGAGGAGCGGGCGCACATCCTGCGCGGCCTGCTGAAGGCCCTGGACGCCATCGACGAGGTCATCGCGCTGATCCGGCGCAGTGAGACCGTCGAGATCGCGCGCACGGGCCTGATGGACCTCCTGGAGATCGACGAGATCCAGGCCAACGCCATCCTCGAGATGCAGCTGCGCCGCCTCGCGGCCCTGGAGCGGCAGAAGATCGTCCAGGAGCACGACGAACTCCAGGCGAAGATCAACGAGTACAACGAGATCCTGGCCTCCCCGGTCCGCCAGCGCGGCATCGTCAGCGAGGAACTCGCCGCGATCGTCGAGAAGTACGGCGACGACCGCAAGACCATGCTGGTGCCCTACGACGGCGACATGTCCATCGAGGACCTCATCGCCGAGGAGGACATCGTCGTCACCGTCTCGCGCGGCGGCTACGTCAAGCGCACCAAGACGGACGACTACCGAGCCCAGAAGCGCGGCGGCAAGGGCGTGCGCGGCACGAAGCTGAAGGAAGACGACATCGTCGACCACTTCTTCGTCTCCACCACGCACCACTGGCTGCTGTTCTTCACCAACAAGGGCCGGGTCTACCGGGCGAAGGCGTACGAGCTTCCCGACGCCGGCCGTGACGCGCGCGGCCAGCACGTGGCGAACCTGCTCGCCTTCCAGCCGGACGAGGCGATCGCCGAGATCCTCGCCATCCGCGACTACGACGCGGCGCCCTACCTGGTGCTGGCCACCAAGGGCGGTCTGGTCAAGAAGACGCCTCTGAAGGATTACGATTCGCCCCGTTCCGGCGGTGTCATCGCCATCAACCTCCGGGAGACGGAGGACGGTTCCGATGACGAACTGATCGGTGCCGAACTCGTCTCGGCCGAGGACGATCTGCTTCTGATCAGCAAGAAGGCACAGTCGATCAGGTTCACCGCCACCGACGAGGCACTGCGGCCCATGGGCCGTGCCACCTCGGGTGTCAAGGGCATGAGTTTCCGTGAGGGAGACCAGCTGCTCTCGATGAATGTTGTTCGACCCGGTACGTTCGTGTTCACTGCCACAGACGGTGGGTACGCGAAGCGGACCGCCGTTGACGAGTACCGCGTCCAGGGTCGCGGCGGTCTGGGTATCAAGGCCGCCAAGATCGTCGAGGACCGCGGCTCGCTCGTCGGCGCGCTGGTGGTCGAGGAGACCGACGAGATCCTCGCCATCACACTGTCGGGCGGTGTGATTCGTACGCGAGTCAACGAGGTCAGGGAGACGGGCCGTGACACCATGGGCGTCCAACTGATCAACCTGGGCAAGCGCGATGCCGTCGTCGGCATCGCTCGTAACGCCGAGGCGGGACGTGAGGCGGAGGAAGTCGACGGCGACGTGGCCGTGGACGAGACCGCGGAGGGTGCCGTGACCACCGGCACGGACGAGGGTGAGGCGCCCTCGGCCGAGTAGCACGAGGAGAGAGTCATCGTGAGCGGAGCCACGGGCGCCGGATCGGCCGGTACCCCCACGGGTACGGAAACGGACGGCGGCGGCCGTGGCTCCGCCGCGCGTGCGTCCGATCCGCACACGACTCAACTGCGCAAGGTGGAGGTGGAACCGACCAGTCCGCCCTCCGCCGACGCGCATGGATCACAGGGGGGAACTGTGACGGACACCCGGGGCGCGCAGGCTCAGCAGCCGGCCGGAGCGGGCCAGACCAAGCACCAGCCTCCGGCCCAGCCGGCTCCGCCGCAGCAGTCGGCCTCGCCGCTCCCCGGCGAGCGGCAGCCGCAGCAGCCCGCCGGGCCGTACCACCCGCCGCAGGCCTACCCGAGCCAGACGCAGTCGGCCACCGGCGCCGTACGCCGTCCTCGCACCGGCGCGCGCACCACGCCCCGCATCCGCAAGGCACGTCTGCGCGTGGCGAAGGCCGATCCGTGGTCGGTGATGAAGGTGAGCTTCCTGCTCTCCATCGCGCTCGGCATCTGCACGATCGTGGCGTCCGCCGTGCTGTGGATGGTCATGGACGCGATGGGCGTGTTCTCGACCGTCGGCGGCACCATCTCGGAGGCGACCGGCTCCAACGAGTCCAACGGCTTCGACCTGCAGTCCTTCCTGTCGCTGCCGCATGTCCTGATGTTCACGTCGATCATCGCGGTCATCGACGTCGTCCTCGCGACGGCGCTCGCGACCCTCGGCGCGTTCATCTACAACCTGTCCGCGGGCTTCGTGGGAGGCGTCGAGCTGACGCTCGCCGAGGACGAGTGAGGGCCCCGCTCAGCGGAGCGGGACTATCGATTTTGGGACTGCCCACGTCGTGCGCTAATCTTCAGGAGTCAGCGCGCGGGACACACACCGCAGAGCGCGGCGGGGCTATAGCTCAGTTGGTTAGAGCGCATCCCTGATAAGGATGAGGCCACAGGTTCAAATCCTGTTAGCCCCACCAGGCAAAAGACCCCCAGTCCATTCGGGCCGGGGGTCTTTCGCGTCTCCGGGTGACACCAAGCCGTTCCCGGGTGACACCGACCGGGGGCGGGTACGAAAACGCCCGACCGCTGGCGACGGGGGATGCACCAGCGGTCGGGCTATGGCCAAGGGTAACAAGGTCGGTTGTCCGGCGGGAGCCAACTGCTCGGGGCGAACCGAGAGTTGTGATCCGGATCACCGGGTTCCGCTCTCAGTCCTCCGCGCACGGAGGGTCGTACGACAGCCGCGGCAAGTACTCGTGCCACTTCTGCGGCGTCAGTACGCCCCGGGTGGTGGAGCAGATGTGGCGTACGGCGGCGTCGACGTCGAGGTTCCACAGGCGGACCGTGTCGGCGCCGCTGGAGATGCCGAGGAGATGGCTTCTGGGGCTGAAAGCAAGGAAGTTGCCGGTCTTGGCGTTCGGGCTCATCGACTGGCCGATGGGCGCCGCGTCCGAGGGGTCGGCGACGTTCCACAGCCGCACGGTGTTGTCGTTGCCGCCGCTCGCCAGGGTGCGGCCGTCCCGGCTGAACGTCAGGGACACCACCGCCTCGGTGTGTCCGGTGAGCGGGGAGCCCAGGATCCTCGCCCGGGACGGGTCGGTGACGTTCCACAGGCGGACCGTGTCGTCGTCGCTGCCACTGGCCAGGGTGCGGCCGTCCAGGCTGTAGGCGAGCGTGTTGACGGGGCCCAGATGCCCGGTGAGCGGAGAGCCCGTCAGGCGCGGCCGCCGGGGGTCGGTGACGTTCCACAGCCGTACGGTGCCGTCCGCGCTGCCGCTGGCGAGGGTGCGGCCGTCGGGGCTGTAGGCGAGGGCGTTGACGTAGCCGGTGTGGCCGGTGAGGGGCTTGCCCAGCCGGCGGGGGTGGGCCGGGTCGCCGATGTCGAGCAACTGGATGGTCCGGTCGTCGTGGTCGACCGCCAGCGTGCGCCCGTCGGGGCTGAGGGCCAGCGCGTCGGCGCCGGCGTACCGGGTCAGCAGTTCGACGGCCGGGCCGTACGGGACGGGGTGTGCGGGATCGGCGACGTTCCACAGCTGGACCGAGTTCGTGGTTCCCGTCAGCGCGACGAGGGTGCGGTCGTCGGGTGAGAACACCATCGAGCGGGGGGTGCGGTCCTTGGTCGCGAAGGGCTCGCCCAGCGCAACGGGGCGCGCCGGCTCGGTCACGTTCCACAGCCGGATCCTGCCGTCCTCCGCGGCGGTGGCCAGCACCTTCCCGTCCCGGCTGAACGCCCCGATCCGGCCGATCATGTCCGACGCCGGTATCGACCACAGACGGACCTTGCTGTCCCCGCTGCCGGTGGCCAGTGTCCGCCCGTCGGGGCTGAAGCCGACGGCGTACATCTCACCGCTGCTGCCCGCGAGCGGCTCACCGACCTGCGAGGGGTAGGCGGGATTGCTGACGTTCCACAGGCTCGCCGTGCTGTCCGCGCTGCCCGCCGCGATCATCGAGCCGTCCGGACTGAAGGCCACGGACCACACAGGGCCGGTGTGGCCGATCAGAGGCTCACCGAGGGAGCTCGCGTGCTCCCGGTCGGTGACGTTCCACAGCCGGACCGTGTCGTCCGAGCTGCCGCTGGCGAGAGTCCTGCCGTCGGGGCTGAAGGCGACGGAGTGCACGGTCTGGGTGTGGCCAGTGAGGGGCGTGCCCACGGAGCGCGGAGCCCGCGGGTTGCTCACGTCCCACAGACGGATCGTGTTGTCGTCGCCGCCGGACGCCAGGGTCCTGCCGTCCCGGCTGAACGCGATCGAACGAACCGAGTCGGTGTGCCCCTTCAGCGTGGTGAGCGAGACCGGGCGGCGAGGGTCGGTCACGTTCCACAGCCGTACGGTGTGGTCCTCGTCTGCGGTGGCCAACGTGTGCCCGTCGGGGCTGAAGGCGGCCAGGAAGATCGTGCCGTCGTGTCCCGTCACCGAAGGGCCCAGGGAGTGCGGGTGGCGCGGGTCGCTGACGTCCCACAGCCGTACGGTGCCGTCGTCCCCGGCACTGGCCAGTGTGCGGCCGTCCGGGCTGAAGACGGCGCTGCTCACCCAGCTCGTGTGGCCGGTGAGGGGCTTGCCCAGCGGCTTGGGCCGGGTCCGGTCGCTGACGTCCCACAACCGGACCGTGTGGTCGTAGCTGGCGGTGGCCAGCAACCGTCCGTCCGGGCTGAACGTGGTCAGGTAGACGGCGCCGGTGTGGCCGAGGAGGGGGGTGGCCAGGGGCGCGTTCACGATGGAGATCAGACGATTGCGCGTGCCCTTGTCATCTCCGCGCAGTCGATGGGCGACCAGGTCGAGCTGGGCCGACAGCGATGGGTCCGCGGCCTGGACGCGGTCGGCCTCGGCGAGCACCTGCTGGAAGACGGCGTCGTCGCGCTGCTGCCGGGCGACGACGGCGGAGCCGACGGCGACGACGGCGAGCACGACCAGCGCCGAGACGGCGGCGCGGCTGATCAGCAGGGTGCGCTTGCGCAGTCGCACGGAGGCGGTGAGGAAGTCCATCGCGCTGCGGGTCAGAAAGGTGTCGCCCGCCGATCTGGCCCAGCCGCGGGCCTGCTCCAGCCGGGAGCCCCGGTACAGCAGCGAGGAGTCCCTGGCGGAGGCCTCCCAGGCCCGGCCGTCCTCCTCCAGCTGCTGGCGCAGCAGGTTGCCGTTCCTGTCCTCGTCGATCCAGTCCCGCAGCCGCGGCCAGGCATGCAGCAGCGCCTCATGGGTGATCTCGACGGTCTCCGCGTCCAGGGTCACCAGCCGGGCGCGCACCAGAGCCTCGAGCGACTCCTCCGTCGCTGCGGGGTCCGTCGACTCCCGCGCCAGCTGGCGCCGCGTCCCGCGCCGCCGGGTGGCCTGGGTGTCCTCGCCCAGCCGAACCAGCCTCAGCAGCAGCAGTCGCGCGGCCGCTCGGGCTGCCGGGTCCAGACCGGACCAGGCGCGCTCGGCGGTCGCCGCCACCGCGCCCTGGATGCCGCCGGCCGCCCGGTAGCCGGCCAGCGTCAGCCGCCCCGCCTTGCGCCGCTGCCAGGTGGCGAGCAGGGCGTGGGACAGCAGAGGCAGCACACCGGCGTCATGTGCCCCGCGGGGCCCGTCGGCGCTCACCTCGCGCACGATCAGCTCCGCCAGCCCCGGCTCCAGCTCCAGTCCGACGGCCTTGGCGGGACCGGTGACCGCCTCGCGCAGCTCCGCGGATGTGAGCGGGCCGAGCACCATGTGCCGGTGCTGGAGTGCGTCGGCCAGCTCGGGATGGGAGAGGCACTGCTCGTAGAAGTCGGCACGGATGCCGAGGACCACGAGGACGGGCGCCGCTTCGTCGGGGCCCGCGGGTGAGCAGGCGGCGTCCAGGGTCTGCACGAAGACGCGGCGGGCCGTTTCGTCCGAGCAGAGGGTGAAAGCCTCCTCGAACTGGTCGACGATGACGACCGGGCGGCTCATGCCGGAGCTCTCTCGCTTGCCCCAGACCGCGGCTGCCTCGCGCACGTCCCGGGTGAACTCCTCGGTTCCCGGCTCCGCCGCGGTGAGGACGTCCGCGAGTTCGGGTATTCGTCCGGTCAGCTCCCCGAGGGGGTCCGCCCCCGGCACGAACTGGACGACCGTCGTCGTACCGATGCCCTCGTCCCTCAGTACGCCGTTCTGCAGCGCGGGCACCAGGCCGGCGTGCAGCAAGGAGGACTTCCCCGCCCCGGAAGCGCCGACGAGCATGATCAGGCCGCCCGTCCGCTCCACCGTGCGGAGCTGGTCGACGAGAGAATCGGTGCTCCGTTCCCGGCCGAAGAACCAGCGGGCGTCCTGCTCGCGATAGGAAGCCAGACCCCGGTACGGACACACCCCGGTGACGGCGGGAGCCTCGGTCGGCGGCCCTTCCTCCGCAGCTGTCGGTGTGGCTGGCCGCTCCCCGGCCGGGTCGGCCACGGCGCGCTCCCACAGGCGCTGCCACTGAGTCATGTCGTACAGCCCCGCGGACACCGGAGCGGGCCGCGCTCGGCGGGCCTGGGGGATCAGGATGTGCAGCACAGCAGCGAGGGCGGCGAACTGAGCCGGCACGTTCTTCGCCCGTCGCCAGTCACTGATCCGCTGGGCGGACACCCGCACGGGCCGCCCTCGCTCGTCGACCCGCTGCAGCTGTACGACCGCCTCGGCGACCCGCGCGAGGGGAGGATTACCGGCCTCCTTGTACAGCAGCGCGAGCCGTTCCGCGAAGGCTGTACGCGCCCCTGAGTCGGGACTAAAGGCCTCCACCCCTAACCTCCCCCGCGTTTGACATCCGGACCGGAAAACTCACTTTATACGGCTGACCTGCGGCTTAAGAGAGCGGAAGGTGACCGGAATCTCCTCGACGGCGCGCCGAACTGGCAGGATCCCGACCGGGTAGCCAACGCATCACGCTTCGTCCACGCAGGCCATCGGCTCAGCGTTCGGAGGGGCAGCGCCTGGCGCCATCGGTTCTCGGCCAGCTTTCATCGGGAGACCCGGAGGGTGGCGCCGACCCGGCCGGCTGAGTCCGAGAGATCCGTGGCGTTCGGCGCCGGTCCCCACGAGGGGAGGGACCGGCGCCGAACGGCGCGGGCATCCGGGGATGCGCCCGCCGATGTTTCACGTGAAACATCGGTTTCACGTGAAACACGGCCTGGTCCTGGGTGTCCGCTTCACATCCACCCCGCCTCGCAAGCCGCGACCACCGCGAGTTCTTCCGCTTTGTCGGCAGCCGCATTGAGTGCGATGTCTCGGCCCGCCGCTACTCCACCGGCCGCGACCGCCGCGGCCCGCGAGGCGGCGAGAGCGGCTTGCAGCGCGGCGAGGGATCCGTCACCGTCCGCCGCCTGGGCCACCTGAGCGGCCAGTGCGGCCGTGGCGGCCGCGTTCCGTGCGCAGCGGGCGTCGGCGGCCGGGTCGGCGGTGGCGACGGTGAGCGCGTCGAGCGACTGGGCACAGAGGCGCAGGGCGTGGGCGGCCCGCCCGACAGGGCTCTTCGGCACGAGCTCGGCGTCGGACTGGTCCACTCCGGCGTGCCGGCGTGCCGGCATGCGGCTACGGCGCGGTCGTACGCGCTCCGCGCGCGGGTGCGGTGCGCCGTGCTGAGCGACTCCGTGGACCTCGTCGTACCCACCTCTTCGACTTCGCTCATCTCCGCCTCCCTGTCAGGACGTGCACTCGACCTGTCGCCCCTGAAGCCGCTGTCGCCGTGTGCGGGGGCCGCAGGCGCGGGCAGGGTGACATGTCGGGCGTGAAGAGAACAGGCGGAAGGGCGGCCTGGTTATCTGACGGGTCGTCAGCTATGGTCACCCTGCCGTGCAGCCTCCGAAGGGGTGATTCCGTGGAGACACGTCCCGAGAGTCCGCAGCCGACCGGCGCCCCGCGCTGGGTCGCGCTCTCCTACCGGCCCTCCTCGGCCTCCTGGCGGACGTGCGCGGAATCACCCCACCGCGCCCCCGTCCAGTACGCCCTCGGCGAGATGGCGCACACGGTACGCGCGCGTGGAGAGGACCTGACGGTCAGCCTGTGGGGCCCGAAGAACGGAGCCTGGCAGCGCTACGACGTCTCCACGGCCACGGCGCCCGCCGCGACGGCCGAGGTTTCTCCCACGGGCCCGGAGAAGCCGAGCAGGCTCACGGAGCGCATGGACGACCGACGGCAGCAGGTCATCATGGCAGGCCTGGGCAAGGCGGGACTCTACGACCTCACTCAGGACGACTGGGCGGCCGTGGAGGCCGTCGTGGACCGGCTCGACGAGACGACCGTGCGCCGGGTCGCCCAGTGGCTCGCGGCGGCGGGACGTGCTCAGGGCGCTCAGGGCGCTCAGGACGCCGAATAGCTCCAGCCGAGGGAGGCGAGAGCCCGTGCCCTCTCCTCCACCACCGCCATGCGCGCCGCCCGCTCGGCCGGGTCCACATGCGCCGCCTGGCCGGTCACCTGTCCCTCCCACTTCCGGTAGAGCAGCCCCGGCTCGCGGGTGAACCAGCCCCGGCTCACGCCGTTCAGCGCCAGCAGCAGTCCTGTGTCCTCGGAGGCGGGCAGGGCCATCCACCCGCCGAGCGCCAGCAGCAGGTCCCGTCGGACGAAGAGGGTCGCGGGGTGGATCTGGGCGCGGAAATCGTTCGCCCGCCAGAAGTCGAGCACGGTCCCGCGCTCGAGGGGGCCCTCGTCGGGGTCGTCGGCAAAGCCGACGGTCGAACCGTCCGGCAGCAGGTCAAGGGCGCGTGACGTCGCCCAGCCGATTGTCGGGTCGGCCTCGAGAGCCGCCAGGTCGCGCGCCAGCGCCCCCGCCGTGAGCAGGTCGTCGGCGTCCAGCACTTTCACGTACGCGGCCTCGGTGTGCGCGAGGGCGATGGTCCGGGCGACTCCCGGACCGCCGGGCCGCCCCTGGAGAAAGGTCACCCGATCGTCGTCGGGGACGCAGGGGCGCACCGCGTCCGTCCTGCCGTCCTCCTGGACCACCCAGTGCCACTCCCAGCCCTCGGGGAGCTCCTGGGCGTACAGAGACTTGTAGGCGTCCCCCAATAACTCGGCCGATGGGGGGTGGACGGCGGTGACGACGAGGATGTGGGGCATGGGCCCAGGCTACGGGCCGCCCAGAGGGGGCGATCAAGGGTGCACCACGACGTGAGGACCTCCGGCCGGCATACGGCTGGAGGTCTTCAACAGGCGGTTGTGTGTACGCAAGTTCGCCGTTACGTCGGGTGCGTCGGGGAGGGAGAAGAGGCGTTGATTCTCAGTTCCGAAGAGGGTCGGCCGGTATCGAGGACGATCGGCCGGCAGCGAAGAGGAGCGGTGTCTCAGCGCTGAAGGGGAACCGTGGCGAGGTCCGCCGGGGCGCAGAGGGCGGTGGCCTGTTCGGACAGAAGAGCTTCCGCGCTCGCGTCGGCGTCCGTGCGGGGACGGTGGCGGCAGCTCGGGGACTTGCCGTGGGCCTCGGCCCGGATGCGCTGCTTCATCGTGGGGGGCAGGGCTCGTGCGAAGAACCAGGACCTGTGCTGGGACGGTGTCGGCATCGTCACGTGGTGCGCGGTGCCGCTCGTGCTGTTGCCGGTCGCCTCGGTCTGCGCTACGGCCGCGGTGGCGGTCGAGGTGGCGAGTCCGAGCGTCGCACACAGCGCGAAGAAGACGGTGACGATGGTGGTCCACAGCTTCATGACCTGGTTCCGGGCCATGGCCCCTCACTTTCGGGTTGGGCGATTTGCGTACTTTCCTCATGATGTGTATGGGGGCCGGGAAGTGGTGGACCGACGCCCGTGGCGCGTCGATCTTCGGATGAACACCACCCGGATGGGTGCAAACAGCCAGAAAAGTGGAGAAGAATCCCCTAAGAGGGACCAAAGTCGCTGTCCGTGGAGGTGTGATCACCCTCAGATCGGAGCGGTCGGCTCCGGTTCTACTGCGGTATCGGGACCGGGAGTTGAGGCCGGACGCAGGTCACCGATCGGTATCGGTCGGTGTGTATAGTCGGGCGCCAGAGGTCCCCTACGTCAAGGAAAGACGAGGTCGCGCGGTGAAGAAGCTTCTCCTGGTCGCACTGGCCGCCATCGGCGGGCTCCTCGTGTACCGCCAGATCCAGGCGGATCGCGCCGAGCAGGATCTGTGGACGGAGGCGACTGACTCCGTGCCCACGGGTTCGTGAGCACCGACATCCGATTCTGAAAAACCCCGGCCGTCAGAACGGTCGGGGTTTTGCGTTGCCCGGATGACGCGCCGCATCCCGGGGCAGGATGGGCGACGGTCCCACGGTCCGGGCAACGACGAGGGGTGGCGCGTGATGGGGCGGCGTACGGGGTGGTGGCGCGCGAGACCGGGGCACGGCCGGACTCCGGTACGCGCGCGCGTGGCGGCCGCCGGAGCGGTGCTGTGCGTCTCGGTGGCGCTGACGGCGGGGCCCGCCTCGGCGGCGGACTCCTCCTACGCGTTCGCGGCGGACGCCCGGACCGTCAAGGGCGCGACGGGCACCACGGACGCCGTCCTCCTCGACCCCGGCAGGAGCTACCGCAGCTCCCTCCCCAAAGGCGCGAAGCTCTACTACCGCCTCGAACCCGACGCCCCCACCAGCGCCTACGTCGCCGTCACCGCCGTACCGCGCGGCAGCGGCAAGCTCTCCGTGAACGACGGCATCAAGGTCTCGGTGCAGAACTCCCAGGGCAACTCCTGCTCCTACGAGAGCGCCAACTTCGGGATCACCGGCAGCCCGCGTCCCATCACGGCCTGGGGCGCGCGGACGACGTCCCCGCGCATGCCCCTGTGCGAGGGCGGCGGCCCGTACTACGTGGTCGTCGAGCGCGCCGACGCCGACGGGTCGACCTCCGGCACCTGGGACCTGGAACTGGCCACCGCGACCGAGCCGCGCCTCGGCCGGACCGGCGCGACCAGCGCGCCCACGACCTGGAACTCCGCCACCCCCTCCCCACTCACCGGCGAGGCCACCACGCGCCAGGGCGGCGCGGGGTTCGCCCGGGCGGTCTCCGTACAGCAGGGCGTCTGGCGCGCCGGCATTTCGCCCGGGCAGACGCTCTTCTACAAGGTCCCCGTCGACTGGGGCCAGCAGCCCTCGGCCGTGGCGGAGCTGGGCAGCCACGACAGCGGCGACAGCAGCGGTTACGCGGTCGGCGCGCTGCAGATGACCCTCTACAACCCCGTGCGCGCCGACGTCGAGGCCATCGAGATCGGCTACGACGGCAGCCAGAACACGGCCTCCCTGGCCCCGGTGCCGCCCGTCGCCTACGCCAACCGCTACGCGCCCACCGACCAGGTCAACGGCATGCGCTTCGCCGGCTGGTACTACCTTGCGATCCACCTCTCCACCGCGGTGGCCGACGACTTCGGCACCGGGCCGTTCGGACTGACACTGCGGGTCCGGGTCACGGGCGCGGCCCAGGACGGCCCCGGGTACGCCGGGCAGCCCGTCCCGCAGAACGTCTTCGGCGTCACGGCCCAGGACCGCGCGGCCGCCGGGGACGGCGGGAGCGGCGGGAGCGGCGCCGCGATGAGGGCACTCGCCGCGGGTGGCATCGGCGCGGGGACAGTGGTGCTGGTGGTGCTCGGGGTGTGGACGGTCGTGGGGCGACGGCGGGTTCGGGCCTCGTGAGGCGTCAGACGCGGGTCAGGGCCCAGAAGCCGACCGCGTAGCTGACCAGGGCGAACAGCAGCAGGGGCAGGGCCACCTTGGCGGGCGGGCCGCCGGGGCGGCGGGCTCGGCGTGCGGCCCGGTGGCTGGGGCGCGCGGTGTCCTGCGTGAGGCCGTTGACCAGGTGCGGAGCGATTTCCCGCGCGGGAGGTGGAACCTGCCGGTCTTGAGCGGTGTACGAAGCAGTAGAGGCATCGTCGCGCTGGTGCGGAGCCGGAGGCACGGCACGGGGGGAGGACAGGACGTGCGTGGGGTCGTGGGGGGAGACGTAGGCGGGGTAGGGCTGACCGCCCTGAGGTGTCTGGCCCTGTTCCTGCGCCTGTACGTGGGGCGGTGGCTGCGGGGCGGCTGGCGCCTGCGGAGCGGGAGTTCGGGGGGAAGCGGCGGAGGTGACGGTGGCCTGGGGCGGCGGCAGATGGAAGCTGCCGGTGTCCGACATGCCGGGCGGCTGAGCGGGGACGGCCGGTTGCGGCTGGGAGCCGGTGTCCCGGCGCGGGTCGACGGGTGGAGCAACGCCCGCGGACGGTACGGCGGTTGTATGGGCAGGAGGCGGCCCGGAGTCTGCGCCGGAGCCGTACGGCATGGAATCTGTACCGGGGCCGGACGACACGGAACCGGTACCTGCTCCGAACGGCAGAGAACCCGCGCCGGAACTGGACGGAACGGTTCCCGCACTGGGCCGGGGCGGTACGGATCCTGCGCCGGACCCGGAGGAACGAGAGCCCGCGCCGGACTCGGAGGAACGAGAACCCGTGCCGGAGGTGGACGACGCATCGCCGAGGGAGGCGCTCGCCCTGACCTCGACTCCGGGCGCCGGTTTCAGGGGCCCCTCGGCGGCGAACCCCGGTGGCAGCGGCCCGATCTGGTCGAAGATCTCGATCAGCTCGTCGTCGGGACCGGGCTCCGGCAGCAGCTCCCTGGCCGCGGCAAGCGCCTTGCGCGCCCCCGTAGCGGTCCTGAACCGCGCCTGCGGGTCGGGCTGCAGCAGCGTCGCCACGACCTGCCACAGCGGCTCGGGAACGCTCTTGGGCGCGCTCGGCGTCCCGTGCGCCGCGAAGTACTGCACGAGCGCCTTCGTGTCCGGCTTGGCGCCCTCCAGCAGATACAGCGCGACCAGACCGACGGCGAACAGGTCCGCGGGGAAGTCCGGTTCCGCGCCCATCATCTGCTCGGGCGCGAGATAACCGGGCGTTCCCACCACGAGGTTGGTCTCCGTCAGCCGCGGCTCACCCAGCCGCATGGCGATGCCGAAGTCCGACAGCCGCAGCCGCGGCCGGCCCGTACCGGTGGCCTCCAGCAGCACGTTGGCGGGTTTGATGTCCCGGTGCACCACGTCCTCGGCGTGCACCGCGGCCAGCCCCGACAGCAGCTGGTCGAGCAGCGTGCAGACGAACGCGGGGGGCAGGGGACCGTAGTCGCCTATCAGATGGACCAGCGAACCGCCGGCGACCAGGTCCATGGTGAACAGGACCTTGTCGTCGTCGGCGGCCCAACTGGCGGGCGCGAGCACATGGGGGTGATCGATCCGCAGAGCCTGCTCACGGACGAACCGCAGCAGGGAGTGCGCGTCGCTCTGCTGGAGCACCTTGGCGGCCACATAGCGGCGCCGGCGGTGGTCCCAGGCACGCCACACGGCGCCGACCCCTCCGCGCCCGATCGGGTCGACCAGTTCGTACCGGCCGGCGAAGACCTCACCCATGGCTGTGCGTCGCTCCTCCCCCTTCGGCTACCCCCCTTGCTTCCCCCTCGATGAGCGATACGACTCCCCCTCGTTGCCGTGGCCCGGCCGCCGAACCCCCTTCGACGAACCGGGCCGCGGGCTCAGTTCTGGTGGGACTGGTAGTGCGCGACGGCGTCGGAGGTGCGGCCGGCGCCGTACACCCGGAGGAACTCTGCCAGTTCCGGGTGGCTCGGGGCGAGGGTGTCCGCGGCCTCGATGATGTCGCCCGCGGCGGCCACGGACCGCAGCAGCGACTGGATTTCGCGGACCACCCGCTTGACGGTCGGCGCTCCCGAACTGCTGGTCGTGGTCGTGGTGTTGCTGAGCACAGATCCCCCCTGGGACTTCTTGATCTCCTCCATGCGGTCGGTGGCCTCCGCCGCGCTGACACTGCCGTCCGCGACCTGCCCCGCCAGGTCCTGCAGCAGCTGCACCCGCTGTACGACAGCGGGATTGCCGATCTTCGCCCGCTGACCGCTCATCAGCTGTGACAGCATCGGAGCGGACAGGCCCAGAACCCCCGCGAGACGAGCCTGGTTGAGGCCGAGATCGTCTATGAGCTTACGGAAGAGCGCCCCCAGTGGCTCCCCGTACCAGTTCCGCTGCAGTTCCCGCGCTCTTGCGGTGGCTTCCTGCTGTGCGGCGTCCATTGCGTCTCCCCATCGCTTCCCCAAGTACGGTGGTTCGCTGTAGCGAACCACGCCGAGCATCTTACGGAGAGTGGTCGTCTGCGGGGACCCCCAATCTTTTTGCGAGATCCCCGGGATGACCCGGTACTCTGGTCTCCGGCGCCCGTCGGTACGCGGTTCTTCCGATCGGACGCACCACTTCCGGGGCCTTAGCTCAGTTGGTAGAGCGCTGTCTTTGCATGGCAGATGTCAGGGGTTCGACTCCCCTAGGCTCCACATCGAAACCCCTCTGACCTGGAGAAACCTGGTCGGAGGGGTCTTTTCATGCCGTCGGCCGCGACGTTGCAACGGCCCGCAGGACGCTCCGGGGCCGTCACCGGGCGGAGGCTGCCGTCCGGCCGTTCGCCGCTCGCCGTCGCTGCGGACACCCTTCCTCGATGTCGGCCGCGTTCCAAAGCCGCGCCGGCGCCCTGCGATCGCGTCCCCCAGCAGGGCTCAAGGGGGTGATTCCCGGCTCTCCTCGGCCGGTGACGTGCATCACGGGGGCGCTCCCTCCTCGATAACATTGCAAAAGTTTGCGCAAAGGTGAGCATCCGTCAAGATCCATGGGCGGTCACCGCGGCGCCCCGTGCGGCGCAAAGGGCGGTGGACGCGGGTAGAGAGCCCTTGCCCTGAGCTGGCGCGAAGGGGATCGCGGTGACCGGAAGGACGCACTCCGTAAAGAGAGTCCGCACAGGGTCCGCACATACGGGGCGTTGCAAACGTCATCGTCCGCGGCGGAGACAGGCGGACACAGTCGTGGGGCGGGAGACCGGCAAGTCTCCCGCCCCACGGGCGTGGTCGGGCGCCTAGGAGGTCAGTGGCCCTCGTCGTGCTTGGCGGCCTCCTCGGCCTCCTTCGCCTGGACCTCGGGGTCGAGCACCGCCTGTCCGCTGCCGTCAACGGACGTCAGCCGACTCGTCTCGGGCACCTCGGTGGCGGCGGGCGGCTCGACCAGCCAGTCCGGGTTGGCCTGCTTGTCCCACCACTTCCAGGCGGCGAAGGCACCGCCCGCGACCGCGCTGATCACCAGCAGCGTCCTGGCCGCGCGGCCGGCCCGGGCCCGCCGCTCCTGCCTGCGGACCAGCTTCTGGATCTCCTTCGCCGAGACCTGGCCGCGCAGCGCGGCCAGTGCCGCGGCACCGCGCGCGGCGGCCTCGTCCGCGACGGGCCCGGCCACGGCGACCGCCTGCTCGATCCTCGGCCGTGAGTAGTCGGCGGCCTGCCGGGCCGCCTTGCGAGTACGGACGGCGGCCTCATGGGCGGCCTGGTCGACCTTCGGCGGCACATGGGTGCGGGCCTGTTCCAGGCGTGGCGCGACAAGTGCGTCGTACTGGACGCGTGCCTGGTCGGCGGCCAGGGACACCTTCGGCGCAAGCCGTACGCGTGCCTCGTGTGCGTAGTGCGCGGCCCTGTCCTTGGCCGTGTCGGCGTAGGGCGCCACCACTTCCGCGGCGTGCAGCACGCTGTCCTTCGCCGAACCGGTCGCGGCGCGCACGCTGTCGATGCGGGTCACGGGTTCCTCCTCCTCGGTGGCGTACGGTATTTCGACTTTCCACCCTTTTACGGATCATGCCTGTCAACGAACCCTCAGGCATGCGAGGGCGGGCATCCGGGTCATCTGAGGATGAATACGGGGCAACGAGAGCTTGTCGTCGACAATGCCACGGATCGCTGCCCTTCGCTCCGGTACCGGGGGGTACAAGACCGGTTTTCCGCATCCGGTTACCCGGGATCCGCGCCGAGAAGCGGGCGCCGGACGACGTGGGGCGGGTACCGTGCGAGGATCGGGGGGTTACGGAAAGACAACGGAAGGCAGATCGTGGCTGAGCAGCTTTACGCCACCCTGAAGACCAACCACGGCGACATCGACGTCCGGCTCCTGCCGAACCACGCCCCCAAGACGGTCCGGAACTTCGTCGAGCTCGCCCAGGGCGAGCGTGAGTGGGTCAACCCCGCCACCGGCGCCAAGTCCACGGACAGGCTCTACGACGGCACGGTCTTCCACCGGGTGATCAGCGGTTTCATGATTCAGGGCGGTGACCCGCTGGGCAACGGCACCGGCGGTCCCGGTTACCAGTTCGAGGACGAGTTCCACCCGGACCTGTCCTTCAACAAGCCCTACCTGCTGGCCATGGCCAACGCGGGGCCGGGCACCAACGGCTCGCAGTTCTTCATCACCGTCGCCCCCACGACGTGGCTGAACCGCAAGCACACCATCTTCGGCGAGGTCACCGACGCGGCCAGCCAGAAGGTCGTGGACGCCATCGCCACCGCCCAGACCAACCCGCGCACCGACCGTCCGGTCAACGACGTCGTCATCGAGTCGGTCGTCGTCGAGACGCGCGAGGGCTGAGTCGCCGCACGGCAGGAACCAAACGCCCCGCTCATCCGTAAAGATGGGCGGGGCGGTGCTTTTGCGCAACGCACCCGTACGACGACCTAGGGGATGTCATGGACCACGCGGCAGGCAGCTCGCAGGACGCCACGAGCGTGCCCGGCTGCTACCGCCACCCGGACCGCGAGACCGGCATCCGCTGCACCCGCTGCGAGCGGCCGATCTGCCCCGAGTGCATGGTCAACGCCTCGGTCGGCTTCCAGTGCCCCGAATGCGCCCGCGGCGACTCCGGCACCGGGCATCCGCCGGCCGCGGCCCGTCCTCGTACGATCGCCGGCGGCAGCGTCGCGGCCGACCCGCGTCTGCTCACCAAGATCCTCGTCGGGATCAACGCGGCGGTGTTCATCGCCGTGCACGTACGGCCCTCGCTGCTGGACCACCTGGTCCTCATCGGGGAGTGGCCCCCGGCGCCGTACCACGCGACGCAGGGCGTCGCCGCGGGTGAGTGGTACCGCCTGGTGACCTCGATGTTCGCGCACCAGGAGCTGTGGCACATCGCCTTCAACATGCTGAGCCTGTGGTGGCTCGGCGGGCCCCTGGAAGCGGCCCTGGGCCGTGCCCGCTATCTCGCGGTGTACTTCGCCTCGGGTCTCGCGGGCAGTGCCCTGGCCTATCTGGTGGGTTCCCCGACCACCGCGACCCTCGGCGCCTCCGGCGCCATCTTCGGCCTCTTCGGCGCCACCGCCGTGCTGATGCGCCGGCTCAACTACGACATGCGGCCGATCCTCGCCCTGCTGGCGATCAACCTGGTCATCACCTTCGGCTGGGGCGGTATCTCCTGGCAGGCCCACATCGGGGGACTGGTCGCCGGTGTGATCACCGGCTACGGAATGGTCCATGCCTCCCGCAGGCACCGCGCCCTCGTCCAGTACGGCACCTGTGCGCTCGTCCTGGTGGTTGTCGTGGTCCTGACCCTGATCAGGACGGCTCAGCTCACCTGAAGTGCCCGGTTGTCCACAGCGGGTGGCGGATCTTGTGCATGACGGACGGGAACAGCTGTGCCCCCTGTCACTGACCGTGTTTACGCAGGTCAGGCAGGGGGCGAACAGGCTTGCGAAGAGTCATGGGATGGTCGTACCGGCGTCAACGCCCGACGGGTTATCCACAGATCGTCGTTCTTTATCCCCAGGGCCTCTGTGGATTTTTTCTCCGGCCTGTGGATAACTCTGCGGATAGCCGTGGGCAGAGCCGGGTTCACCCGGCCGTAGCCACCGCGTCGACCGCTACTTCCACTGCGTGGAGACGCCGAATCCCGCGGCGATGAAGCCGAAGCCCACCACGATGTTCCAGTTGTCCAGCGCGTCGATGGGCAGCGAACCGTCGGTCACATAGAAGACGACGATCCAGGCGAGGCCGATGACGAACATGGCCAGCATCACAGGCGCGACCCAGCCGCGGCTGTTCAGCTTGAGGTTGGTCGCCTGCTTCGCCGGAGGCGGCGTGTAGTCGGCCTTCTTGCGGATACGTGACTTCGGCACGAGGGTCTCTCCTGTCGATGCGCTGCGTGGCCGCGCAGGGAACTGGGGCTGGCTCCGGGGCAGCGTACAAGGGGACTCTCAGAGCTCCCCCGGGCGTCCGTTAGCGTAGTGCTTCCGCGGTGCCGAAGGAGATAAGGGTACGTTGAGCAATTCTGCCGACTCCCCCCAGGCCGGATCCAGTCCTGGCCGGGGGCCCCGTTTCCGGCCCGTGCGGATCCTCACGGTGGCCGTCTTCGCCCTCGCGGGGCTCATTTTCTTCACCAGTTTCAATACGGCCAAGGGCACCAATATCCGCACGGACACGTCCTTGTTGAAGCTTTCGGACCTCATCCAGGAGCGCAGCCGCAAGAACAAGGAACTGGACGAGTCCAACGCCTCCCTGCGCGGGGACGTCGAGGCGCTCGCCGAGCGCGACGACGGCAGCACCAAGGCGCAGGACGAGAAGCTCGCCGGCCTGGAGAAGAGCGCAGGCACGCAGAAGCTCAAGGGCAGGGCGATCACCGTCACGCTCAACGACGCCCCGCCGAACGCCACCGCCAAGCTCCCCGGCTATCCCGAGCCGCAGCCCGACTACCTGGTCATCCACCAGCAGGACCTGCAGGCCGTGGTGAACGCCCTGTGGCAGGGCGGGGCCAAGGGGATCAAGGTCATGGACCAGCGGCTGATCTCCACCAGCGCGGTGCGCTGCGTGGGCAACACCCTGATCCTCCAGGGCCGGGTCTACTCACCGCCGTACAAGATCACGGCGATCGGGGACCCCGACAAGCTGAACCAGGCGATGTCGGCCTCGAAGGCGATCCAGAACTACATGGTGTACGTCAACGTGTACGGCCTCGGCTGGAAAGTCACCCAGGACGGGACGGTGACTCTTCCCGGCTACTCGGGCACAGTGGATCTGCACTACGCCCAGCCCGTGAAGTGAACTGAGCCGCTCGGGAGCTGCCGGTGCGCGTTGTCGTCAGGACCGTCAGCGAACTGTGCATCACCGTCGGCGCGTTGATAGTCCTCTTTGTTGCCTATGTCCTGTTCTGGACGGGTGTCCGGGCGGACGGCGCGATGAGCCACCAGATCGATGTGCTGCACAACCAGTGGTCGAAGCAGACCGCGCACCCCACGACGACGGCCGGCACCGCGGCCGCCCTGAAGAAACCGGCGCCCTACAGCCCGGGCAAGCCCTTCGGGATCATGTACATCCCGCGGCTTGGTTTCACGTGGAACAAGCCCGTGCTGGAGAACACCGCCGTGAACACCCTGAAGAAGGGCCTCGGGCACTACGCGGACACCGCGCAGCTCGGTCAGGTCGGCAACTTCGCGGTCGCCGGCCACCGTCGCACGTACGGCGACCCCTTCGTGGACTTCCCGAAGCTCCGGCCGGGCGACGCCGTGGTGCTCACCGACGGGACCACCTGGTTCACGTATCGGATCGACAAAGGCCCCTACAAAACCGTTCCCACCGACGTTGAGGTGATCGACCCTGTGCCACGTAAGTCGGGGTACACGCGTCCGGGCCGTTATCTCACGCTGACCACGTGCGATCCGGAGTGGGGACACAGCCACCGCCTGATCGTGTGGGGGCACCTGGACTCCACACAGCCTGTGGAGGCAGGCAAACCGGCCGCGCTGCGCCGTTAGTCTGGTGACGGTACGGCGTTGGACTGGTGCCGTGGGTGGAACGGAAGGGACGGCATGTACGGCTGGATCTGGCGGCATCTGCCGGGGAACGTGTGGGTGAAGGCGCTGATCTCGCTCGCGCTGGTCCTGCTGGTCGTCTACGTCCTGTTCCAGTACGTCTTCCCGTGGGCCGAACCGCTGCTTCCCTTCAACGATGTGACGGTGGACAACCAGTGAGCGCGCGCATTCTGGTCGTGGACAACTACGACAGCTTCGTCTTCAACCTGGTCCAGTACCTGTACCAGCTGGGCGCCGAGTGCGAGGTGCTGCGCAACGACGAGGTGTCGACCGCGCACGCCCAGGACGGCTTCGACGGCGTCCTGCTCTCGCCGGGTCCGGGCACACCCGAGGAGGCCGGCGTCTGCGTCGAGATGGTGCGCCACTGTGCCACGACCGGCGTCCCGGTTTTCGGCGTCTGCCTCGGCATGCAGTCCATGCAGGTGGCGTACGGGGGTGTCGTGGACCGTGCCCCGGAGCTGCTGCACGGCAAGACCTCGCTGGTCGAGCACGAGGGCAAGGGCGTCTTCGCCGGCCTGCCGACGCCGTTCACCGCGACCCGCTACCACTCGCTGGCGGCGATGCCGCCCACCGTCCCGGCCGAGCTGGAGGTCACCGCACGCACCCACGACGGGATCATCATGGGCCTCAGGCACCGTGAACTCCCCGTGGAGGGCGTGCAGTTCCACCCCGAGTCCGTGCTGACGGAGCACGGGCACCGGATGCTGGCCAACTGGCTGGTGGAGTGCGGCGACCAGGGCGCGGTGGCGAGGTCGGCGGGGCTGGCCCCGGTGGTGGGCAGGGCCACGGCGTGACCGCGCTGCGCCCCGAGCGCGAGTCCGGCACCTCGTACGGGCAGGAGCCGCACGAGGCCTCCGGCGCGTTCGAGGACTGGACGGTGGGGCGGCAGGCCTATGAGCCGCCGATCGACGAGGAGACCGTGGCGCTGCGGATCCCGGATCCGCCGCCCGGCGAGTCGATATCGGCTGTGCGGCCGTCTGGCGCCTCAACGGCCGCTGCTGCGGGCGGAGTCACCCCGGGAGGCCGAGCGGCCCGCAGAAAGGCCGCCAAGCGCCGTCACGGGCGTCACGGGGGAGTTCCGGCGGCTCCTGATACTGCTGAGGCTTCTGAGACTTCTGCTTCCAGGACGTCCGAGGCGCAGGCACCGCTGTCCCGGATGGAGGCCCGGCGTCAGGCCCGCGCGCGCAAGCCCAGCGCCGGCGTGATCGCGAGCCGGGCGATCGGTGAGCTGTTCATCACCACCGGTGTCCTGATGCTGCTGTTCGTCTCCTACCAGCTGTGGTGGACCAACGTCCGCGCCCACGCGCAGGCCGACAAGGAGACCAGCACCCTGCAGAACGACTGGGCCAGCGGAAAGCGCGCGCCCGGGGAGTTCGAGCCGGGGCAGGGCTTCGCGATCCTCCACATTCCCAAGCTGGACGTGGTGGTGCCGATCGCCGAGGGCGTCAGCAACAAGAAGGTGCTCGACAAGGGCATGGTCGGCCACTACGGCGAGGGCAAGCTGAAGACGGCGATGCCCTCCGCGAAGACCGGCAACTTCGCGCTGGCCGGCCACCGCAACACGCACGGCGAGCCGTTCCGGTACATCAACAAGCTCAAGCCGGGCGACGAGGTCGTCGTGGAGACGCAGGACGACTACTACGTCTACAAGATGACCTCGACGCTGCCGGTGACCTCGCCCAGCAACACGAGCGTGATCGACCCCATCCCCAAGGGGTCCGGTTTCACCCAGCCCGGCCGCTACATCACCCTCACCACCTGCACTCCGGAGTTCACCAGCAAGTACCGGTTGATCGTCTGGGGCAAGATGGTCGAGGAACGGCCGCGCAGCAAGGGCAAGCCGGATGCGCTCGTCGAATAGGACAGAGGAACGTGGCAGCGACCACCGACGACAGACAAGAGGACACGGGCGACGCGGACGCGTACACCGGGACCCCGGCCCGCCGCCGGGGTCCCGGCCGGATCGCCACGGCGGTCAGCGTCTTCGGTGAACTCCTCATCACCGCGGGCCTGTTGCTGGGCCTGTTCGTCGTCTACTCGCTCTGGTGGACGAACGTCGTCGCCGACCGCGAGGCGGACAAGCAGGGCGACAAGGTCCGCGACACCTGGGCCCACGAGCCGAGCGGCCCGGGCGCGCTGGACACGAAGAACGGCATCGGCTTCCTGCACGTGCCCGCCATGAAGAACGGCGAGGTGCTGGTGGAGAAGGGCACCTCGACGAGCGTCCTCAACGACGGCGTCGCCGGCTACTACACCGACCCGGTGAAGGCGACGCTCCCGATGACGGGCAAGAAGGGCAACTTCACGCTCGCCGCCCACCGGGACGGCCACGGCGCCAAGTTCCACAACATCGACAAGCTGAGGATCGGCGACCCGATCGTCTTCGAGACCAAGGACAAGTGGTACGTCTACAAGGTCTACGACGTCCTCGACGAAACCTCGAAGTACAACGTCAAGGTCCTGGCCCAGGTCCCGAAGGAGTCCGGCAGGACCAAGGCCGGCCACTACATCACCCTGACGACATGCACCCCGGTGTACACCTCGCGCTACCGCTACGTGGTCTGGGGCGAACTGGTCCGCGTCGACAAGGTCGACAACAAGCGGACTCCGCCGAAGGAACTGCGCTGAGGCGAGCGGGCTGAACCATGCGAAGGGCCCCTGCCGGGATCGCTCCCGGCAGGGGCCCTTACGTGTCCGAGGGCACCGTCAGCCGCCTACGCCGCCGAAGACGTTGGTGCCGCCGTTGTTCCCGCCGTTGTTGTTCCCGTTTCCGCCGAAGGTCGTCAGGTTGACCGACGATCCCTGGTCGACCGTGCTGCCCTGGCCCGGGTCCGAGCTGATGACGATGGCGTTGTCGTCCTGGGAGCCGTTGATGTTGCCGACCTGGAGGCCCACCTGCTGCAGGGCGTTCCTGACGTCCTTCAGCCTCTGCCCCACGATGCCGTTCGGCACCTGGACCTGGTTGTTCTGCTTCTGACCGATGTTGATCTGCACCGCGGTGTTCTTCTTGACCTGGGTGCCGATCGACGGGTTGGTCGAGATGGCCTTGCCGTCCTGGTTGTCGTCGGACGTGGGCGTGTTGACGCAGTTGCCGGTCAGGCCGTTCTGCTGGAGTTCGGCCTTTGCGTCGTCGCAGCTCTTGCCGGTGACGTCGGGCACCGCGACCGTCTCCGCGGCCTTGGCGATGGTGAGGGTGATCGTCGATCCCTTCTCCACCTCCTTGCCGCCGATCGGGTCCTGGTCGAGGACCTGGTTCGCCGGCTCCGTCGACTCACGCGTCCTGGTCTCGACCTTGAACTGGTAGTCGGAGCCCTCGAGCTTCGCCTTCGCGTCGTCGAGGCTCAGGCCGACGACGCCCGGGACCTGGACCTTGGGCGCCCCGGTGGAGACCACCAGGTTGACCGCGGTGTTCTTCTTGACCTTGCTGCCCGGTGTCGGGTCGGTGGAGCAGATGTTGCCCTTGGACTGGTTCTCGCAGGGCTGTTCCTTGACCGTGCCGACCTTGAGGTCGCTGTTGGTCAGCTGCTTCTCGGCGTCCGCCTTCGGCTGGCCGACGATGCTCGGCACGGCCACCGTGTCGTTGCCGGTGCCGTGTCCGCTGACCACCCACCTGCCGATCAGGATCGCGCCCACCAGCACCAGGATGCCCGCGACGACCAGCAGGATCGTCGAGGTGTTGTTCTTCTTCTGGCGCCGCCGGTCGGGCCGGTCGTCGTAGCCGAAGCCGCCGTCGTCCGGGTTCATGGGCGGCAGCATCGATGTGGCGCCGGCGCCCGCGTCGGAGCGCAGGGCCGTCGTCGGCTGGTCGTCGGGGTAGCCGCCGTAGCCCACGGAACCCATCGCCGCCGTCGCCGCGACCGGCTGGCCGTCGAGGCACGCCTCGATGTCCATGCGCATCTCGTCGGCGGACTGGTAGCGGTAGTTGGGGTCCTTGACCAGCGCCTTCAGGACGATGGCGTCCATCTCGGGCGTGATCTCGGGGTCGAAGACGGAAGGCGGCTGTGCCTCTTCTCGTACGTGCTGATAGGCGACGGCGACCGGGGAGTCGCCGACGAACGGCGGCCGTACCGTCAGCAGCTCGTACAGCAGGCAACCCGTCGAGTAGAGGTCCGAGCGGGCGTCCACCTGCTCGCCCTTCGCCTGCTCAGGCGACAGGTACTGCGCGGTGCCGATGACCGCCGCCGTCTGCGTCATCGTCATGCCGGAGTCGCCCATGGCGCGGGCGATGCCGAAGTCCATGACCTTGACCTGGCCGTTACGCGTGAGCATCACGTTGGCGGGCTTGATGTCCCGGTGGACGATGCCGCTGCGGTGGGCGTACTCCAGGCCCTGCAGGATGCCGATGGTCATCTCCATGGCCCGCTCGGGCAGGAGCTTGCGGCCGGAGTGCAGGAGTTCGCGGAGCGTGGAGCCGTCTACGTACTCCATGACGATGTACGGGATCGAGACCCCGTCGATGTAGTCCTCGCCCGTGTCGTAGACCGCGACGATCGCGGGATGGTTGAGCGAGGCGGCCGACTGGGCCTCCCGGCGGAACCGGGCCTGGAAGGACGGATCCCGCGCGAGGTCCGCGCGCAGCGTCTTCACCGCCACGGTGCGGCCGAGCCGGGTGTCGTGCGCGAGGTAGACCTCCGCCATGCCACCACGGCCGAGCACCTGGCCCAGCTCGTACCGGCCGCCGAGGCGACGCGGCTCTTCCATAGCTTCCTACCAGCCCTCTCCGTCGGTCCCGACCGACACGGGTGTGCGGTCGGAGGCTGCCGTCCGGGCCTACCGTACCCGGCTAGCTTTGTGTGACCTGGCCAAGCCCGTAACCCGATACAGGACCGGTATCGCAACGTGCACCGATGTGAGGAGGGCGTGAGCGGGGTCACTTCTTGGAGTTGATGACCGCCTCCATCACGCTCTTCGCGATCGGCGCCGCGAGGCCGCCGCCGGAGATGTCGTCACGGTTGGCCTGGTCGTCCTCGATGACCACGGCCACGGCGACCGGCGCGCTGCCGTCGGGGAGCTTGGCGTAGGAGATGAACCACGCGTACGGGTTCTCGCTGTTCTCCACACCGTGCTGGGCGGTACCGGTCTTGCCACCGACCGTGACGCCGTTGATCTGCGCCCTGGTGCCGGTGCCCTCCTTGACGACCGTCTCCATCATCGACTGCAGGATCTGCGCGTTCTTCGACGACAGGGGCTGGCTGAGCTCCTGCGGGTCGGTCTGCGCGATGGTGTCGAGGTTGGAGGACTGCAGCTTGTCGACCATGTACGGCTTCATCAGCTTGCCGTCGTTGGCGACCGCGGAGGCGACCATGGCCATCTGCAGCGGGGTCGCGGCGGTGTTGAACTGGCCGATCGAGGACAGCGCGGTCTGCGAGGAGTTCATGTTGTCGGAGAAGACCGAGGCCGCCGAGCGGACCGGCGTGAACTGCTCCGCGTCGAAGCCGAACTTCTTCGCCTCGGCGAGCATCTTGTCGTTGCCGAGGTCGGCGCCGATCTTGCCGAAGACGGTGTTGCAGGACACGCGCAGCGCAGTGCGCATGGTCGCGTTCTTGCAGGGGATGTTCCCCTCGTTCTTCAGCTCGGTCGTGGTGCCCTTCATGATGTAGGGCAGCGGCGAGTCGGTGTTCTGGTCGGCGGAGGTGTACAGCCCGTTCTCCAGCGCGGCCGCGGCGGTGACCACCTTGAAGGTGGAGCCCGGCGGGTAGGTCTCGCGCAGTGCCCGGTTCAGCATCGGGTCGTTCGGGTTGTTCTTCTTCTGCAGCGCGGTCCAGGCCTTGGAGTCCGTGGACGTGGAGTTGCCGGCGAAGCTCGAGGGGTCGTACGAGGGGTACGAGGCCAGCGCCAGGATCTTGCCGGTGGACGGGTCGAGCGCGGCGACCGCGCCCTTGCCGCCCTGGGCCTTCAGACCGTCGTACGCGGCCTTCTGGGCGGCGGCGTTGAGGGTGGTGACGACGTTGCCGCCCTGCCGCTGCTTGCCCGTGATCATGTCGAGCGTGTTGCGGAAGAAGAGCCGGTCGTCGTTGCCGGTGAGGATGCCGTCCTCGATGCTCTCCAACTGGGTGGCGCCGAAGGCCTGCGAGGCGAACCCGGTGACCGGCGCCCACATGGGGCCGTTCTTGTAGGTGCGCTTGTACTTCAGGTCGTTCAGGCCGCTCTTGCTCGTCGTGGTGGACCCGGTGATGGGATCGCCGTCGACGATGATGTCGCCGCGCGGGGTGGAGTAGCGGGCGATGGTGACACGGCGGTTCAACGTGTCGTCCCTCAGGCTGTCGGCCTTGACGTACTGGAGCCAGTTGTCCCGGGCGAGCAGCGCGAGGACCAGAAGGCCGCAGAAGATCGCGATCCGGCGCAGGGGCTTGTTCATGACGGGCGGACCACCTGGGTCATCTCGGCGTCGGGGTTGCTGGCGGGGGCGGGCGCCGGACGGCGGGCCGTGTCGCTGATTCTGATCAGGATGCCGATCAACGCCCAGTTGGCCAGCACGGAGGAACCGCCGTAGGCCAGGAACGGCATGGTCATACCGGTCAGCGGGATGAGCCCCATGACACCGCCGGCCACCACGAAGACCTGGAGGGCGAACGCGCCGGAGAGGCCGATGGCGAGCAGTTTGCCGAACGGGTCGCGGGCGGCGAGGGCGGTGCGCACACCGCGCTCCACGATCAGGCCGTAGATCAGCAGGATCGCCATGATGCCGGCCAGGCCCAGCTCCTCGCCGAAGGTGGCGAGGATGAAGTCGGAGTTGGCCGCGAAGCGGATCAGATCCGAGTGGCCCTGGCCGAGGCCGGTGCCGAGGGTGCCGCCGGAGCCGAAGGCCCACAGCGCCTGCATGGACTGCTCGGAGTGGCCGACCACGCCCTGCTGGCTGAGCTTGTACTCGTGCAGCGGGTTGAGCCAGGCCTGCACGCGCTGCTGGACGTGCGGTTCGAAGCTGGCCACGCCGACGGCGCCGACCGCGGACATCAGCAGACCGAAGACGATCCAGCTGGTCCGCTCGGTGGCGACGTACAGCATGATGATGAACATTCCGAAGAACAGCAGCGAGGTGCCGAGGTCGGTCTCGAAGACGAGGATGAGGATCGACATCAGCCAGACGACCAGGATGGGTCCGAGGTCGCGGCCGCGCGGCAGGTACAGGCCCATGAAGCGGCGGCTGGCGAGCGCGAGGGCGTCGCGCTTCACCATCAGGTAGCCGGCGAAGAAGACGGCGAGCACGATCTTGGCGAACTCACCGGGCTGCAGGGTGCCGAGACCCGGGACCCTGATCCAGATCTTGGCGCCGAAGATGTTGGCGCCGAGGCCGGGGACCAGCGGCAGGACGAGCAGGACGAGCGCGCCGAACATCGAGATGTAGGTGTAGCGCTGCAGGACACGGTGGTCCTTGAGGAAGATCAGCACGACGACGAACAACGCGATGCCGAGCGCGGTGTACAACAGCTGGCGGGGCGCGGCCTGCACGTAGTTGGGCAGCGACTGCAGCAGCTTGGACTGGTCCAGGCGCCAGATGACGACGAGTCCGAGGCCGTTGAGCAGCGTGGCCAGCGGCAGCAGCAGCGGGTCGGCGTACGGGGCGAACTTCCGTACCGCGAGGTGGCCGACGCCCGCGAGCAGACCGAGCCCGAGGCCGTAGCTCAGCAGGCCGGCCGGCACCTTGTCGTCGATGGCGAGGCCCACGTTGGCGTAGGCGAAGACCGGGATGACGACGGCGAACACCAGGAGCGCGAGCTCGGTGTTGCGTCTGCTGGGCGCTCCGATCGCGCCGATCGTGGACGTATGGTGCGTCGGTGTGTTGGTAGTACTGCTCATCGTGTGACGGGGCCTCTCACGGCTTGCCTACTGCTTACCGCACATCGAGACGACCTTCTGCTCTTCCTCCGAGAGGCTGGGGCCGGGGCTGGGAGTGGCGGTGGTCGCGGACGGGTTCGGGGTCGGGGAGGACTTCGGCTTCGTGGACGGACTCGGTGACGACGTGGCCTTGGACGTGAGCGAGGTGCTGGTGGTTCCCGTGGTGCCACCGGCCTGCCCCTGACCGGTCTTGGCGTTGTTCTTGCTCGCGGCCGCCTGCCGCTCGGACTGCTTCTTGCACGCGGAGGCCTGTACGGCGAGTTCGTCGACCTTCTTCCGGGCGTCCGTCAGGCCGCCCTCGGCGATCGTGTTCTTGACCTGCTTCTGCTGGTACGGCGGCAGGTACTTGAGTTCGATCTCGGGGTGGTCCTTCTCCACCTTGGACAGGGACACCCAGGCCAGGTCCTGGCTGATGCCCCGGTACAGCGCCACGTGCTCGCCGTTGGTGCCGACGTAGTACTGGGTCTGCGTCCAGCGGTAACCGCCGTACAGACCGCCGCCGATGACGGCGAGCGCGAGCACCGAGTAGAAGGATCTCTTCAGCCACTTGCGGCTTTTGCGCGGTTTGACGAAGTCGTCGTCGGTGTAGTCGCCGAAGCCGCCGGCCGGGATGTAGCCGGTGGTGTCGCCGGATCCGGGCGGCCCGAACTCGCCTCCTCCGCCCTGCCCAGGCACCTGGCGGCCGAGACCGGAGGCGCGCCCCGCGGGCGTCTGCATGATCCCGGGGTCGTGGTGCAGGTGGTTCTGGTTCTCGGCGACGGCGCCGACCACGACCGGGGTGTCGGAGAGCTGCCCGGCGAGGGTGTCCCCGGTGTCCAGGTCCAGGACGTCGGCGACGATCACAGTGATGTTGTCGGGGCCGCCGCCGCGCAACGCCAGCTGGATGAGCTCCTGGACGGTCTCCTGGGGGCCCTGGTAGCTGGCGAGGGTGTCCTCGAGGGTCTGGTGGGAGACCACGCCGGACAGGCCGTCGGAGCAGATCAGGTAGCGGTCACCGGCCCGGACCTCGCGGATCGACAGGTCCGGCTCGACGTGTTCGCCGCTGCCCAGCGCCCGCATGAGCAGGGAGCGTTGGGGGTGGGTGGTGGCCTCTTCCTCGGTGATGCGGCCTTCGTCGACCAGCCGCTGCACCCAGGTGTGGTCCTGTGTGATCTGGGTCAGGACACCGTCGCGGAGCAGGTACGCGCGCGAGTCGCCGACGTGCACGAGACCGAGCCGCTGCCCGGTCCACAGCAGGGCGGTGAGCGTCGTGCCCATGCCCTCCAGCTGCGGGTCCTCCTCGACCATGGCGCGCAGCTGGTCGTTGGCCCGCTGTACGGCGGCGCCGAGCGAGGTCAGGACGTCGGAGCCCGGCACGTCGTCGTCGAGGGCGACGATGGTGGAGATGGCCTCGGAGGAGGCGACCTCGCCGGCGGCGGCGCCGCCCATGCCGTCGGCGATCGCGAGCAGGCGCGGGCCGGCGTATCCGGAGTCCTCGTTGCCCTCCCGGATCATGCCTTTGTGCGATCCGGCGGCGAAGCGCAGTGACAGACTCATGCGCACCTCGCCCGTCGGCTCCGGGTACATCCGCACGGTGCCCACCCTCCGGTCGGGAGCGCGCCGGGGCCCGTGGTGGGGGCCGCCACTGCGTGCTCGCTCCGCTCGCTCATTGTCGTACTACTTCCGCAGCTCGATGACTGTCTTGCCGATGCGGATCGGCGCGCCCAGCGGAATCGGCGTGGGGGTCGTCAGCCGGCTCCGGTCGAGGTACGTGCCGTTGGTGGAGCCGAGGTCCTCGACGATCCAGTTGCCGTCGCGGTCCGGGTAGATCCTGGCATGGCGGCTGGAGGCGTAGTCGTCGTCCAGCACGATCGTGCTGTCGTGCGCCCGGCCCAGGGTGATGGTCTGGCCCTGCAGGGCGACCGTGGTGCCGGTGAGGGTGCCCTCGCTCACCACGAGCTTGGTGGGCGCGTTGCGGCGCTGGCGGCCGCCGGACTGCTGGCGCTGCTGCGGAGGAGCCGCCTGCTGGCGGGCGGCTTGCTGCTGCCGCCCGGCCTCTCGCCTGGACCCGCGCTGGGTGACGCGCGTACCGAACAGGTCGCTGCGGATGACCTGCACGGCCACGATCACGAACAGCCACAGTACGGCCAGGAAACCCAGCCGCATGACCGTGAGGGTCAGCTCTGACATTGCCCCCGCTTCACCCTTCGGCTTGCCGGTAAATGATGGTGGTGCTGCCCACGACGATCCGCGAGCCGTCGCGGAGCGTAGCGCGGGTGGTGTGCTGCCCGTCCACCACGATGCCGTTGGTGGACCCGAGATCCTGGATCGTCGAGGGCGTTCCGGTCCGGATCTCACAGTGCCGGCGGGAGACGCCGGGGTCGTCGATCCGCACGTCGGCTTCGGTGCTGCGGCCCAGCACCAGCGTCGGGCGGGAGATCTGATGGCGTGCGCCGTTGATCTCGATCCAGTAGCGGGTACGGCCGCCGGCCGCCGGGGCGGTCGCGGGCCGCTGGAGATAGGGAGCGCTGCCGCGGGCGCCGGGCGGCGGTGCGGCGGGCATCGGCGGGGCGCCCGCGGGGGCGGCGGCCGGCGGGTAGCCGTAACCGCCGGGGCGGCCCGCGGCCGGGGCCGCCGGAGCGGGGCCGGCGGGCGGCTGCTGGCTGGTGGAGGAGGCGAGCGTACGGCTGCGCACCCGGTACAGACCGGTGTCGAGGTCGTCCGCCTTCTCCAGGTGGACCTTGATGGGGCCCATGAAGGTGTAGCGCTGCTGCTTGGCGTAGTCGCGCACCATGCCGGCGAGCTCGTCGCCGAGCTGGCCGGAGTAGGGGCTGAGCCGCTCGAAGTCCGGCGTGCTCAGCTCCACGATGAAGTCGTTGGGGACGACCGTCCGGTCGCGGTTCCAGATGGTCGCGTTGTTGTCGCACTCGCGCTGGAGCGCGCCGGCGATCTCCACGGGCTGGACCTCGGACTTGAACACCTTGGCGAAGGTGCCGTTGACCAGACCTTCGAGACGCTGCTCGAACTTCTTCAGGACTCCCATGGGGCACCTCCTCCGATGTCGCTGTCGTCCTGCTTCCCGCTTGGCGGGTGCTGCCTTACCTGGTACTGCTTACTGATCGTATCCACGCGCCGGTGAATCGGCTGGTTCCCCCCGCGGGCCCCGCCGACGGGTGTCGCACCCGCCCCGGTTCCCTCCGGAGGTTCCCTCCGAGGCTCCCCTTCGAACTCCTCCCGCGAACTCGTTCTGGCATGGATCGTAGAGGCGGCCGCAGACCAGTGTCCCGCACCTGACTGTGGACCCGGTCCGGCTCCTGGGGAGACGGGCCGTACCGGTACGAGGTTGATACGAGAACCGGCACTCCCTGATACGGAGTGAAGGACTCCGAACGTCGGCCGGTCGCCGGCCGGGATCGGAAGACCTCCCTGGTCGGCGGCTGCCCCCGGGAAAGCGATGTGAACCCACCCCTGCCAGCGTGCTAATGTTCTGCGTGTCGGAAGGCGCCAGCCCACAAGGGCAAGGAGCCGGAGGACACACCCAATGCGCGGGTGGCGGAATAGGCAGACGCGCTGGATTCAGGTTCCAGTGCCCGCAAGGGCGTGGGGGTTCAACTCCCCCCTCGCGCACCAGCCGAAGGCCCCCAGGTTCCAGACCTGGGGGCCTTCGCGTTGTCCGGATCGGTGTGAGGCGTATTACCTGGTGAGGACAATCACACGGGTCGGTCGGGCCGTCGCCGGGCGGGGTTTTCCACAGGTTCGGAGTTGTCCACAGGGTCTGACGCGTTCTCGTCGCCGGCGGTACGGTCGGCACGAGTTGATGTTCGTCCTGAGGTTCGTCCTGAGGTTCGTCTAGATGTCCGTCGGCGCCCGGTGGTGGGCGTGCGTCGTGCGAGTGCGGGGGAGGCGGTCGGTGTGACCGAAAGCGGAGCGGTGGCAGCGGCGGAGGCGACAGCGGCGTCGGCGACCGTGCCGCCTGTGACAGCGGCGTCGGGTGCGCGGCGGTTGCCGCGGGTGCGCGGATTCGCCGAGTGGCCGGTGGAGGGCTCGCCCAAGGAGGAGGGCAAGGCGCTGCGCAAGCTGGTCCCGCGCCGGGCGCACGCCGAGCTCGACCTCGACGCGGGGCGGCCCGCCGCGGTCGCCGCGGTGGAGGAGTCCAACCTCGGCCGCATCCCCGACCTCACCCCGATAAGGGCGGGCCGGATGGCGGCCACCCCCTTCGCGTTCCTGCGCGGCTCGGCGGGCCTGATGGCGTACGACCTCGCGCGCACGCCCATGACCAGGATCCGCGCCCAGATCTGCGGGGACGCCCACGCCGCCAACTTCGGCCTGTACGGCGACGCGCGCGGCGACCTCGTGATCGACCTGAACGACTTCGACGAGACGGTGTACGGCCCCTGGGAGTGGGACCTGAAGCGGCTCGCCACCTCGCTGGTGCTCGCGGGCCGGGAGGCCGGCGCCGACGAGACCCAGTGCCGCAAGGCGGCCTATGACGCGACCGGCGCCTATCGCCGCACGATGCGGTTGCTGGCCAAGCTGCCGGTGCTGGACGCGTGGAACGCGATCGCGGACGAGGAACTGGTCTCGCACACCGACGCCCATGATCTGCTCGGCACGCTGGAGCGGGTCTCCGAGAAGGCGCGGGCCAACACCAGTGGGCGGTTCGCGGCGAAGGCGACGCAGCAGCACGAGGACGGCGGCCGCCGGTTCGTGGACGCGGCGCCGGTACTGCGACGGGTGGGGGACGAGGAGGCGGCCGCCGTCGCCGCGTCCCTGGAGAGTTACGTGGACACGCTGTCCGAGGACCGCCTCCCGCTCCTCGCCCGGCACGCGGTGCACGACGTCGCCTTCCGGGTCGTCGGCACGGGAAGCGTGGGCACCCGGTCCTATGTGGTGCTCCTGCTGGACCACCGCGGTGAGCCGCTGGTGCTGCAGGTGAAGGAGGCCCGCCCCTCTGCGCTGGTGCCGCACCTGGTGACCGCCGGTTTCGAGGCGCCGGTCGTCGAGCACGAGGGGCGCCGGGTGGTGCTCGGCCAGAAGCGGATGCAGGTCGTCAGCGACATCCTGCTGGGCTGGACCTCGGTGGACGGACGGCCCTACCAGGTACGGCAGTTCCGCAACCGCAAGGGGAGTGTCGACCCCGCGGCACTGGCCGCCGACCAGATCGACGACTACGGCCGGATGACCGGCGCCCTGCTGGCCCGGGCCCACTCCCACAGCGCCGACCCGCGCCTGGTCGCCGGCTACTGCGGCAAGAACGAGGAACTGGACGAGGCGATCGCCGACTTCGCCGTCGCCTACGCCGACCGCACGGAGTCCGACCACGCCGATTTCGTGACGGCGGTTCGGGCCGGGAGAGTGGCGGCGGAGATGGGGGTGTGAGGGTGTGATGTCTGGAGGGACTGACGTCCGGCGGGTGTGTGGGAGCGTCGTGTCCAGCGGGGTGCGTGAGGCCGTGATGTCCGGCGAGGTGGTGGCCGCGTGAGCGGTGCCCGTGAGGTGCTCCTCTCCGGTCGCACCGGCGTCCCCCGCGGCGTCGCCGTCGGAGGGCAGGCCGGGCTGCTCCCGGCGTGGCCTACGCTGGTCGGGTGACGAGCCCGGAAGCTGAGCAGGGTGGGGTCGCCGGTGAGACGCAGCCGACGCCCGAGGACGGTGCGCCGCGCCCCGAGGAGCGGCTGGAGCGGGCCGTGCGGGCCGCCGAGCAGGCGCTGATCGAGTACGAGATCGCGGTCGAGACCTTCCGTATCGAGGTCGAGAACTTCTCCCGGCTGCACCACCAGAAGCTCGGTCCGATGTACGCCCGCCTCGACGAGCTGGACGCGCAGATAGCCGAGGCCAGGGCCGCCCGCACCGGCGACCCCGAGGACCGTCGCAAGGCGGACGAGGCGCGTGCCCGGGTGCTGCCGATGCCGGCCGTGGAGGAGCTGTTCCACGGCTGGATGGACGGCGACGGCCTGTTCCCGGAGGCCGCGGCGATGCTCACCGAGCAGCCCGTACGCCCTCCGCAGCGGGTGCGCCCCAGCGCCGAGGCCCGCAAGCTCTACCGCGAACTCGCCCGCAAGGCCCACCCCGACCTGGCCCAGGACGACGCCGAGCGGGCGCGCCGTGAGGAGTTCATCACCCGGGTCAACGGTGCCTACGCCCGTGGCGACGAGGCCCTGCTGCGCGAGCTGGCGGAGGAGTGGGCCAAGGGACCGGCGCCGGTGGAGCGCGGCCCGAGCCGCAGCGAGGAGCTGTACGCCCGCCTCGAGTGGCTCGCCCAGCGCAAGGAGCTGCTGACGCTGGTGGCCAAGGAGCTGGAAGAGGGCGCGATCGGATCGATGCTCCGGCTCGCTCCCGACGACCCGGACCGTCTCCTCGACGAGATCGCCGAACAGCTCCTGGCGGACGTCGCCCTGCGGGAACAGGAGCTGGCGACGCTGCTCGAGCAGTAGCCGGGCGGGGGCCTCGGGCGGCGTCGGGTAGCGTCGGGGTATGAGTTTCGGAGCTGGTGTGCCCACGGTCGGGGTCTCGGACCTCAAGGACAGCGACTTCCTGGTGGACGTCCGCGAGGACGACGAGTGGCAGGCGGGCCATGCCGAAGGCGCCCTGCACATCCCCATCAGCGAGTTCGTGGCCCGCTACGGCGAGCTGACGGAGGCCGCGCCGCAGGACGGCCGCGTGCATGTGATCTGCCGCTCGGGCGGCCGTTCGGCCCAGGTCACGATGTATCTGGTTCAGCAGGGCATCGACGCGGTGAACGTCGACGGCGGCATGCAGGTGTGGGCCGCCGCGGGCCGACCGGTGGTGACGGACGAGGGCCGACCCGGGTTCGTGCTTTAGCCCCAGGGGACCAGCGGCCGTCAGCCCAGGGGGTGCGCCGCCAGCAGATCGCCCAGTGCCTCCTCGTGTGCCGCCGCCGGGCCGAGCGACAGTTCCAGGTGCTTGGCCCAGGCGTGGTACCGGTGGAGCGGGTACTCGACGTCCGCGCCGAACCCGCCGTGCAGATGCTGTGCCGTCTGAACGATCCGCCGCACCCCCTCCGACGCCCAGATCTTGGCGACGGCGACGTCACCGGAGGCGGGCAGCGCGCCGGACGCCCCGGAGGCCATCCGCCACGCGGCCTGCCAGAGCGTGGCCTCCATGGCGCGGAGGTCGATGTAGCGGTCGGCGGCCTGTACCGCCACCGCCTGGAACGTGGCGATCGGATGTCCGAACTGCTCCCGCTTGCCGGCGTAGTCGCTGGTCATCTCCAGCACCCGCTCACCCAGTCCGAGCGCGAGCGCACAGGTCCCGGTCGTCAGCACCTCCCGCAGCCACTCCCAGGCCCCGTCCGCGTCGATCACGTCCCGGGCCGCGATCCTCACCGACTCCAGCCGCAGCTCGCCCAGCCGCTCCCCCGCGGTGGAGATCTGCTCACCGAGCACGACCCCTTCGTGGTCGCCGGACACCACGGCGATCAGGGTCCGGTCCGCCGCCGTCCGCGCCGGTACGAGGACGAGGTCGGCGGTGTGCGCCCACGGCACCGCGGTCTGTACCCCGTCCAGCAGCCAGTCGTCGCCGTCCTGTCGGGCGGTGACGGCGAGTTCGGCCCCGTCGTGACCGGTGCGGCCGTTCGAAGCGACGGCCAGCACGAGCTCGCCCCGCCCCGCCCGCTCCAGCAGCGCCGCCTTCAACTCCGGCCCGCCGTAGGCCTGTACGGCGGCGGTGGCCGCGGCGCTCTCCAGCAACGGCACCCGCGCCAGTCCTTTCGCCGACTCGCGCAGCACCAGGCACAGCGCGATGGCGTCCAGCCCCGCCCCGCCGTACTCCGCGTCCAGCAGCAGACTCAGCAGGTCGGCCTCGGCGAGCCTGCCCCACAGCGAACGGTCGAAGTCCTCGGCGACGGCGCCCGTGACCAGCGAGGGAGAGGGCACCGTGTCCGGCGCGACCCCGGCGAACACCCCCCGTGCCGCCTCGGCCGCCGCCTGCTGCTCCTCGGTGAAGGTGAAGTCCACGGTCCTGTCCCTCCGGAGGGTCCGCTGATCTGACGGACCGTCAAGATAGAACAGGTTCTAGAAGAAGGGAACGGGCTGCCGACGGCCAATGCGGGCCAATGCGGGGGCGGCGCTCCGCCGGTATTGCCGGTCGGGGCTGGCGTTCCACTGGGGTTCCGTCGGTGGCCGGCGTTCCAACGGGGTTCCGTCGGTGGCCGGCGTTCCACCGGGGTTCCGCCGGTGGCCGGCGCTCCACCGGTGTTCACCGGTCGAAGTCCAGCTCCACCTTCTCCGTCACCGGATGGGACTGGCACGCCAGCACATATCCCGCCTCCGTCTCCTCCCGCTCCAACGCGAAGTTGCGGTCCATGCGCACCTCGCCGGTGACCAGGAAGGCGCGGCACGTCCCGCACACCCCGCCCTTGCAGGCGTACGGAGCGTCGGGCCGGTTGCGCAGCACCGTGTCGAGCAGGGATTCACCGTCCTGCACGGGCCAGGTCCCGCCGCGCCCGTCGAGCCGGGCCGTGACCGTGCTGTGCGCGGGGGCGGCGCCGATGGTGGTGCCGGTGACCGGCTGGGCGCTGTCCACGTGGAAGATCTCCTCGTGGATACGGGCCCGGGGGACACCGAGGCCGCCGCGCAGCGTCCGCTCCGCCTGCTGCACCAGTCCGTAGGGGCCGCACAGGAACCACCCCGCCACCCGGTCCACCGGCAGCAGCGCGGGCAGCAACCCGGTCAACCGCTCCTGGTCGAGCCGCCCGGACGGCAGCCCCGCCTGCTGTTCCTCCCGGGACAGCACCGTGACCAGCTGAAACCGTCCCGGGTACCGGTCCTTGAGGTCGGCGACCTCCTCCAGGAACATCGTCGAGGCGGCCGTCCGGTCGCTGCGTATGAGGCAGAACCGCGCCTCCGGCTCGCGCGCGAGCAGTGTCGAGACGATCGACAGCACCGGGGTGATGCCGCTCCCGCCGACGACGGCCGCGTACAGACCGGGCGCCGGGTCGAGGGTGAAGCGGCCGGCCGGGGTCATGACCTCCAGCTCGTCACCGACGTTGATCTCCTTGAGCGCGTACGTCGAGAAGGCCCCGCCCTCCACCAGCCGCACGCCGACCCGCAGGGTGCGCGGCCCGTCCGCGTCGGGCGCCGGGGAGCAGATCGAGTACGTACGGCGTATCTCGACCCCGTCGACGACGCGGCGCAGGGCGAGGTGCTGGCCGGCCGCGTGCCGGTACTCCTCGCGCAGTTCGGGCGGAACTGTCACGGTGAGGGCCACGGAGTCGTCGGTGAGCCGGTCGACCGCCGCCACCGGGAGCGCGTGGAAGCGGGCCATCACAACTCCTTGAAGTGGTCGAAGGGTTCACGGCAGGCGAGACAGCGACGCAGTGCCTTGCACGCGGTGGAGGAGAAACGGCTCAGCAACTCGGTGTCGGGGGAGCCGCAGTGAGGGCAGCGGACGGGTTCGGGCCGGGGTGCGGGTTCGTCGGCGAGGGTGCGGGTCGGTCCCAACCCGACGGTCACCGGCCCGGAGTCACGTGCCGAGCGCGGCGGCGCGATCCCGAACTCCCGGAGTTTGCGCCGCCCTTCGGCCGTGATGTCGTCCGTCGACCAGGCCGGCCGCAGCACCGTGCGGACCGCGACCTCGCGCATGCCGTGGGCCCGCAGCACCCGCTCTATGTCCAGGGACATCGCCTCGATGGCCGGGCAGCCGGTGTACGTCGGAGTCAGCTCCACCTCGACCGAGTCCGCGCCGCGCACATGCACCGCCCGTACGACACCGAGTTCCTGAAGGGTGAGAACCGGCAGCTCCGGGTCGAGCACCGAGCCTGCGATCTCGAGGAGTTCGGCCTCCAGCGGGGTCGTCGTCACCATGACGCCCCCGGGTGGCTGCGGTGCAGATGCTGCATCTCGGCGAGCATCCGCCCGAACGGCTCGGTGTGCACGCCCTGACGGCCCGCACCGGCCGACCAGGCGCCGGAACGCGGCCCCTCCGGGAGGGGCAGGGTCGCCCGGCGAAGCACGGCCTCGACGGACTCCAGCCAGGCGGTGTCCATCCCGGCCCAGTCGACGTCCAGCCCCTCCACCGGCTGGAACATCTCGCCGGTGAAGCGCCACAGTGCCGTGACCGCCCGCACCATCCGCTCATGGCTGGCGTCCGTGCCGTCGCCGAGCCGCAAGGTCCACTGCTCCGCGTGGTCGCGGTGGTAGGCGACCTCCTTGACGGCCTTCGCGGCGAGACCGGCGAACGGGCCCTCTCCGGCGGCCAGTTCGGCGTACAGCAGGTGCTGGTAGGTGGAGAAGTACAGCTGGCGGACGATGGTGTGGGCGAAGTCGCCGTTGGGCTGTTCCACCAACTGCAGGTTGCGGAAGGCGCGTTCCTCCCGCAGATACGCCAGCTCGTCCTCGTCGCCCACCGTCGACAGCAGCACCCTGGCCTGCCCGAGCAGGTCCAGCGCGATGTTGGCGAGGGCGACCTCCTCCTCCAGGACCGGGGCGTGGCCGGCCCACTCGCCCAGACGGTGCGAGAGCACCAGGGCGTCGTCGCCGAGAGCGAGGGCGGCAGCCGTGGGAACGGTCGTCGTCACAGGTGCTTCACCCCCTCCGGGATCTCGTAGAACGTCGGGTGCCGGTACGGCTTGTCGGCGGCCGGCTCGAAGAACGGGTCCTTCTCGTCCGGGGAGGACGCGGTGATCGCGGCCGAGGGGACGACCCAGATCGAGACGCCCTCGCCGCGCCGGGTGTACAGGTCGCGGGCGTTGCGCAGGGCGAACTCCGCGTCCGGCGCGTGCAGACTGCCGGCGTGGGTGTGGGACAGGCCCCGGCGCGAGCGCACGAAGACCTCCCACAGGGGCCAGTCGGTGTTGGTCATGCCTGCTCCGCTTTCGTGTCGTCGCTGTGCTTGGCCGCGTAGGCCGCGGCCGCCTCGCGCACCCAGGCGCCCTCTTCATGGGCCTTTCTGCGCTGGGTGAGCCGCTGTTCGTTGCACGGTCCGTTGCCCTTGAGGACTTCCTTGAACTCCGTCCAGTCGATCGGGCCGAAGTCGTGGTGTCCCCGCTCCTCGTTCCACTTCAGGTCCGGGTCGGGCAGGGTCAGGCCCAGTGACTCGGCCTGGGGTACGCAGATGTCGACGAAGCGCTGGCGCAGGTCGTCGTTCGAGTGCCGCTTGATCTTCCACGTCATCGACTGCGCGGAGTGCGCCGACTCGTCGTCGGGCGGGCCGAACATCATCAGGGACGGCCACCACCAGCGGTCCACCGCGTCCTGGGCCATCGCGTGCTGCTCGGGGGTGCCGCGGCTGAGGGCGAGCAGCAACTCGTAGCCCTGGCGCTGGTGGAAGGACTCCTCCTTGCAGATGCGGACCATGGCGCGCGCGTACGGTCCGTACGAGCAGCGGCACAGCGGGACCTGGTTGGTGATCGCCGCGCCGTCCACCAGCCAGCCGATGGCACCGACGTCCGCCCAGGTCAGTGTCGGGTAGTTGAAGATCGACGAGTACTTCTGGCGGCCGGAGTGGAGCTTGTCCAGCAGTTCCTCGCGGCTGGTGCCGAGGGTCTCGGCCGCGCTGTAGAGGTAGAGCCCGTGGCCCGCCTCGTCCTGGACCTTGGCCATCAGGATGGCCTTGCGGCGCAGGGAGGGCGCGCGCGTGATCCAGTTGGCCTCCGGCTGCATGCCGATGATCTCGGAGTGGGCGTGCTGGGCCATCTGCCGGACCAGCGTCGCGCGGTAGGCGTCGGGCATCCAGTCCCGCGGCTCGATGCGCTCGTCCGCGGCCACGGCGGCGTCGAAGGCACGCTCGTAGGCGGCGGTGCCCTCGTGTTCCTCCTCGGTGCCGTACGCCTTGTGCGCGGCTGCTGTGGCCATGCGGTCCCCCTCGACCTGGGTTCTGTCCGGAATCGGCTCCCGACCGATCGTTCGGTTCGTGCGATTCCATGGTCGGTCGGGCGCCGTAAGGTGTCAACCGCTGTGGACAACCTGCGGGCATGCCCTGTGGAAAACGCGGATCCGGTCCGCGCCGCCTGGCCGGTCCGGTAGGACGGGCCGGGCTCCGCAGGAGGGGACTGTGCCTCGCGGGCGGGTCTGAGTACCGTTCGCGTGCGAGTGCGGTGGTGCGGCGGGCCCGTGTGGTGCGGTGCCCGCGGCCGGGCAGCCGAAGACGGACCGGGATTGGGGATCGGGGCGGAATGGACGCGTACGACACAGGGTCGGACGCCCGGCGTGTGCCGGACGGGCCCGGCGGCCTGCCCGAGCCGGGTGAACCGGACGGGACGGCCGAGCAGCGGTCCGCGCCGCCCGAGCCCCCCTCACCCGCACCCGAGCCGGACCCCGCCCCCCGCACCGGCCCCTACACCGAGCCCCGGACCGGTGTCGCCGCCCTCTCCCCGCGCTACCAGATAGGCGCCGCCCTCGCACTCGCCGTCGTCGCCGCCGTCGTCTGCGTGCACATCGGCATGGTGTTCCTGCACGTCGCGCCGGCGAACACGGTCACCCAGCGGCACGGCAAGGCGATCGACGAATGGATCTACCCGGAGTTCGAACAGAACTGGAAACTGTTCGCGCCCAACCCGCTGCAGCAGAACATCGCGGTCCAGGCCCGCGCCGAGGTGCGCGCGACGGACGGCGGGGTGCGCACCACCGGCTGGTACGACCTGTCGGCCGAGGACGGCCGGGCCATCGACGGCAACCTGCTGCCCAGCCACACCCAGCAGAACGAACTGCGCCGGGCCTGGGACTTCTTCCTCGCCACGCATGACGCCGACAACCGCCCCTCGGGCCTGCGCGGCTCCCTGTCCGAGGCGTATGTGCGGCGCATCGTGGCGCTGCGCCTCGACCGGGACGACGCGGCCGGGAAGAGCGGCTCGGTGATCCAGGTGCAGGTCCGCTCGCGCACCACCAACGTCCAGCCCCCGAAGTGGAGCGGCGAGAAGCTCTCCGACCAGCCGATGTACCGCGTGCTGCCCTGGTGGCCGGTCTCGGCCGCCGACGCCGAGGAGGGCGCGGAGTGAACCGTTTCGCTCTGGCCGTCTCGGCCGGCATCGCCCGCGTCACCGACGCGGCCCTCGGCCCCTACCAGACCGCCGTGGTCCGCATCGGCTTCAGCGCGACCTGGCTGCTGTTCCTGCTCCGCGAGTTCCCGCACCGCCAGGAGATGTACGGACCCGACGCCCCGTGGAGCTGGGACCTGGCCCAGCGACTGATCGCCGACAACCACGCCTTCACGGCCCTGATGTGGTCCAGCGGGCGCTTCTGGTTCGAGCTGGTCTACGCGTTCGCCCTGCTGGCGAGCGTCCTGCTGCTGCTCGGCTGGCGCACCCGCACCATGTCCGTGCTGTTCATGGTCGGTGTGCTCTCCCTGCAGAACCGCAGCGTCTTCATCGGCGACGGCGGTGACAACGTCCTGCACCTGATGTCCGTCTATCTCGTCTTCACCCGCTGCGGCCAGGTGTGGTCGCTGGACGCGCGGCGGGCACGGCGCACGCGTGAGGCACGCGCACGTGGCGAGGGCGTGGCGGACCGGTTCGGTCCCGCCCTGTGGGGCGTGCTCGGGTTCGTCCTGGTCGCGGTGACGGCCGGGGGCCGCTTCGACGGCACCGACCCGACCGTGCCGGTCATCCTGTGGCTGGTGTGGGTGGCGCAGGCCGTGCGGTGGGCCGTCGCCCGCTGGGCCAGGAGCCGGGAACCGCGGATCCTGGCGGACGTCGTGGCCAACGTCGCGCACAACGGCGCGCTGCTGGTGATCATGGCCGAGGCCTGTCTGATCTACGCGACGGCCGGCTGGTACAAGATCCAGGGCTCGCGCTGGCAGGACGGTACCGCCGTCTACTACCCGCTCCACCTCGACTACTTCTCGCCCTGGCCGGGCCTCGCCGACCTACTGTCCTCCAGCGGCACGATGGTGATGCTGGTGACGTACGGGACCGTGATCGTGCAGGTCGCCTTCCCGTTCACGCTGTTCAACCGGCGGGTGAAGAACGTCCTGCTGGCGGCGATGATGACCGAGCACGCCGTGATCGCCGTGGTCCTCGGGCTGCCGTTCTTCTCGCTGGCCATGATCGCGACGGACGCGGTCTTCCTGCCGACGTCGTTCCTGCGCCGCCTGGGCGGCTGGGCCGCACGCGCGCGTACCCGTGCCCGGTCGGGCCGTGCGGCGGTGCCCGAGCCGCGGACACCGGAGAACCCCGAGCCCACGCACGCGAACTCCACGGCGTGAACACCCCGGGCACGCGCACGTAGGCTGCACGCCATGACCGACCCCGTGACCCTCTGGCGCCGGCTCGCCGACTCCTCCGTCCTGCTCGACGGCTTCCACGCCCTCAAGCACGCCGTGCGCTTCGGAGCGGAGATCCCGGTGGCGGTCGCCGTGGACCGGGCGGCCGCGCTCGCCCTCGCCGAGGAGCTGGCCCCCGACGTCACGGACCCGCTGGCCGCGCTCCTGACCGAGGTGCCGGAGCCCACGTACCGCGGCCTCGTCGAACGCCCGCACGCCACGGCGGTGGCCGCCCTGGCCGTACGACCGCCCCGCGCGGCGCATCTCGAGACGCTGGCGCGCCGCCCCCGCACCGCCCCGGTCGTGGTCCTGGACAACCCGCGCAACCTGGGCAACGCGGGCGCGGTGATCCGTCTGGCCGCCGGTTTCGGAGCGACCGGCGTGGTCACCACCGGCACGCTGGACCCCTGGCACCCGACGGTCGTCCGCGGCGGGGCCGGGCTGCACTTCGCGACGGCGGTGGAACGGCTGACCGTGGAGGAACTGCCCGAGGGGCCGCTGTTCGCCCTGGACCCGGAGGGCGACGACATCCGGGGGACGAAGCTTCCGGACGACGCCGTCCTCGCGTTCGGATCAGAGCGCAGCGGCCTGTCGGCCGCCCTACGCGCGCGTGCCGACCATCTGCTGTCCCTGCCCATGCGCCCCCAGGTCTCCAGCTACAACCTGGCGACCAGCGTGGCGATGACGCTCTACCACTGGAGCGCCAGCGGTTTCTAGGCCTCCCGCCGCACCTCGACGACCCGGAAACGGTTGGCCACGAACGCCCCGTCGCACAGCGCGGCGTTGGCCGCCGGGTTGCCGCCCGAGCCGTGGAAGTCGGAGAAGGCGGCCGTCTGGTTGACGTACACCCCGCCGGTCAGGTTCAGCGACAGCTGGGCTGCCTCCTCCAGGCAGACCTCCTGGACCGCCCGCTCGAGCTCCTCGTCGCTCGTGTACGCCCCGACGGTCATCGCCCCCTTCTCGCGGATGGTGCGCCGCAGCAGCTCCAGCGCGTCGGCCGTCGAGTCGACTGCCACGGCGAAGGAGACCGGGCCGAAGCACTCGCTCATGTAGGCGGCCTCGTCGTCCGGCTTGGCGCCGTCGAGCTTGACGATGACGGGCGTGCGGACCACGGCCTTCGGGAACTCCGGGTTGCTGATCTCCCGCGACGCAAGGGCGACCTCGCCGAGACCCGCGGCCGCTTCCAGCCGCGCCTGCACGTCCGGGTTGACGATGGCGCCGAGGAGCGCGTTCGCGCGGGCGTCGTCGCCGAGCAGTCCGTCGACGGAGCGGGCGAGATCGGCGACGACCTCGTCGAAGGTCTTCGGCCCCTCCTCGGTACGGATGCCGTCACGGGGGATCAGCAGGTTCTGCGGGGTGGTGCACATCTGGCCGCTGTACAGGGACAGCGAGAAGGCCAGGTTGGACAGCATCCCCTTGTAGTTCGCCGTCGAATCCACGAGCACCGTGTTGACGCCGGCCTTCTCCGTGTAGACCTGCGCCTGCCGGGCGTTGGCCTCCAGCCAGTCGCCGAAGGAGGTCGAGCCCGTGTAGTCGATGATCCGGATCTCCGGCCGGGTCGCCAGCGTCTTGGCGATGCCCTCGCCGGGGCGCTCGGCGGCCAGAGCCACCAGGTTCGGGTCGAAGCCGGCCTGGCCGAGGACCTCACGCGCGACCTGCACAGTGAGCGCGAGCGGCAGCACCGCGCGCGGGTGGGGCTTGACCAGGACCGCGTTGCCGGTCGCCAGGGAGGCGAACAGGCCCGGATAGCCGTTCCACGTCGGGAAGGTGTTGCAGCCGATCAGCAGCGCGATCCCGCGCGGGACCGGCGTGAACTGCTTGGTGAGCGCGAGCGGGTCGCGCTTGCCCTGCGGCTTGGTCCACTCCGCCGTGTCGGGCGTGCGCACCTGCTCCACGTAGGCGTACGCGACCGCCTCCAGGCCGCGGTCCTGCGCGTGCGGGCCGCCCGCCTGGAACGCCATCATGAACGCCTGGCCGCTGGTGTGCATGACGGCGTGCGCGAACTCGTGCGTCCGGTCGCTGATCCGCTTGAGGATCTCCAGGCAGACCACCGCGCGCGCCTCCGCGCCCGCGTCCCGCCATGCTTTCTGGCCCGCCCGCATGGCGGGCAGCAGCACGTCGACGTCCGCGTGCGGGTACTCCACGCCGAGCTCGATGCCGTACGGCGAGACCTCGCCGCCCACCCAGTCGTCCGTGCCGGGCTGGCCGAGGTCGAGGCGGGTGCCCAGGACGGCGTCGAAGGCGGCCTTGCCCGCGGCCATGTCCAGGCTGCCGTTCTCACCGTAGGCCTTGGGGTGCTCGGGATGCGGGGACCAGTACGCACGCGTGCGGATCGCTTCCAGCGCCTGGTCGAGGGTCGGCCGGTGCTTGGCGATGAGCTCGTGCGCGGTCAGTTCGGCGGCCATGCGGGACCAACTCCTCGTCTCAAGAGCTCTTCGTCGAGCTCATGACCTGGGCAGAAACATGGGCAGGAACAACCAGTCAGAGTTAGAGTAACCGAACGATCGGTCGGGACAAGGGGGTCCGCCGCATCTGTGGAAAACCCCGTGCGGGAGGATCGCGCACATGACAGCACTGGACCTCAGCAGCCCCGTGGCCGTCGTCGGCACCGGCACCATGGGCCAGGGCATCGCCCAGGTCGCGCTGGTCGCCGGCCATCGCGTACGGCTGTTCGACGCCGTTCCCGGCAGAGCCCAGGACGCGGCCGCGGCCATCGGCGCCCGGCTCGACCGGCTCGTCGAGAAGGACCGGCTCACCGGCGCCGAACGGGACGCGGCACGCGCGCGTCTGCTGCCCGCCGCGGACCTCGCCGAGCTCGCCGACTGCTCCCTGGTCGTCGAGGCCGTCCTGGAGCGGCTGGACGTCAAGCAGGACCTCTTCCGGGCGCTCGAGGACCTCGTCGACGAGGACTGTCTGCTCGCCACCAACACCTCCTCCCTGTCGGTCACCGCGATCGGCGGCGCCCTGCGCAGCCCGGGCCGCTTGGTCGGCCTGCACTTCTTCAACCCCGCCCCGCTGCTGCCGCTGGTGGAGGTGGTCTCCGGGTTCGCCACCGACGTCTCGTCGGCCACGCGCGCGTACGAGATGGCACGCGCCTGGGGCAAGACGCCGGTGGCCTGCGCCGACACCCCCGGCTTCATCGTCAACCGCATCGCCCGGCCCTTCTACGCCGAGGCGTTCGCGGTCTACGAGGCCCAGGGCGCCGACCCCGCCACCATCGACGCGGTCCTGCGCGAGTCCGGCGGCTTCCGGATGGGCGCCTTCGAACTGACCGACCTCATCGGCCAGGACGTCAACGAGTCGGTCACGCACTCGGTGTGGCAGAGCTTCTTCCAGGACGTGCGCTTCACCCCCTCGCTCGCCCAGCGCCGCCTGGTCGAGTCGGGCCGGCTCGGCCGCAAGAGCGGGCACGGCTGGTACGACTACGGGGACGACGCCGAGCGGGCCGAGCCGCACACCGCGGAGCAGGCGCAGCCGCCCGCGTACGTCGTCGCCGAGGGCGACCTGGGCCCCGCGTCGGAACTGCTCGCGCTGATCCGCGAGGCGGGCATCCAGGTCCGCGAGGAGGACGAGGACCACGGCAGCCGCCTGGTGCTGCCGGGCGGCGGCCAGCTCGCCCTCGCCGACGGGCAGACCTCGGTGGAGTTCCGGGACGTCGTCTACTTCGACCTGGCCCTGGACTACCGCCGCGCGACCCGAATCGCCCTGTCCGCCTCCCAGGACACCTCCCCGCAGACTCTCGCCGAGGCCACCGGCCTCTTCCAGGCGCTCGGCAAGGACGTCAGCGTCATCGGAGACGTCCCCGGCATGATCGTCGCGCGCACGGTCGCCCGGATCGTCGACCTCGCGCACGACGCCGTCGCCAAGGGCGTGGCCACCGAGGAGGACATCGACACCGCGATGCGCCTGGGCGTCAACTACCCGCTGGGTCCCTTCGAGTGGAGCCGCAGGCTCGGCCGGAACTGGGCCTACGCCCTCCTCGACGACCTGCACCTGCGCGACCCCTCCGGCCGCTACGCGCCCTCCCTGGCGCTGTACCGGCACGCCTACGCCTCCGACAAGCGGGAGGGCAGCACCTCATGACGACCGCCAAACGCGACACGTACACCCCGGAGACGCTGCTGTCCGTCGCCGTCCAGGTCTTCAACGAGCGCGGCTACGACGGCACCTCCATGGAGCACCTGTCCAAGGCGGCCGGCATCTCCAAGTCGTCGATCTACCACCATGTGGCGGGCAAGGAGGAACTGCTGCGCCGGGCCGTCAGCCGGGCTCTGGACGGCCTCTTCGGGATCCTCGACGAGGACCACGCCCGCGTGGGCCGTGCCGCCGACCGTCTTCAGTACGTCGTACGGCGCATGGTCGAGGTGCTGATCGGCGAACTCCCCTACGTCACCCTGCTGCTGCGGGTGCGCGGCAACACCGGCACCGAGCGGTGGGCCCTGGAGCGCCGCCGCGACTTCGACCACCGGGTCGCCGAGCTGCTGAAGGCGGCGGCCGCGGACGGGGACGTGCGCGGTGACGTGGAGGTGCGGCTCGCCACCCGGCTCGTCTTCGGGATGATCAACTCGATCGTCGAGTGGTACCGGCCGGACGGGCGCGGGATGAACGAGCGCGAGGTTGCCGACGCCGTGGTGCAGCTGGTCTTCGGAGGCCTGCGCGCGGAGGGCTGACCTCAGCCCTGCGGCTCCAGGTCCTCCTCCTCGAACACCAGCAGCGTGCGGGTGCTCAGCACCTCCGGCATGGCCTGCAGCCGGGTGAGCACCAGTTCGCGCAGCGCCCGGTTGTCGGACGTGTGGACCAGCAGCAGTACGTCGAAGTCGCCGCCCACCAGGGCGATGTGGGAGGCGCCGGGCAGCTGTCTGAGCTGCTCGCGGACCGTGCGCCAGGAGTTCTGCACGATCTTCAGGGTGATGTACGCCGATGTGCCCTGACCGGCGCGTTCATGGTCGACGCGGGCGCCGAAGCCGCGGATGACGCCGTCCTCGATGAGCCGGTTGATGCGGGCGTAGGCGTTGGCGCGGGAGACGTGGACCCGTTCGGCGACCGACCTTATCGACGCACGGCCGTCGGCCTGGAGCATCTGCAGGATGTCCAGATCGATCGCGTCGAGGGGCCGCGGCGGCGGCAGGGGGACATTGCCCTCGGGCTCCTCGGCCATTTGTTCAGGTGCCATGTCCCCCCGCCTCCCTGCCATGGACGTACTGCGTTCATTCCAGGTTGTGGAGAACCGTTTGTCCACAGCCTGAAGGGGCCTGTAGCCAAAATGTGCCGACGACCGAACAATCGGTAGGTGAGGCGGGTCACAGCCGACGCGCCTCCCGTAGCCACTCCCACGAGGAGGTGCCGTCATGACGGTCATGGAGCAGCGGGGCGCGTACCGGCCATCGCCGCCCCCCGCCTGGCAGCCCCGCACCGATCCCGCGCCGCTGCTGCCCGACGCGGAGCCCTACCGGGTGCTGGGCACCGAGGCGGCGGCGAAGTCCGACCCTGCCCTGCTGCGCCGCCTGTACGCCGAGCTGGTGCGCGGCCGCCGGTACAACGCGCAGGCCACCGCCCTCACCAAGCAGGGCCGTCTCGCCGTCTACCCCTCCAGCACCGGCCAGGAGGCCTGCGAGGTCGCCGCCGCGCTCGCCCTGAAGGAGCAGGACTGGCTCTTCCCCAGCTATCGCGACACCCTCGCCGCCGTCGTCCGTGGCGTGGACCCCGTCCAGGCGCTGACCCTGCTGCGTGGTGACTGGCACACCGGCTACGACCCGTACGAGCACCGGGTGGCCCCGCTGTGCACCCCGCTGGCCACCCAGCTTCCGCACGCCGTCGGTCTCGCGCACGCCGCCCGCCTCAAGGGCGACGACGTGGTCGCGCTCGCCCTGGTCGGCGACGGCGGCACCAGCGAGGGCGACTTCCACGAGGCGCTGAACTTCGCCGCCGTCTGGCAGGCACCGGTCGTCTTCCTGGTCCAGAACAACGGCTTCGCCATCTCCGTCCCGCTCGCCAAGCAGACCGCGGCCCCCTCCCTGGCCCACAAGGCCGTCGGCTACGGCATGCCCGGCCGACTGGTCGACGGCAACGACGCAGCCGCCGTGCACGAGGTCCTCACCGACGCCGTGCGGCACGCGCGTGAGGGCGGCGGACCCACGCTGGTCGAGGCGATCACGTACCGCGTCGACGCCCACACCAACGCCGACGACGCCACCCGCTACCGCGGCGACGCCGAGGTCGAGGCCTGGCGTGCGCACGATCCCATCGCCCTCCTGGAACACGAACTGACCGAACGCGGCCTCCTCGACGAGGACGGGATGCGGCACGCGCGCGATGCCGCCGAGACCATGGCCGCCGACCTGCGCGAGCGCATGAACCAGGACGCGGTGCTCGACCCGGCGGACCTGTTCGCCCACGTCTACGCCGAACCGACCCCGCAACTGCGCGAACAGCAGGCCCTGCTGGAGGCCGAGCTGGCGGCGGAGCAGGAAGGGGCGCACTGATGACCACCGTCGCCGTCAAGCCGGCCACCATGGCGCAGGCCCTCACCCGAGCGCTTCGCGACGCCATGGCCGCCGACCCCTCGGTGCATGTCATGGGCGAGGACGTCGGCACCCTCGGGGGCGTCTTCCGCGTCACCGACGGCCTCGCCAAGGAGTTCGGCGAGGACCGCTGCACCGACACCCCTCTCGCCGAGGCGGGCATCCTCGGCACCGCCGTCGGCATGGCGATGTACGGGCTGCGCCCGGTGGTGGAGATGCAGTTCGACGCCTTCGCGTACCCCGCCTTCGAGCAGCTGATCAGCCATGTCTCCCGCATGCGCAACCGCACGCACGGCGCCATGCCGCTCCCGATCACCATCCGCGTCCCCTACGGCGGCGGCATCGGCGGTGTCGAGCACCACAGCGACTCCTCCGAGGCGTACTACATGGCGACTCCGGGGCTCCATGTCGTCACGCCGGCCACCGTCGCCGACGCCTACGGACTGCTGCGCGCCGCCATCGCCTCCGACGACCCGGTCGTCTTCCTGGAACCCAAGCGCCTGTACTGGTCGAAGGATTCCTGGAACCCCGAGCACCCGACCGACGTGGAACCCATAGGCCGCGCCGTGGTGCGGCGCCCGGGCCGCAGCGCCACCCTCATCACCTACGGACCCTCGGTCCCCGTCTGCCTCGAAGCCGCCGAGGCCGCGCTCGCCGAGGGCTGGGACCTCGAAGTCGTCGACCTGCGCTCCCTGGTGCCGTTCGACGACGAGACGGTCGCGGCCTCGGTACGACGGACCGGACGCGCGGTCGTCGTACACGAGTCGGGCTCCTTCGGGGGACCGGGCGGAGAGATCGCGGCGCGCGTCACCGAGCGCTGCTTCCACCACCTGGAGGCGCCGGTGCTGCGCGTGGCCGGGTTCGACATCCCCTACCCGCCGCCCATGCTGGAGCGGCACCACCTGCCCGGCGTGGACCGGATCCTGGACGCCGTGGGGCGCCTGCAGTGGGAGGCCGAGAACTGATGGCACAGGTGCTGGAGTTCAAGCTCCCCGACCTCGGGGAGGGACTCACCGAGGCGGAGATCGTGCGCTGGCTGGTGCAGGTCGGCGACGTCGTCGCCGTGGACCAGCCGGTCGTCGAGGTCGAGACGGCCAAGGCGATGGTCGAGGTGCCCTGTCCCTACGGCGGCGTGGTCACCGCCCGCTTCGGCGAGGAAGGCACGGAGCTTCCCGTCGGCGCCCCGCTGTTGACGGTCGCGGTGGGCCCAAAGGCCTCGGAAACCGAGTCCGAGGGCTCCGGGAACGTACTGGTGGGCTACGGCACCGGGGCACCCCCGGCACGCAGGCGCAGGGTACGTCCGACGACACCGACGGGCGGTCCCGCGGCTCCGACGGGCGGCCCTGCGGCACCCGGACGCGTACCCCCGGCGGCACCGGGGCGCGGGCATGCCACTCCCGCCGACGACGGTTCCGACGGCAGGATCGCGCCGGCGGCAGGCCGTGGACCCGCCCGGAACGGCACGGTCGCCGTCGGCACCGCGCGCGTGACCGACGCACCCGGGAGCCCCCGGGGCGAGGGTCCCGTCCCCGTGATCTCCCCGATCGTCCGCCGTCTCGCCCGCGAGAACGGCCTGGACCTGCGGGAGTTGGTCGGCTCAGGACCCGACGGGCTGATCCTGCGGGCCGACGTCGAGTACGCGCTGCGGGCCGCGGACGCGGCGCCCCGGCAGGCGGCACCGGCGGCCGAGCCGCACACGCGCGTGACCGCGACGCCCACGCCCGTGGCCCCGGCGCCCGAGCCGTCGCAGGCCGCCCCCGCAGGCACCCGCATCCCCCTCAAGGGCATCCGCGGTGCCGTCGCCGACAAGCTCTCCCGCAGCCGGCACGAGATACCGGACGCCACCTGCTGGGTGGACGCCGACGCGACCGAGCTGATGCGCGCGCGTGCCGCGATGAACGCGGCGGGCGGGCAGAAGATCTCCCTTCTCGCCCTCCTCGCCCGCATCTGCACCGCCGCCCTCGCCCGCTTCCCCGAGCTCAACTCCACGGTCGACACGGCGGCCAGGGAGGTCGTCCAGCTCGACCACGTGCACCTGGGGTTCGCCGCGCAGACCGAGCGGGGCCTGGTCGTACCGGTCGTACGGGACGCCCACGCGCGCGACGCCGAGGCGCTGACCGCCGAGTTCGCCCGGCTGACCGAGGCGGCCCGCGCGGGAAGCCTCACGCCACAGGAACTCACAGGCGGGACCTTCACGTTGAACAACTACGGAGTGTTCGGCGTCGACGGCTCCACGCCGATCATCAACCACCCCGAGGCGGCCATGCTCGGCGTCGGTCGGATCGTCCCCAAGCCGTGGGTGCACGAGGGCGACCTGGCGGTGCGCCAGGTCGTCCAGCTCTCGCTCACCTTCGATCACCGGGTGTGCGACGGCGGCACGGCGGGCGGCTTCCTGCGCTACGTGGCGGACTGCGTGGAACAGCCGGCGATCCTGCTGCGCACGCTCTGACCCGGGCGTTCCCTGTGATCGCGGTGCCCCCCATACTCATGGGGTGACCTCGTACGAGCGCTCGGACGTCCCCGGCACGTCGTACGACGCCGTCGTGCTGGCCGGGGGCGCCGCGCGGCGGCTCGGCGGCGCCGACAAACCCGGCCTGCGCGTGGGCGGGCGAGCGCTGCTCGACCGGGTGCTCGCGGCCTGCGCCGACGCGCGCAGCACGGTCGTCGTGGCCGAACCGCGCCCCACGCCCCGGCCCGTGCTCTGGGCTCGCGAGGACCCGCCCGGAGGCGGCCCGCTCGCCGCGCTCGGCGCCGGACTGCGCCACACCACGGCCGACCCCGTCGTCGTCCTCTCCGCCGACCTGCCCTTCCTCGAAGCGCAGACGGTACGGCGGCTGCTGGCCGTCCTGCGGGCGAGCAGCGCCGACGGCGCCCTGCTCACCGACGCCGACGGCCGTGACCAACCCCTCGTGGCCGCCTACCGCGCGCCCGCGCTGGGCCGTGCACTGGCCGCCCTCTCCGCAGAACACGACGGCCTCACCGGCCTCCCCCTCCGCCGGCTGACCGCCGGCCTCGACCTCACCCGAGTCCCCGACCCCGTCGCGTCCTTCGACTGCGACACCTGGGACGACCTCGCCACCGCCAGGGCACGTATCAGGGAGCATGGGCACGTGTTGGATGAATGGATCTCCGCAGCCAAGGACGAGCTGGGCATCGACCTCGACGTCGACACCGGCGTCCTGCTCGATCTCGCCCGCGACGCCGCTCACGGTGTGGCCAGGCCTGCCGCACCGCTGACCACCTTCCTCGTCGGCTATGCGGCCGGACTGGCCGGCGGCGGCCCGCAGGCCGTCGCCGAGGCCGCCCGCAAGGCCGCCGCCCTCGCCTCGCGCTGGGCCGCCGAGGCCGCCGACGCCAAGGCGGACGCGGCCCCGGACGCCACGCCCGATACCCGTCCGGACGCCGGATGACCGCCCGCTCCACCCGGACCGGCGAGGACGCCGAGGACCTGGACGTCGAGGAGGTGCTCGCGCTGGTGAACGAGCACGGTGGCCCCGCGGGCGACCCCGGCGGCCGTACGGAAGGCCCCGCCCACGTTCCGGCCCCCGCCGCCCAGGGCGCCCACCACAAGCCGGGCGCCCACCACAGGGCCACCCCTTGGCCCGAGGCCCGCGCGACCGCCGCCCGTGCCGCCCGCGCCGGCTCCCGGGCCGCCCGCCGCGCCCCCGTCTCGGTCACCCTGGACGACGCCTTGGGCCTCACCCTCGCCGCCCCCCTGACCGCCCTCACCGACCTGCCCTCCTTCGATACCTCGGCGATGGACGGCTGGGCGGTCGCGGGGCCCGGCCCCTGGGACGTACGGGACGAGGGGGTGCTGGCCGGGCACGCGGAACCCGAGCCGCTCACCGACGGCGAGGCCGTCCGGATCGCCACCGGCGCCCGTGTCCCCGCGGAGACCACGGCCGTCCTGCGCACCGAACACGGCCGCAGCGATGCCCAGGGCCGTCTGCACGCCACCCGCGAGATGCACCACGGCCAGGACATCCGCCCCCGCGGCCAGGAGTGCCGCTCCGGCGACCAGCTCCTGCCCGTCGGCGCGCTGGTGACCCCGGCGGTGCTCGGTCTCGCCGCGGCCGCCGGCTACGACACCCTCACCGCCGTACCCCGCCCCCGCGCCGAAGTCCTCGTCCTCGGCGACGAGTTGCTCACCGAGGGACGGCCGCACGACGGTCTGATCCGGGACGCGCTCGGCCCGATGCTGCCGCCCTGGCTGCGCGCGCTCGGCGCCGAGGTCGTCGCCGTACGCCGTCTGCGTGACGACGCCAAGGCACTGCACAAGGCGATCACCGGTTCCACCGCAGACCTGATCGTCACCACCGGCGGCACCGCCTCCGGCCCCCTCGACCACGTCCACCCCACCCTGGAGCGCATCGGCGCCGAACTCCTCGTGGACGGCGTGAAGGTGCGCCCCGGCCATCCCATGCTGCTGGCCCGCACCAAGGAGGACCAGCACCTCGTCGGCCTCCCCGGCAACCCCCTCGCCGCCGTCTCCGGCCTGCTCACCCTCGCCGAGCCCCTGCTGCGCACCCTCGCCGCGCATCCCGCCCCGGAGCCGTACGCGCTGCCGTTGCAGGGCACGGCGCACGGGCATCCGTACGACACCCGGCTCATCCCGGTCGTGCTGCGCGGGGATGTCGCCGTGCCGCTGCACTACAACGGGCCCGCCATGCTGCGGGGCATCGCGGCGGCCGACGCTCTCGCCGTCGTACCGCCCGGTGGCGGACGAGCGGGTCAGGAGCTGGAACTCCTCGATCTGCCCTGGGCGTCCGCCGGTATCGGGGTGTGTTTCACGTGAAACTTCCGGGCCCACCACCGGCTTCAGAAACTTGGGCCAGCGCGCTGCACCGTGATCACTCGATCCCCCTGTTGGAGGATCTCGGCCTTGGGGTCGTCGTAGTTCAGGACTTCCTTACCGCGCAGTACGGCGACTACGAGATCGTTGCTCCGACGCGGTGACATTCCGACTTCATCTCTGGACACGGGTCGCTCGACAAGGTCCAGCCCGCTGCCGTACGTCATGAGATCTTCCAGGACGTGCGCGCTGTGAGGGCTGGACATCGCAAACTCCGAGGAGGCGTCAGGGTCGCAGTGTCATCGCGTTGGGGAGCGATGATCACTTGGGTCGCGTGCGGTACCTCTGCTTTGACCAAGGCGTCGGTGCGCCTTGCATCGCCGTGCACGCATGTGCGTGCAGCACATCGTCGGATCCGGTCCCCCCACGTCGCCGTCTGGGCCGGAGGCTCCCGGTGCCGTCGCTGTCGGCGAAAGCAGCGGCGGCACCGGTCAGGCCGGTCAGGTGGTAATCACTTCAGGATCGTGGCCAATATGGCGGTGACGACGATGCTCCAGGCCACCAGAGCTATGCCTGTGTGCAGCCAGCGGCTGTGCGGTGCACCGTCCTGGGGAGCCTGAGAGGCGATCTCCCGGCAGACGCAGTGGTGTCGTGGCGGCAACGGCGAGTCCGGCCAGTAGGTATCGAGCGGGCTGGCTGGCCTCGGACGCGGATCTTCCTCCATGCCTCATGAACGAGCATCCTGCGGCCCCGGCACGGCATGCTACGTATTTCATGATCAATGTTCGTGTGCCAAGGGAGCTCCGAGTAATTCTCTTTCTGCTGTCAGCTCCGCAGGGTGATGTGGCCGCTGGGTGATTTTTACAGACGTGCGTTGCCCTTCGGCGTCGGTGTGCCGTCGTGGCCTCTCCGCCCTTCACCGACGGCTGACTCGGCAGATCGCAGTCGGTGCCGACGAAGTGGACGTCTGGGAGGCCTGGTCAGGGTGATCTGACGTACCAGTTGCTGGAAACAGGCCAGTGACGCGAAGCTCGGCAGCGCAGCCGCCGCTTGTCCCATCAGGTTGTCCGGGGCCTGGGCGACACACATGGCCATGGCGATGGAAGAGAACACCAGGACGACGCTCCAGGAATGGAACGACCGGCGCTGGTGCAGCGCGTGGCGCAGGATGGACAGCGACGCCACCAGCCAGGGCCCGAACACCAGCAGAGGCCACCAGGAGACGATGCTGCTGTCGGTACGGCCGACCGCGATGAACAGAAGCGGGTCGTAAGCGATCATCCCGCCGAACACACTGACAGTCGACGCGATGACAGCCGCTACGGCGGCAATCAAGTAACTGAATGTGAGGAGCTTGTCCCGGCGTCGGTCCCGCGTCTTGCGATGGTCCCGAGGTGCGGCCTTCACGGGTGGCAACTCTGCGGTGAGCTGGACCAAGTTCTCCCGGTGAGACCCGTGATTCGAAGGTTCCCCGCCGCGTGCGGCCGGAATCCTGATGGGCTTCTCGGCCTCTGCAGCATCCCGCAGCATAAAGGCCAGCTCTTCTGCGGGATCCCACCCGGACTCCAGTGACGTCAAAGGCGGGTAGAGAATCCCAGAAGGTTCCTGATATACGCCGCCGTCGTCATAGCCATAGGAAAATTCGGCGGAGAAACCCGAATAGGGAGCTGTTTGCTCGTCGTGCATGGTGTAGCTGACCGTCCCTTTGCACCGGCACTCAGACTTCCAACTCCGCCCAGCGTCTCGAAAGACCAATTTCCAGAATGTTCAAGGTGTGCACGAGATTCTGGAGATCGTTCCCGGTCACATCAAGTGTGACAGACCGTCCGCCGTTGGCGAGGATTCCGCTTGCCGCGTCGTCACGAGCGGGTGTTGGGATGTACGTGAAGGAACCAAGCCGTGTGACTCGGACTGCTTCGGACTGCATCCTCTTCGGAAGAGGATCGATCGCCTGTTCCCCGGTTGCCTTCGTCATATTTCAACTAACGGCGGCTCTCGTTGGCGGATGCGCTGCGAACGGGTGAATGATTAGCCCGACAAAAACGTTGTGCAGGTATCGGGCAGACCTATAGGTGGTCGTATGAAACAGGGGGGATTTCTATGTCCTTAGGGTTTATCGGATGACTGTTGGTCAATTGGAGCGCAGATCCCACTTATCTTTTGCCGATCAGCCGCAACCCTTACTTACCGCTGTATGACAATCTAAGGTGGCCGTTCTTCGGGGGAGATCTCGGTTCTGGCGCGCTCGTCGTCTCCGAGGAGGCGGTAGGCGGTCCAGTCGTGCTCGGCCGGCATCTAAGGAGTCGCGGACCAGGCAGGCGTCTCCCATGCGGGCGGCGGCGCGGGCTGTGTGCGTAGAACTGGACGCCGACTGAGTGTGTCTGGTCGGTGATGTGTCCGGCCTCGACGGCGGTGAGCATGTCTTGCGGGCGCTCGTGTCCGGCTCTTCGTAGGTGTAGACGTGCCGTCCGCCGCGTCCCGCGACGTACGTCCGGTTGTCCTTCTCCTGCTCGTCCCGGCTCTTGAAGGGTGCTTTCGGAAAATCGCTGGAGGTCCGCCTTGCGGGATCACACCGTCGTCGGGTTCGGGACGAAGGGGCGGTCGGCGATCCAGACCGTCTGCGCGACGGGGTTGAGGAAGGACCAGGTCGTCGTGGTCGATCCCGCCGCCAAGGTGATCGACGCGGCGGCGGCCGGCGGGTACGCCGGGGTCATGGGTGACGCGACCCGCAGCGAGGTGCTCAAGCGGGCCGAGGTGCACCGGGCACGCCAGATCATCATCGCGACCCAGCGCGACGACACGGCCGTACTGGTGACGCTGACGGCCCGGCAGCTCAACCGGGTCGCGAAGATCGTGGCCGCCGTGCGGGAGGAGGAGAACGCGCCGCTGCTGAAACAGTCCGGTGCCGACGCGGTGATCACCAGCGCCAGTGCGGCCGGACGGCTGGTCGGCCTCTCCGTGCTCAGTCCGGCGGCCGGCATGGTCATGGAGGACCTCATCCAGCAGGGCGGCGGGCTCGACGTGGTCGAACGGCCGGTCACCAAGGCCGAGGCCGGCAAGGGCCCGCGTGAGACGGAGGACCTGGTGGTGAGCGTCGTACGCGGGCACCGGGCGCTCGGATACGACGATCCGGCCATAGGAACCCTGCAGTTGACGGACCGTCTGATCACCATCGTCCGGGCGACCCCGGGCAACCAGGTCGCCTCGGCGTCCGCCCGATGCGGCAGGACTGAGTCCCACCGTCGGTGAGGGGTAGCGTCCCCCTCATGCATGCGATCACGATTTCCGAACCTGGCGGACCCGAGGCCCTGGTGTGGGAGGAGGTCCCCGAGCCGGTGCCCGCGGAGGGCGAGGTGCTGGTCGAGGTGGTGGCCGGCGCCGTCAACCGCGCCGACATCATGCAGCGCATGGGCTTCTACGACCCCCCGCCCGGCGCCTCCCCCTATCCCGGCCTCGAGTGCTCGGGCCGTATCGCCGCGCTCGGCCCCGGTGTCTCCGGCTGGGCCGTCGGCGACGAGGTGTGCGCGCTGCTGTCGGGCGGCGGCTACGCCGAGAAGGTCGCCGTACCGGCCGGACAACTGCTGCCCGTGCCCGAGGGGCTGGACCTCAAGCAGGCGGCCGCGCTGCCCGAGGTGGTCTGCACCGTCTGGTCGAACGTCTTCATGATCTCCCACCTGCGCCCCGGCGAGACCCTGCTGGTGCACGGCGGTTCCAGCGGCATCGGCACGATGGCGATCCAGCTGGCCAAGGCCGTGGGCGCCAAGGTAGCGGTCACGGCCGGCACCAAGGAGAAGCTGGACCAGTGCGCCGAACTCGGCGCGGACATCCTGATCAACTACCGGGAGCAGGACTTCGTCGAGGAGATGGAGCGGGCCACGGACGGCACGGGCGCCGACGTCATCCTCGACAACATGGGCGCCAAGTACCTGGACCGCAACGTCCGGACGCTCGCCGTCAACGGGCGGCTCGCCATCATCGGCCTGCAGGGCGGCGTCAAGGGCGAGCTGAACATCGGCGCGCTCCTGGGCAAGCGGGCCGCCATCAGCGCGACCTCGCTGCGGGCCCGTCCGCTGGGTGAGAAGGCGGCCATCGTGGCGGCCGTACGCGAACACGTCTGGCCGCTGATCGCCGCCGGGCACGTCCGTCCCGTCATCGACCGCGAGATCCCGATGAGCGACGCGAGCGCCGCGCACCGGGTGGTGGAGGAGAGCGGGCACATCGGCAAGGTGCTGCTCGTCGTGGGCTGACGGGTCTCAGGAACGGCGCAGCCGCAGCCCGATGAACGCCAGCCCCAGGCCGAGCCCGATCAGCACCAGTCCGCTGCCCAGCGGCAGAACGCGCAGGACGGGCCCCGCGGGGGGCACCGCCTGGGTCCCGCTCTGCCCCGGAGGCCGCTGCGCGGGCGTGGGGGTGACCTGAACGGCCTCCTCGGACGGCACGGATGCGTCGGCGCTCTCGCTGACGCCGTCGTCGCCCCCGCCGGCCTCCGGGTCGGTGGCCGCCACGTCGGTGTCCTCGCCCTGCTCCGTCGCCGACTCCTCGGACCGCCCCGGCCGCTCCCGCCCCACCCCGGCCCGGCTCCCGGCACGGGACGGCTCGGCGGGAGCGGCCGGGGCGGAGGGCCGTACATGCTCGGGCGCGAGCCTGCCATGGGAACCGGGCGCCCCCACGGTCTCGTACGCCGGCGCGAGTTCATGGGCGGGCGTGCGCTGGTGCATCGGCGTGGCGCCGGGCGCGGGCAGAATCCTGTGCGCCGACGGGTGTTGCCGCGCGTACGCCGACCCCGAGCCATGAGCCGTCGATCCGCCCCCATGAGCCCACGCCACGCCGCCCGGCATCACCCCGGCCACCACCGCCACCAGCAGCCCCGCCGTCCGCATCGCACGCGCCCATCCAGTCATGCATCCACGGTCACACCGACGCACGCATCCGGCATTCCGGACTCCGCCAAAAACGCGAACGGGCTGCACAATCCGGGTATGTCGATACGTCACGGACTGCTGGCGCTCCTGGAAGGCGGCCCCCGCTACGGCTCCCGGCTGCGCACCGAGTTCGAGACGCGCACCGGCGGCACCTGGCCGCTGAACATCGGGCAGGTCTACACGACCCTCGGCCGGCTGGAGCGGGACGGCATGGTCGCGCAGAACGGCGAGGACGAGGGCGGACGGACGCTGTACACGCTGACGGAGGCGGGCCGGGCCGAGCTGCGGGGCTGGTTCGGGCGGCCCGTGGAGCGGGAGAGCCCACCGCGCGACGAGCTGGCGATCAAGCTGGCGCTGGCGGTCACCGCGCCCGGCGTCGACGTGCGCGAGGTCGTCGAGACCCAGCGCCGGCACGCGTCGCAGGCGCTGCACGAGCACGTACGGCAGCGCGCCCAGGCGCTGGCCGACTCCCCCGGGCATCCGGACGAGCTGGCACGGCTGCTGGTCCTGGAGCAACTGATCTGTCACGCCGAGGCCGAGATCCGCTGGCTGGACCACTGCGAGGCCCGGTTGCTGCGGCTGACGGTCACCGAGCGCGCGGAGGAGTGACGCGAATCTTCACGCCGTGCACGGTGGATCACCTCGTACGGGGGGCACCCCGGTGATGAGATGCACGGGTGCGAGACAATGGCGGCATGGAGATGCCGAGGAACGAACGGTCGCCGGAGAATCCCCAGATCCTGGTCGTGGGCCAGGACGGCATGGCGATTGGCGGCGGAGGCGACGAGGACTCCCGCGAGATTCCGGTGACGGAGCAGGTCGAGCAGCCGGCCAAGGTGATGCGGATCGGCAGCATGATCAAGCAGCTCCTGGAAGAGGTGCGGGCGGCTCCTCTGGACGAGGCGAGCCGGGCTCGGCTCAAGGACATCCACCGCAGCTCGGTCAAGGAGCTGGAGGACGGGCTGGCACCGGAGCTGGTGGAGGAGCTGGAGCGGCTGTCGCTGCCGTTCCAGGACGAGGGCACCCCCAGTGACGCCGAACTGCGGATCGCGCAGGCCCAGCTGGTGGGCTGGCTGGAGGGCCTCTTCCACGGCATCCAGACCACGCTGTTCGCCCAGCAGATGGCCGCGCGGGCCCAGTTGGAGCAGATGCGCCGCGCCCTGCCGCCGGGGGTCACCCCGGGCATGGGTGAGGACGGCGGCCCCACGGCCGGCCGCTCGGGTGGACCGTACCTGTAAGCACCCGGATCACGACAAGGAAAGGGCCCGGCGGCCGAACCGCCGGGCCCTTGTCACGTCAGGGGTCAGGAGGCCGGATTGCCCGTCGAGACCTGCAGCTCGAGCTCGACCTTCTTGGGGTTGACGTCGGTGCCGGCCGCGGGGAACTGGTTGATCACCGCGCCCTGGCCGTACGTGTTCTCGTCCAGGTTGTCGATCTTCAGCTGCCAGCCCGCGGCCTGCAGGCACTCCTTGACCGAGCCGATGTACTTGAACCGGAAGTCGGGCACCCGGATCTTGCCCGCCTCGTCGTACGACTCCTGCGGCTCGGTGCACTCCGTCTTGTCGATCGTCTTCGAGGTGTCCGGACCGCGATGGCCCGCCACCTGTCTCGTCGACGCGGTCGCGCTGGAACCCCCGCTCGCACCCTTGTCCTTGTTGCCGCCGGTGTGCAGCAGCACGGCCGCGAGCAGCCCGGTGATCGCGATGATCGACACGATGACCGCGCCCACCACGACCGGCTTGTTGCTCCGGTCGCCGCGGGAGGGCGCGGGCGTGGGCGGCTGCTGCGTGATGTTGTACGGCGGCGGGGTGGACGGCTGCCCGCCGTACGCGGCCGGCGTCGGGTAGCCGCCCTGCTGCGGATAGCCGTACGACGGCGAGGGCGCGGGCGTGGAGTACGGGTTCGGCGTCGACGGCTGGTACGGGGTCTGGACCGGGCCGGTCGGCCCGGGAACCGAGGTGTCGACCGGCGGGAAGACGGCGGAGCCGACACCGGTGCCGCTCTGCGCCGGGGCGCCCGGCACGATGCTCGGCGGGGCGGCCTGGAAGGACGCGGCCACGCGCAGGCACTCGTCGCGCATGGCGACGGCGTTCGGGAAGCGCTCGTTCGGGTTCTTCTTCAGTGCGCGGGCGACCAGCGCGTCCACGGCCGGGGGCAGCGCGCGGTTGACGGAGGAGGGCGCGACCGGTTCCTCCTGCACGTGCGCGTAGGCGATGGCCAGCGGGGAATCCGCTTCGAACGGCAGCCGTCCGGTGACCAGTTGGAACAGCATGATGCCGACCGAGTACAGGTCGGAGCGGGCGTCGACGCCGCGGCCCAGGGCCTGCTCGGGCGAGAGGTACTGGGGGGTGCCGACGACCATGCCGGTCTGCGTCATGGACGTCACACCGGACTGCATCGCGCGCGCGATGCCGAAGTCCATCACCTTGACCACGCCGCGCTTGGTCATCATCACGTTGCCCGGTTTGATGTCGCGGTGCACCAGCCCCATCTCGTGGCTGATCTCCAGCGCCGCGAGCACATCCGCGGTGACCTTGAGCGCCTTGTCGGCGGGCATCGCGCCGAACCGCCGTACGTCCTCGTCGAGCACAGAGCCGAGGGGGCGGCCCTCGACGTACTCCATGACGATGTACGGGGTGGTCATCCCGTCGAGGGTGTCCTCGCCGGTGTCGAAGACCGAGACGATGTTGGTGTGCGTGAGCTTGGCCACGGCCTGCGCCTCGCGGCGGAAGCGCTCGCGGAAGGCCTGTTCCCGGCCGAGGTCGGTGTGGAGTGTCTTGATCGCGACCTGCCGGTCCAGCGTGGCGTCGTACGCCAGGTGCACCGAGGCCATGCCGCCCTCGCCGAGCAAGTCGCGCAGCTGATACCGGCCGCCGGCGAGCGCCCGGCCCGCGTAACGGCCCTGTGCGGCGTCCTGGCTCATGTTCCGCGTCCCCCATGGGCCTTCAGGCGCCGGCCCGGCTGTCGTTGATCGAATGGCTCATTCCCGGCCAAGTCTGCCCGAGGGCACTGACACGTCAAGCGCGGTGCCCGTTCCGTGACCGTACGCGAAAGAAGCGTCGCGCGAGCGTTACAGAGGCTGTACGGCCGGTACACAGAATTTGCACGACCACACCGGAAGACGGTTTGATGGCCGGTCCGTCTCGTGCCGGTTCCGGCCCCCTTCTCGAACCGGCGGCTTGCGTTGAGGCTGTAGCGTGGCCGACGGAGACCGTAACAACACCGCGCGCACCGCGGGCAGAAACGACGGCGAGGACTGATGGAGCAGCAGCAGCGCGCTCAGGGCCCGTCCGACCCCGAGGCGACTGGCGGCGGTATGTCAGATGCGCCGGAGATGTGGGGTAACGGCGGGCTTGTCGGGGACGGCCGGTATCGGCTGACCCGCAGACTCGGCCGAGGCGGCATGGCAGAAGTGTTCGCCGCGGAGGACGTGCGCCTGGGGCGTACCGTCGCGGTGAAGCTGCTGCGCGCCGACCTCGCGGAGGACCCGGTCTCCAAGGCCCGCTTCACCCGCGAGGCCCAGTCGGTGGCCGGCCTCAACCACCACGCGATCGTCGCCGTGTACGACTCCGGCGAGGACTACGTGGGCGGCCAGTCGGTGCCGTACATCGTGATGGAGATCGTCGAGGGCCGCACCATCCGCGACCTGCTGATCAACGCCGAGGCGCCGGGGCCCGAGCAGGCCCTGATCATCGTCTCCGGCGTCCTGGAGGCGCTCGCCTACTCGCACCAGCACGGCATCGTGCACCGCGACATCAAGCCGGCGAACGTCATCATCACGCACAACGGCGCCGTCAAGGTCATGGACTTCGGCATCGCGCGCGCCCTGCACGGCGCGTCCACGACGATGACGCAGACCGGCATGGTCATGGGCACACCCCAGTACCTCTCCCCGGAGCAGGCGCTCGGCAAGGCCGTCGACCACCGCTCCGACCTGTACGCGACCGGCTGTCTGCTGTACGAACTCCTCGCCCTGCGGCCCCCGTTCGTCGGCGAGACCCCGCTGTCGGTGGTCTACCAGCACGTCCAGGACGTGCCGGTCCCGCCGTCGCAGATCTCGGGCGGGGAGTCCCCGCCGGAGCTCGACGGGCTCGTCATGCGATCGCTCGCCAAGGAGCCGGACGACCGCTTCCAGACCGCCGAGGAGATGCGCGGCCTCGTCCAGTACGGGCTGCAGATGCTGTACGACCAGGGCGGTCACACCGGCACCTGGAACACCGGGCCGGTCGACATGCACGACGGACGGCACACCCCGGCCGCCGGTTTCGCCGGCACGCAGGTGCTGCCGCACCCGGCCGACGGCTCCGGCACGACGCAGATCCCGCAGCCGATCCTGCCGGGCGGCGGCTACGGCGGCGGGGACGACGGCGGCTTCGAGGGGCACGGCAACAGGGGCAGCGGCCGCGGCAAGCTGTGGATCCTGGCCGTCCTCGCGGTGATCGCCATCGCGGCGGGTGTCGCGCTGGCCCTGCAGAAGGGCGGCGGGGACGGGGGCGGCGCCGGAACCTCCCATACGCCCACCACCTCGCAGACCACCAAGGACGACACCAACAGCGAGACGCCGAGCGACCAGTCCACGGACCAGTCCGCCGACACCTCGACGGACGACGGCTCCGGCACGAGTTCCGGGTCCGGGGACTACACGCCGTCGTCCACCCCGTCGTACACGCCGTCCCGGAGCGCGACCAGCGAGCCGAGCAGCCAGCCGACGAACAAGCCGACTACCTCGGAACCGACGGACACGCCCAGCGAGACGTCCCAGCCGTCGGACACGTCGGACCCCAGTGGCGCCAGCGCCGGTGGAGACAACGGTGGCCTGACGCAAGGGATCGGCGGCTGACCGGTCGCTCTCGAACAACCGGCACACGCGCGTGGGAGTTCGCATGCTCCCGCGCGCGTGCCGCTGACAGGGCTCTTCACGCGCGTGTACCGCTCATGAACCCGGCCGTCACCCCGCGAACGCCTCGCACACCGTGTCGTACTCGCGGGTCCACCACACCGCGAGGGCCGAGGCCGCCGGGAACTGGGGGTCGGCTCGGGTGTCGCCGCGTTCGTAGTGCCAGCGCAGCATCCAGAAGTCGTTGAGCCGCTCCCACCACACGCGGTGCACGGCCGCCGCGAGCTGGGAGGGCGTGGCGCCCGCCGTACGCCGGTACGCGCGCGCGTACGCCCGCACCTTCGGCAGGTCGAGGGTGCCCGCGGGCCGAACGAAGAAGATCGCGGCGGCGCGTACGGCCTCCTCCGCGCGCGGCCGCAGCCCCAGCCGGTCCCAGTCGACGATCGCGGCCGGCGCGTCGCCCTTGTAGAGCAGGTTGAACGGGTGGAAGTCGCCGTGCACCCAGCCCACCGAGCCGCCCCGCGGGGGACGCCGGTCGGCGTGCTGCTCCAGCAGCGCGCGCCGCTCCAGGAGGCGGTGCCGGGCGAGTTCGTCGAAGGAGTCGGCGGGCCGGTGACGGCGCACCCGGCCGAGCAGGTCGTCGATGAGGGTGAAGGTGTCGGCGGGGTCGGCGCTCTCGGCGCGCGTGTCCGGGGCGGGCGGATGCGAGGCGCGTGCCCGCGCGCGGGGCGGCATCACGCGCTCCAGGCTGGCGTGGACGACCCCCAGCAGCGCCCCCAGCCGCGCGCACTGCCCGGCGGTGAGCTGGCCGCCGTGCCGGTGCCGGCCCTCGACCCAGGGATGCAGCGCGTACGCGTGCCCGCCGACGACGGCGACCGTGCGCCCGTCCCTGCCGGGCAGCGGGGGCGCCACGGGGACGCCCAGGTCCGCCAGGCGCTGGGTGGCCCGGTGCTGGCGGGCGATCGCGGCGGGGTCGGCGGTCTCGGGGTCGAAGTGGTGCTTCAGGAAGTAGCGGCCCCGGGTGGTGCACAGGCGGTAGCCGCGGTTCAGCAGGCCCTGTTCGACGGGCTCACACGCGAGGGCGGAACCGGCGGAGTACTGGCGCAACAGGGCGCCCAACGGGGGCGCGTGAGGGTCGTGGGGTGGTACAGAGGAGCGCGGCACGCGCCAGATGCTAGGGCACGAGCCGGGCCTGTGAGCTGGGCGTTGTCACAGGCAGTCGCATTCGGTCACACCATGTGCTCGAAGTGGCCTTCAGGGCCACCATCGGGATTTTTCCGTGCCGTGTCCGCGCAAGTCCGACACGGAAACCCTTCCCGTGACCTCGGTCACCGATATAACGTGCCGTTGTTCCGGCCCCCTGCAAGGCTGTGACCAGGACAAGTTCCGGGCTCTCGGGATTTACTTGGAAATCCAAGCAAAATCCCAGGTCAGGAGGGGTTTCACAGAGATGTGGAGCACTGGGTAACGTGCCTTGTGCAGGGCGCTCGCCGGGGCACCTTGTCACGCCTGTTCCGGCCGAGTGGCACCCACCCCGTGCACGGGTGTCGGAACAGGTGAGCCGTACTGGTACCCGGCAACCCCGGGGGCCGGACCGACGGAGGAGCACACGTGACCGTGGAGAGCACTGCCGCCGCGCGCAAGCCGCGACGCAGCGCCGGGACGAAGAAGTCCCCGAGCACCAAGCCCGAACTCGTTCAGTTGCTGACGCCCGAGGGCGAGCGCCTGAAGAACGCCGAGTACGACAAGTACGTCGCCGGCATCACCCCGGAAGAGCTGCGCGGTCTCTACCGCGACATGGTCCTCACCCGTCGCTTCGACGCCGAGGCCACCGCCCTGCAGCGCCAGGGCGAGCTCGGCCTGTGGGCCTCCCTCCTGGGCCAGGAGGCCGCCCAGATCGGCTCCGGCCGGGCCACCCGCGAGGACGACTACGTCTTCCCGACCTACCGCGAGCACGGCGTCGCCTGGTGCCGCGGGGTCGACCCGACGAACCTGCTCGGCATGTTCCGCGGCGTGAACAACGGCGGCTGGGACCCCAACAGCAACAACTTCCACCTCTACACGATCGTCATCGGCTCCCAGACGCTGCACGCCACCGGCTACGCGATGGGCGTCGCCAAGGACGGCGCCGACAGCGCGGTGATCGCCTACTTCGGCGACGGTGCGTCGAGCCAGGGCGACGTGGCCGAATCGTTCACCTTCTCCGCGGTCTACAACGCACCGGTCGTGTTCTTCTGCCAGAACAACCAGTGGGCGATCTCCGAGCCGACCGAGAAGCAGACCCGGGTCCCGCTCTACCAGCGCGCCCAGGGCTACGGCTTCCCGGGCGTCCGCGTGGACGGCAACGACGTGCTGGCCTGTCTCGCGGTGACCAAGTGGGCGCTGGAGCGGGCCCGCAGCGGTGAGGGCCCCACGCTGGTGGAGGCGTACACCTACCGGATGGGCGCGCACACCACCTCCGACGACCCCACCCGCTACCGGGGCGACGAGGAGCGGCTGGCCTGGGAGGCGAAGGACCCGATCCTGCGGCTTCGCCGGTACCTGGAGGCCTCAAACCACACGGACGAGGGATTCTTCGCGGAACTCGAGGCCGAGTCCGAGGCGTTGGGCAGACGAGTGCGCGAAGCGGTCCGTGCCATGCCGGACCCGGACCACTTCGCCATCTTCGAGAACGTGTACGCGGACGGGCACGCGCTCGTCGACGAGGAGCGAGCCCAGTTCGCCGCCTACCAGGCGTCGTTCGCGGACGGAGAGGGGGCCTGACATGGCGGAGACCGTGACATCGAGGACGGCGACATCCAAGACCATGGCTGTGGCCAAGGCGATCAACGAGTCGCTGCGGCGCGCCCTGGACGCGGACCCCAAGGTGCTCGTCATGGGCGAGGACGTCGGCAAGCTCGGCGGTGTCTTCCGGGTGACGGACGGCCTGCAGAAGGACTTCGGCGAGAGCCGCGTCATCGACACCCCGCTCGCCGAGTCCGGCATCGTCGGCACGGCGATCGGCCTCGCGCTGCGCGGCTACCGCCCGGTCGTGGAGATCCAGTTCGACGGCTTCGTCTTCCCGGCCTACGACCAGATCGTCACCCAGCTCGCCAAGATGCATGCGCGTTCCCTGGGCAAGGTCAAGCTCCCGGTCGTCGTCCGCATCCCGTACGGCGGCGGCATCGGCGCGGTCGAGCACCACTCCGAGTCCCCGGAGTCGCTGTTCGCGCACGTGTCGGGTCTGAAGGTGGTCAGCCCCTCCAACGCCTCGGACGCCTACTGGATGATGCAGCAGGCCATCCAGAGCGACGATCCGGTGATCTTCTTCGAGCCCAAGCGCCGTTACTGGGACAAGGCCGAGGTCGACCCGGAGGCCATCCCCGGCCCGCTGCACAAGGCGCGGACCGTGCGCACGGGCACCGACCTGACCCTGGTCGCGTACGGCCCGATGGTGAAGCTCTGCCAGGAGGTGGCCGACGCGGCCGCCGAGGAGGGCAAGTCGCTGGAGGTCCTGGACCTGCGCTCCATCTCCCCGCTGGACTTCGACTCGATCCAGACCTCGGTGGAGAAGACCCGCCGCCTGGTCGTCGTCCACGAGGCACCGGTGTTCTTCGGCTCGGGCGCGGAGATCGCCGCCCGGATCACCGAGCGCTGCTTCTACCACCTGGAGGCCCCGGTGCTCCGGGTCGGCGGCTACCACGCCCCGTACCCCCCGGCCCGGCTGGAGGAGGAGTACCTGCCGGGCCTGGACCGGGTGCTCGACGCCGTCGACCGCGCCCTGGCGTACTGAGGAGAGGGTCGTGACGACGATGACGGAAGCGTCCGTACGCGAGTTCAAGATGCCGGACGTGGGCGAGGGGCTCACCGAGGCAGAGATCCTCAAGTGGTACGTGCAGCCCGGCGACACGGTCACCGACGGCCAGGTGGTGTGCGAGGTCGAGACGGCCAAGGCGGCCGTCGAACTGCCCATCCCGTACGACGGGGTGGTGCGCGACCTGCACTTCCCCGAGGGCACCACGGTCGACGTGGGCACGCCGATCATCGCGGTGGACGTCTCCGGCGGTGCGGCTCCCGCCGAGGTTCCCGCCCAGGCGCCGGCCGAGACCGCCGCCCCCGCCGCCCCTGCCGAGACCGCCGAGGAGAAGAAGCCCGAGGGTTCGGGCCGCCAGCCGGTCCTCGTGGGCTACGGAGTGGCGACGTCCTCCACCAGGCGCCGCCCGCGCAAGGGCCCGGAGGTCCTGGTCTCCCAGGCGTCGACGGCGGTCCAGACCGAGCTGAACGGCCACGGCGGGCCGGCGTCGGCCGCCGAGACCGCGGGTACCGCCGACAAGCCCCGGCCGCTGGCCAAGCCGCCGGTGCGCAAGCTGGCCAAGGACCTGGGCGTCGACCTCGCGACGGTGGTCCCGTCCGGCCCCGACGGCATCATCACCCGCGATGACGTCCACGCGGCGGTGGCCTCGACGCAGGCGCCGGAAGCGGCGGTGGAGGCACCGTCCGCGCCTGCGGTCGCTCCCGCGCCCGTGCCGACGTACGACTCGTCCCGCGAGACCCGCGTTCCCGTCAAGGGCGTCCGCAAGATGACCGCGCAGGCGATGGTCGGGTCGGCGTTCACGGCGCCGCACGTCACCGAGTTCGTGACGGTGGACGTGACGCGGACGATGAAGCTGGTGGAGGAGCTCAAGCAGGACAAGGAATTCGCGGGCCTGCGGGTGAATCCCCTCCTGCTGATCGCCAAGGCCCTGCTGGTGGCGATCAAGCGGAACCCCGACATCAACGCGTCCTGGGACGAGGCCGCGCAGGAGATCGTCCTCAAGCACTACGTCAACCTGGGCATCGCTGCGGCCACTCCTCGGGGGCTGATCGTTCCGAACATCAAGGACGCCCACGCGAAGACGCTGCCGCAGCTCGCCGAGTCCCTGGGCGAGCTGGTGTCGACGGCCCGCGAGGGCAAGACGTCCCCGGCCGCCATGCAGGGCGGCACGGTGACCATCACCAACGTCGGCGTCTTCGGCGTCGACACGGGCACGCCGATCCTCAACCCCGGGGAGTCCGCGATCCTCGCGGTCGGCGCGATCAAGCTCCAGCCGTGGGTCCACAAGGGCAAGGTGAAGCCACGTCAGGTCACCACCCTGGCCCTCAGCTTCGACCACCGCCTGGTCGACGGCGAACTGGGCTCCAAGGTCCTCGCGGACGTGGCGGCGATCCTGGAACAGCCGAAGAGGTTGATCAGCTGGGCGTGACGTACCCGGACAAGATAGGTTGAACGGTGAAGGGGCGGCCGCAAGTTGGAGTTGCGGCCGCCCCTTCGTCCGTTCTTGGCGGTCGGGCTCAGTTCAGCACGTAGACCGGCGCCCCGTCCTCGGACGCGCCCTGCGGCCGGATGCACGCGTGCTTGCGCAGCAGCCGCAGGCACTCGTTGACACGCTGCACGGACAGACCCGTACGAGCGGCGATCACTTCGAGCGGTTGACGAAGCTCACCCTCCTCCACCAGCACCGGTGCGATGACCACGGCCACGGTCCAGACGTCCTCCGTCACGGCCAGCCGCCGACGCCAGTCGGCGAGGACGGACTCGGTGGTCGGTTGTGCGGCCTGCTCGGCGGTGGGAGGTGCCGGACGCTGGAAGGCCAGCATGTCGAGACGGTCCGCGATGCGTTCCATTGCCAGGGCCATGGTCTGCTGTGCGGCGAGGGTGGCGCGCTGCAGATCGAGCATTTCCTGCTGAGTGTCGGCGATCTTCTGCTGCGTGCCTGCGATCTCCTGTTGCAGGACGAGCGATTTGTGCTGCGCGACTGCGAACTGTTCATCGGCCTGGAGATTGCGTTCCTCCAGCCGCACGATGGCCTCGGCGACCTGCTCCGGCATGGCGTACGCGATGGGGGCGCCGGGTTCGGGGGACTGCACTTCGGCTTCTTCGAGGGTGTAGGAGCCCTCCCGCTGGACGGTCTCGATGACCTCGGCGACCCACTGCTTGAAGGGCAGGCACGCTGGCTTCGTACAGGCGTTGACCAGAAGGATCAGGCCTTGGAGCGAGATGAGGTTCAGGTCTCGGCGCCACTCTCTACCTGCGGGAATGCTGAGACCGTAAGCTCCAGTTACGGTCTCGAGAATCTCTCGGTGGCCGTCGGGAACGTGGTCAGCGAGTGCCTGCCTTGAGTTGGTGTGCCCGAGTTGTTTGCACACATCCACCGCCGGAAACCAGTGAGTCCCGTCCGGCATCGTGAGCCGCCGCACCCTGGCCCCCGTCGCCGCATACACGAAGTCGCTGACGTCGATCGCGTCCTGTCGCTTGCCCGCGTCGGGCTGCTTGCTGGGTTCGTTCATGTGAACCACCTCCGCTGCGGAACCTAGGGCGGAGAAAATCGAATATGCCAGCTGGCGTATTGATGTTCACTTGTGCGAGCGAAGTTCGTGGATTGTGGTTGCCGGCGGCCGTAAAGGGTGAAGGGCCCCTCGCCGGGTGGTGAGGGGCCCTTCGGGCAGATATTCGAGCTGGGGTCAGCCGAGCTTTGCGAAGCCGTAGTTCATCAGCTTCTTCGCGTCCGCCTCGCGGTTCGGGATGGACGTGGAGGACAGCACCGTGCCGATGACCGTCTTGCCGCCCCGCGTCGCGGCGAAGACCAGGCAGTAGCCGGCCTCCGGACCCGAGCCGGTCTTGACGCCGATCGTGCCGCTGTAGCTGCTGAGCAGGCCGTTGGTGTTGGTCCACGCGGCCATCGTGCGGGTGGAGCCCGTCTTCGTGATCGTCTTCGCCGTGTACGACTTCGTCTTGACGATCGCGCGGAAGTTGGCGTTCTTCATCGCGCTGCTGGCGATCTTCGTCAGGTCGCGCGGCGTCGAGTAGTTGTTGCCGTTGCCGATGCCGTCGAACGAGTCGAAGTGCGTGTTCTTCAGGTGCAGGTCCGACGCGGCCTTGTTCATCTTGCCGATGAACGACTTCACGCGCGCGGCCCGGGTGGAGCCGGACCCGTACGTGTCGGCGAGCGCGTACGCGGCGTCGCAGCCGGACGGCAGCATCAGCCCGTACAGCAGCTGACGGACGGTGACCTTGTCGCCGACGATCAGGTGGGCCTGGGAGGCGTTGTTGGCGACGACGTAGTCGCTGTACGCCTTCTGGATCGTGACCTTCTTGTCCAGGTTCAGGTTCGACTGCGCGAGCACGACCTTCGCGGTCATGATCTTCGTGGTCGAGCCGGTCGAACGCTTGGTGTCCGCCGCCTTGGTGTACAGCGTCGACCCGTTCGCGTTGTTCATCACGTAGCCGCCCTTGGCCACGATCGAGGGCGTGGTGACGGCCTGCGCGGGTGCCGCGGCGAAGGCCCCGGCCGCGAGAACGGCGCCGGCGGTGACACTGACCGCGGCGGCTCGGCGGAGGCGGCTGCCCTTGGTGCCGGTGATGGCGGTAATCAACTGAAATACCCCGATTAGGTTGAAAGCCCCTGATATGCGGCCGAGTTGGATGGGGAGCGAATGGGGCCGCACGTGTGAGACACGTAAATAGCACAGTTGGTTGCACCGTTGCTGTGTGGGGTTCCCGTGACGGGTGATTCGTCCGCATGTTGTGCGCCCGTATCCCTCCACGCCCGTCCGGATGGTGGACCGGATCCCTCATGCGTACGTGATGTATCTATGCTGTTCGCATGAGCAGCCCGGGGACCCTGACCGCCAAGCAACCGCCCGCCGCCGACCGCGTTTACACCCACGTCAAACAGGGCGTCCTGGAGCGCCGCTACGAGGGCGGGACCCTGCTCACCGAGGGCGAGCTCGCCGAGGCCGTCGGGGTCTCGCGCACCCCGGTGCGCGAGGCGCTGCTGCGCCTGGAGGTGGAAGGGCTGATCAGGCTCTACCCGAAGAAGGGCGCCCTGGTCCTGGCGGTCTCCGCGCAGGAGATCGCGGACGTGGTCGAGACCCGGCTGCTGGTCGAGGAGCACGCGGCGAGGAAGGCCGTACCCGCTCCGGCCGGCCTCGTCGAGCGGCTCGAGGAGCTGCTGGCCCGGCAGAAGCAGCAGGCCGCCGACGGCGACCTCGCCGGGGCCGCGGTCACCGACCGCTGCTTCCACGCCGAGATCGTCCGCAGCGGCGGCAACGAGATCCTCTCCCGGCTCTACGACCAGCTCCGTGACCGCCAGCTGCGCATGGGCGTCGCGATCATGCACTCGCACCCCGACCGGATAGCCAAGACTCTCGTCGAGCACGAGGAGATCCTCGATGCGCTGCGCTCCGGGGACGCGGAGGCGGCCGTCGGGATCGTCCACCGGCATGTGGGCTGGTTCTCGCACCTGGCCCGGGGTGAGGTCCGATGAGCTCCTCCTCGGCCACCCTCCCGGGCGATCCTCCGGGCGGCCGGCGCGCGATCGCCGTCTGGGGCATCGGCGTCTCCGTCTACTTCGTCGCCGTCATCTTCCGTACGTCCCTGGGCGTGGCCGGCCTCGACGCGGCCGACCGCTTCCATGTGAACGCCTCGGCGCTGTCGACCTTCTCGATCTTGCAGCTGCTGGTCTACGCCGGCATGCAGATACCGGTCGGCCTGCTGGTGGACCGGCTCGGCACCAAGAAGGTGCTGGCCCTGGGCACCGTGCTGTTCACGGCGGGGCAGCTCGGTTTCGCGTTCTCGCCCACCTACGGCACGGCCCTCGCCTCCCGAGCGCTGCTCGGCTGCGGCGACGCGATGACGTTCATCAGCGTGCTGCGGCTGGGCAGCCGCTGGTTCCCGGTCCGCCGCGGCCCGTTGGTCGCGCAGCTCGCGGGGCTGGTCGGCATGGCGGGCAACCTGGTCTCCACCCTGGTCCTGGCCCGCCTGCTGCACGGCGTCGGCTGGACGCCGGCCTTCGCGGGCAGCGCCGTCGCCGGTGTCGTCGTCCTGGTCCTGATGCTGCTGTTCCTCAAGGACCACCCCGAGGGCCACGAGCCGGAGCCCTTCCCGCACCAGGGCGCCGCGTACGTACGACGCCAGATCGCCGCTTCCTGGCGGGAGCCGGGGACACGGCTGGGTCTGTGGGTGCACTTCACGACCCAGTTCCCGGCGATGGTGTTCCTGCTGCTGTGGGGCCTGCCGTTCCTGGTCCAGGCGCAGGGCCTGTCCCGCGCCACGGCCGGTGAACTCCTCACCCTGGTCGTCCTGTCCAACATGGTCGTCGGGCTGGTCTACGGCCAGATCGTCGCCCGGCACCACACGGCCCGGCTGCCGCTGGCGCTCGGCACGGTGGGGGCGACGGCCCTGATGTGGGCGGTCACCCTGGCCTACCCCGGCGAGCACGCGCCGATGTGGCTGCTGGTCGCGCTCTGCACGGTGCTGGGGGCGTGCGGCCCGGCGTCGATGATCGGCTTCGACTTCGCGCGGCCCGCCAACCCTCCGGAGCGTCAGGGCACGGCCTCCGGGATCACCAACATGGGTGGTTTTGTCGCCTCGATGACGACGCTGTTCCTGATCGGCGTGCTCCTGGACGCCACCGGTGACGACTACACCATCGCCTTCTCCGCGGTGTTCGTGCTGCAGGCGCTGGGCGTCAGCCAGATCCTGCGGCTGCGGCGCCGGGTCGCCCTGCGGGAGCGGGAGCGGCTGGTGGCGAGCCGGGTGGAGACGGTGCACGTACCCGCGTGAACCGGGTGGAGCCGGTGCGCGTAACCGCCTGACCCTCCGGTTCATGCCAACGGGCCTTCACAGCCGACGTGTTGCTCTGTCATGGGCGTGTGACAGGGGTGTCGTGAAGCGGGGACGGGCGTGACCTGCGGGGCCTTCGGGAGCTCATAGTCGTCGAACGAGCGAACGCCGTACTCGCTTCCGAAGCTCCCGAAGGGAACCCCGATGAACCGCCACCTGCGCAAGGCCGCCCTCGTCACCGCCGCGATCACGGCCGGCCTGCTGATGACGGCGTGTCAGAGCGGCTCCTCGCACAGCGGTGGCACGACCGGTGGCGGCAACTCCCAGCACACGTCCACGTCGAAGACCTCGTCGAAGGGGACGGCGAAGGTGTCCAAGACCTCGAAGCGCTCCCACGTCTCCGGCACGAGCGCCCGGACCACCACCTCCGGCACCGACGAGGGCGTCACCGCGACCATCACCGGCGGCACGGTCGGCTACCTCGCCCCCGGCAAGTACACCGTCCATGTCCCCGGCCGCACCGACCAGGCCTTCTTCACCGCCACCGACACCGAGGTCCACGGCGCCGGAAAGATCTGCGGCAGCCCCCGCTCCGAGGCGCGTCCGCGCTGCACCCTCGACCAGTTGGAGACGGCCACCAGGAAGGCCCCCGTCACCGCCGACGTCACGATCAGGAACGGCGTCGCCACCGTCGTCCGCGAACGCCACGACGTCGACAGCGGCGGCACCGGTGGCTCGGGCGTGAACGCCACCTACGACGGCACCGTCTCCTACCTCGCCCCGGGCAAGTACACGGTCGCCCCGAAGCAGGGCGGCACCCCGCAGGCCTTCTACGTCGCGAACGACACCGTCGTGCACGGCGCCGGCGGCATCTGCGGCAGCCCCATGTCGCAGGCGATGTCCACGTGCACCCTCGACCAGCTGGAGACCGCCGCCAAGAAGGGCGTGGCGGCGAAGGTCGTCATCGCCGACGGCGTGGCCACCTCCGTCACCGAGGACCGCTGAACCGAGCGACGCAGGCTACGGCGTCACCGCGAAGTTGCGCAGGACGGCCGCCGTCAGCTCCGGATCGCCCTCCGCCTTCACCCGGTCCGCCACCGCCTCCGGCGTCACCCGGCCGCAGGCCAGGCGTACGAACGTCTCCCAGTCCAGCGTGAAGGTCGCGGCGGGCCCGAGCGCGGGGGCCGTCTCCAGCGTGCCGCGGCCCTGGATGTCGACCCTGATGGTGCGCAGGAACTCCACCGGCCCGTGCACGTCGAAGACGATCGCCGAACTGCGGGGCGCGTTCGCCCGCTCGGCCACCACCGCGGGCAGTTCGCCGAGGAGCACGTCCCGGGCGATGTGCGCGCCGGGGGAGTCGAGGTTGCCGGGACGGCCCAGCGCGGCGCGCAGGTCCTGCTCGTGCACCCACACGTTGAACGCGTGGCCCCGCATGGCCTCCTCCAGCGTCAGCTCGGTGCCTAGCGGACCGCGCACCTTGATGCCCGGGTCGCGCGACTCGTTGCGCAGCTGGCGGTTGCGCCGGATGATCACGTACTCCAGCTCGGAGGTCATCTCCGGCGCCGTGTGGTGGCGGCGGACGTCGACCTGCATCTCCATGTAGCGCTGGAGGTCGTTGGTGACGTGGAACAGGTCCCGCGGCAGCGTGTGGATGGGGCGCGGGTCGCCGAGCATCTCGCAGTCCAGGCCCATGACATGGGAGACCACGTCCCGGACCGACCAGCCGGGACAGGGCGTGCGCCGGTTCCACTCTCCCTCCACGAGCGGCCCCACCAGTTCGGATATGGCTTCGATGGAGTGGGTCCAGGCGTCGGCGTAGGGCTGGAGGGTGGGATGCAGACTCACGGAACGGGACCCCTCGGCGGTCGGTACACGGGCGGTGGTGGCGGCGTTGCCAGTGGGAGGTGGCGGCTGCTGTCGGCGGGTGTCTTGGAACGCTAAGTTACGCTGCTGTGAGGCACCCCGGCAGTGCTTTCGTGTGACGATCGTAGGCCCGTGTGGACGGCTCGAATGCCAGGACGGTGGTAGTGTGCGCGCCTCTCTGCTCCAGATCGACGTGAACGAGGGCGAATCGGTCGAATCCCGTCGGCGTCGGGTGGCCTCGCTGGTACGGGAGCAGGCCGGGGCCGATCTCGTCGTCCTGCCCGAGCTGTGGACCACGGGCGCCTTCGCGTACGAGCGGTTCGCCGCCGACGCCGAGCCGCTTCAGGGGCCGACGTACGAGGCGATGGCGAAGGCCGCGAGCGACGCGGGCGTGTGGCTGCACGGGGGCTCGATCCCCGAGCAGGACCCCGCAGGCACTCTCTACAACACCTCCCTCCTCTTCTCACCCTCCGGCGACCTGGCCGCCGCCTACCGCAAGATCCACCGCTTCGGCTTCGACAAGGGCGAGGCCGTGCTGATGGGTGCCGGACGCGAGCTGGTGACGGTCCGTCTGCCCGGCACCACCCTCGGTGTCGCCACCTGCTACGACCTCCGTTTCCCCGAACTGTTCCGCTCGCTCGTCGACTCCGGCGCCGAGACCCTCGTCGTCCCGGCGGGCTGGCCGGAGCGCCGCCGGGCGCACTGGACGCTGCTGGCCCAGGCGCGGGCGGTCGAGAACCAGGCGTTCGTGCTCGCCTGTGGAACGGCCGGGACGCATGCCGGAGTTCCGCAGGCTGGTCACTCGATCGTGGTGGATCCGTGGGGCGAGGTGCTGGCCGAGGCGGGGGCCGGCGAGGAGGTCCTCACCGTCGACTTCGACCCGGCGAAGGTGGCGGCGACCCGGGAGCAGTTCCCGGCCCTGAAGGACCGGGTTCTGGGCCTGGAGCCCCCGCACACGTTCTGAGGCCGGCCGGAAGGCGCGAGGCCTCAGTCCTCCTCGCGTTCCTTCTCCGCCAGATGGATCACGCACACCGTCACCGCGATCAGCAGCGCCGGGTCCGCGTCGTCGCGGACGACGTCTACGCCGTACGTGTCCCGGATGTGCAGCCAGCGGCGCGAGATGACGGCGAGCAGCTCACCGTCGTACTCGATGGCGAACTCCCGGTCGAGGATCTTGCCGCTGACGTCGAGTTCGGTGCCGTCGACGAGCGTCACCCGGTAGTGGTGGCGCAGCAGCGACAGGCGCTTGCGCTTGATCTTGGCGAGGGTCTCGCCGTCCCGTTCGATCACCATGGTGTCGCGCAGGGCGAACATCTTCTGGTGGATGTCGATCAGGACCCGCCCCTGGGTGTCCTTCAGCTCGAAGGTGTCCCTGAGGCGCATCGCCTTGCCGTCGACGAGGAAGACCTTGCCGCCGTGCTCGTCCTCGATCCAGTAGTCCTCGCCGAAGCCGAGGAGCCGGTCGCGTACCTGGAATCTCATGTCCCCACCTCTTCCCCGGGCGTCGGCCCGAAACGCCGCCGGTAGGCCGACGGGCTGAGCCCCGTCTCGCGCCGCACGCGCGCGCGGAGGTTGGCCGCGCTGCCCAGGCCGCTCCGCGCGGCGACGACGTCCAGCCGTTCCTCCCCGCGCTCGATGAGACGGCAGGCGAGGGCGACGCGTTCCCCGGTGAGCCAGCCCAGCGGGGTCGTGCCCAGCTGGACGCGGAAACGGCGGTGCAGGGTCGCCGGGGACACCGCCGCCCGGGCCGCCAGGTCCGCCACCGTCAGCGGCTCACCCAGCCGCTCCTGCGCCCAGGCCAGCAGCGGTCCCAGCGACTCGTCGGGCACGTCCGGCACGGGCCGCTCCACGAACTGCCGCTGCCCGCCGTCCCGGTGCGAGGCGAAGACCAGCCGCCGGGAGACGGCGTTCGCAAGCTCCGCCCCGTGGTCCCTGCGCCAGATGTGCAGCCCGAGGTCGAGCGCGGCCGCGCTGCCCGACGCCGTGAGCAGATCGCCCTCGTCGACGAACAGCACGTCCGGTTCCAGCAGCACCTTCGGATGCAGCTCCCGGAACAGGTCCGCCCAGCGCCAGTGGGTGGTGGCCCGGCGCCCGTCCAACAGCCCGGCCTCGGCGAGCGCGAAGGTCCCGGTGCAGAAGCTGACGACGCGGGCGCCACGCGCGTGCGTGCGGCGGATCGCCTCCAGTACGGCCTCCGCGCGCGGGACGACGTTGTCGGGCCGCCCCGGGACGACGAGGGTGTCCGCCCCGTCCACGGCGTCCAGCCCCGGTACCCCGGTCAGCGTGAAGAACCCGTGGTTCATCCGCACCTCACGCGCGGGCGCGCACACCGTCACCTCGTACAGCGGCCCCGCGAGCCCCAGTTCGGGCCGGGGCAGCCCGAACAGCTCGGTCGCCACGCCCACCTCGAAGGGGTTGGTGCCCTCGTCGACGATCACCGCGACCCGGTGCGGAGGGGGCTGAGAGGATCCTTGCGCCATATGCGATTTCTAGCACTCACACGCCGTCCCGGCCCACCCCCACGATGGACCCATGACCACGGAACCCATCTCCCTGTCCGCCGCCCTGGCGTCCTTCACGGACCGCTGGAGCCCGCGCATCGTCACGGCCGTCAACGACTACGACGTCCGCGTCGCCAAGGTCGAGGGCGAGCACGTCTGGCACGTCCACGACCACACCGACGAGTTCTTCCTGGTCCTGGACGGCGAACTCCACATCGCCCTGCGCGAACCCTCCGGCGAACGCACGGTCGTCCTTCCGAAGGGCTCCGTCTTCACGGTCCCCCGCGGCACCCACCACAAGCCCTACGCCCCGGCCCCCACGGAGATCCTCATGCTCGAACCCACCGGCACCCTCACGGTCGGCGACCACCACGAGGAGATCCCCGACCACGTGGACGCGACGACGGGCCACGCGCTTTCGTGACTGTCAGTGGCGGGTGGCACTCTTGAGCCATGACCGACTCCCCTCCCCGACGCGTCCGCGTCCGAGCCCCCGAGCTGGTGGGCAAGGGCGGCTGGCTGAACACGGGTGACCAGCAGTACACCCTGTCCGACCTGCGTGGCCGCATCGTCGTGCTCGACTTCTGGACATTTTGTTGCGTGAACTGTCTGCACGTCCTCGACGAGTTGCGGGAGCTGGAGGAGAAGCATGCCGACACCGTCGTCGTGATCGGGGTGCACTCTCCGAAGTTCGTGCACGAGGCCGAACACGCGGCGGTGGTCGACGCCGTGGAGCGGTACGGAGTGGAGCATCCGGTGCTGGACGATCCGGAGCTCGCGACCTGGAAGCAGTACGCGGTGCGGGCCTGGCCCACGCTGGTGGTGATCGACCCCGAGGGGTATGTCGTCGCGCAGCACGCCGGTGAGGGGCATGTGCACGCGATCGAGCGGCTGGTGACGGAGCTGGAGGCGGAGCACGAGGCGAAGGGGACGCTGCGGCGCGGCGACGGGCCGTACGTGGCGCCGGAGCCGGAGCCGACCACCCTGCGCTTCCCGGGCAAGGCGCTGGTCCTGCCAGGGGGCACCTTCCTGGTCAGCGACACCACCCGGCACCAGTTGGTGGAGCTGGCGGCGGACGGGGAGACAGTGGTGCGGCGCTTCGGCTCCGGTGCGCGCGGGTTCGCCGACGGTTCGGCGGAGGCGGCGGCGTTCAACGAGCCGCAGGGCCTCGCCCTCCTCGACGAGGCCGCGGTCGTCGTCGCCGACACCGTCAACCACGCCCTGCGCCGCCTCGACCTCGCCACCGGTGAGGTCACCACGCTCGCCGGCACCGGACGCCAGTGGTGGCAGGGCTCGCCCACGTCGGGTCCGGCGCGCGAGATCGACCTCTCCTCCCCGTGGGACGTGGCCCTCTTCGGCGGCAAGGTCTGGATCGCCATGGCCGGCGTCCACCAACTGTGGGCGTACGACCCGGCCGACGGGACGGTCGCCGTCACGGCCGGCACCACCAACGAGGGGCTGGTCGACGGACCGGGCCCCGAGGCCTGGTTCGCCCAGCCCTCCGGACTCGCGGCGACCGCCGACCGGCTCTGGCTGGCCGACTCCGAGACCTCGGCCCTGCGCTGGGTGGACCTCGAGGGCACGGTCCGCACCGCCGTCGGTACGGGCCTGTTCGACTTCGGTCACCGCGACGGCCCGGCCGGACAGGCCCTGTTCCAGCACCCGTTGGGCGTGACGGTCCTCCCCGACGGCTCGGTGGCCGTGAGCGACACCTACAACCACGCCCTGCGCCGCTACGACCCCTCGACCGGTGAGGTCACCACCCTCGCGACCGACCTGCGCGAACCGAGCGACGCGGTGCTGGTGGGCGAGGACATCGTGGTGGTCGAGTCGGCGCGGCACAGGCTGACCCGGCTGCGTCTGCCGGAGGAGGCGGTACGGGTGGAGTCGGTCGCCCACCGCACCCGGCGAGCCGCCACCGAAGTCGCCCCCGGCAGGCTCCGGTTGGACGTGATCTTCCAGGCCCCCGCAGGCCAGAAACTGGACACCCGGTACGGCCCCTCGACCCGCCTGCTGGTGTCGTCGACGCCCCCCGGGCTCCTGCTGAAGGGCGAGGGCGCCGACACCGACCTCTCCCGCACCCTGGAGCTCGACCCCGGCATCACGGAAGGAGTCCTGCACGTCTCCGCGATGGCCGCGTCCTGCGACGACGACACGGACAACCCCTACCCGGCCTGCCATGTCCACCAGCAGGACTGGGGAGTTCCGGTCCGCCTCACCGAAGGCGGGGCGGACCGGCTGCCGTTGGTGCTGGCCGGGATGGACGACTCGGCCGGCTGACCGGGGTCAGCGGCGGCGCGTGCGCGGCGCCAGCTTGAACAGGGCCACCCCTGCGGCCATCAGGGTGGTGGCCGTGACGAGCAGCGCCATGCTGTTCATCCACATGCCCGTGGCGGCCAGGGTGGCGCCGCCGGCGCCCGTGGTCCCGGCGCCGATCACTCTTCCGTACATGTCGTGCTTCTCCTAGCGGTGTGCGGGGGTTGGTTCGCGGGGGGTGGGTCAAGGGGGTGTCAGGTCGCCACCCACTTCTCCTCGCTGCGGCGCACCAGCCCCCACAGCGAGGTGAAGTAGACGGCGTGCTGGAAGAGGTCGTAGAGCATCTCGGGGACCATCAGCGCGGCGACCAGCACCGCCCGAGGTCCCGCCCGCCGTACGGAGACCGTCTTCTCGACCACGAAGAGCAGCCCGATCGCCGTCCAGAACGGGGAGAAGCCGGGCCAGCCGTACAGCGTCGTGTAGGTGGCCATGTAGGTCAGGTAGACCAGGAAGCACAGGGCGCCGAAGCCCATCATGAACTGCTGCAGGAAGTAGCGCGCGGTGACCCGGGTCCAGCCGTAGTCGCGCAGGTTCTCCAGTGCGCCCCGCTGCCAGCGCAGCCGTTGGTGCCACAGCTTGCCCAGGGTCGGCATGACCTCGGTGGTGACCGCGCAGCCGGCCGGTGACATGGCGCGGTAGCCCAGGGTCTTGACGGCCTTCGTCATCTCGTCGTCCTCGGTGAGCGAGGCGAGGCTGTAGTAGCCGTTGCCGCCGCCGATGACCCCGGCGCGGCGGGCGACGCGGACCTCGCGCAGCACCCGCGCGCGGAACATCGTGCCGGTGCCGGTGAGCACCTGTGCCTTGCCGCCGGAGCGTTCCAGCTCCCAGGCGTAGCGGTGGAACTCCATGCGCTGGAGCAGTCCGAGGAAGCCGCCGCCCTCCTCGCCGTAGAACACTCCGCCGACGGCGCCGACCTTGCGGTTGAAGGTGCCCATCGCGGTCTCGTTGAACCACGGGTCGAGCACGGTGTCGGCGTCCTGGACCAGCAGCAGGTCGCGTTCCTCGAGATGGGGCAGCACCCAGGCGATGGCCTGGTTGAGGGCGCCGGCCTTCTTGTGGGTGTTGCCCTGGGTGTGGAAGACCTGCGCGCCGTGGGCGGCGGCGATCTCGGCGGTGGCGTCGGTGCAGTTGTCGCACACGACGACGATCAGGTCGGGTCGCCGGGTCTGTCGCCACAGGCCCTGGACGGCGTGGGCGATGCGGTCCTCTTCGTTGTGGGCCGGGATCAGCACCACGAGCCGCAGCGGGCCGTCGAGTTCGTCGGGTGCGGCATGGGCGCGACGGGCCGCGTGCCGTCGCGAAGGCCGTGGCCCCGCGACGGGCGCCACGGCGGTCGTCTCCGCCGGGTGGTGCACGGGGAGCCCTCCGGGTGTGCTGATGGTTCACGCCCGGCACATGCGACCCCCCGGGCACTACAACACTCCGGAGTCTTCACTATTTTCACACAAGTCAACAAGACATCCCTGATCACGGAATGCTCACGGTTGTCGTTGCTTGCCCTGTGCGTCCGTTATCCGTCTACACGCCGTATCCGTCGGAGTATCCGTCCGTACGACGGTGGCGAACCTCCTCCTCCACGACCGGCGTCGTCGGCGGTACCACGACGCGCCGGCGCCGGGCGATGCCGCTGAAGGTGCTGACGCCGATCAGGCCGACGATCATCAGGATGATCCCGACCAGGTCGAGGTTGACCCCTTGCATGTGCCAGTCGGTCGCGAACGTGAGGATGGCTCCCACGGCGATGAGGATGATGCACCCGCCGAGGCCCATGAGTGTCGCCTCCCTGTCCGGTCGTTGCGGTAGAACCCGTGTACCCGGACGGACATCACCCATGCGCCACGGCCCGGTTGACTACCCCTCCAGGAACGCCACCAGCGAATTCGCCAGCAGATAAGGGTCGTTTGCGCCGCACAGCTCCCGGACGCTGTGCATGGACAGGATCGCGACGCCGATGTCGACGGTCTTGATGCCGTGCCGCGCCGCGGTGATCGGGCCGATGGTCGTGCCGCAGGGCATGGAGTTGTTGGAGACGAAGGACTGGAAGGGGACGTTCGCCTTCTCGCAGGCGGCGGCGAACACCGCGCGGCCCGAACCGTCGGTGGCGTAGCGGTTGTTGACGTTGACCTTCAGGATCGGCCCGCCGTTGACCCGCGGGTGGTGCGTCGGGTCGTGCCGCTCGGCGTAGTTGGGGTGCACCGCGTGACCCGTGTCGGACGACAGGCACACCGTGCCCGCGAAGGCTCTCGCCCGGTCCTCGAAGGACCCGCCCCGCGCGAACACCGACCGCTCCAGCACACTTCCGAGCAGCGGACCGTCCGCCCCGGTGTCCGACTGCGAGCCGTTCTCCTCGTGGTCGAAGGCGGCGAGTACGGGGACGCAGGGCAGGTCGGTGCCGCTGACGGCGGCGAGCGCGGCCACGCCCGCGTGCACCGACAGCAGGTTGTCCATGCGCGGCCCGGCGAGAAGCTCCTTGTCCCGGCCCAGGTACGCCGGCGGCTCCACGGAGTGCGTCATCAGGTCCCAGCCGGTCACCTCGCCCGCCGCGAGCCCCGCGCTCTCCTCCAGGAAGGCGATCAGATCGCCGTCGCGCACGTCGTTGCCCAGACCCCAGACCGGCAGCATGTGGCGCTGTTTGTCGAGCTTGAGGCCCTCCGCCGACACCGAACGGTCCAGATGGATGGCGAGCTGTGGCACCCTCAGCAGCGGCCGGTCGACGTTCACCAGCCGGGTCGAGCCGTCCCGCAGGGTCAGCCGGCCGGCCAGCCCCAGGTCACGGTCGAGCCAGGAGTTCAGCAGCGGGCCGCCGTAGATCTCCACGGCCACCTGGCGCCAGCCGTGCGCCCCCGTGTCGGGCAGCGGCTTGACCCGCAGGTTCGGGGAGTCGGTGTGCGCGCCGACGATACGGAACGGCGTGTGGGGCGCCGCGCCCTCGGGGACGTACCAGGCCACGATCGCGCCGCCGCGCAACACGTACTTGCCGCCGCTCGTCCCGTCCCAGGCGTCCGTCTCCGCGACCTGCCGGAACCCTGCCTTCTCCAGCCGCTCGGCGGCACTCGCCACCGCGTGGTACGGCGACGGGCTCGCCGTCAGGAAGGACATGAGGTCGTCGGTGTGGCCGCGGTCGAAGCGGGGGGGTTCGCTCATGGGGTTCACCTTAACGACGTACGAGGGCCCACTCCGCGTACAGGGAGCGGGCCCTCGTGAGGGCGATGTGGAATTTTGGCTACCCAGATCCGGCGGCGACGGAACCAGGAACCGGCGGGACCGGAGCCGCGACTAGAACGCGGCCTCGTCCAGCTCCATCAGGTCCAGGTCGACGCCCTCGGCGAGCTTGCGCGCGCCGGTGACGCCCGGCAGCACGTTGGCCGCGAAGAACTTCGCCGCCGCGATCTTGCCGGTGTAGAACGCCTTGTCCTTCGCGGAGGCGGTCTCCAGCTTCTCGGCGGCGACCGCGGCGCCCTTGAGCAGCAGGTAGCCGACGACCACGTCACCGGAGGCCAGCAGCAGGCGGGTGGTGTTCAGGCCGACCTTGTAGATGTTCTTGACGTCCTGCTCGGTGGCCGCGAGGTCGGTCAGCATCAGGCCGACGATCGCCTCCAGCTCGACGGCCGCCTTCGCGAGGTGCTCACGGGCGCCGGCCAGCTCCTCGCCGCCGGTGCCCAGCGCCAGGAACTTCTTGATGTCCTCGGCGAGGGAGTTCAGCGCGGCGCCCTGGTTGCGGACGATCTTCCGGAAGAAGAAGTCCTGGCCCTGGATCGCCGTGGTGCCCTCGTACAGGGTGTCGATCTTGGCGTCGCGGATGTACTGCTCGATCGGGTACTCCTGCAGGAAGCCGGAGCCGCCGAAGGTCTGCAGCGACTGGGCGAGCTGCTCGTAGCCCTTCTCGGAGCCGTAGCCCTTCACGATCGGCAGGAGCAGGTCGTTGAGCGCGTGCTCGGTCTTGGCGTCCTCGCCGTTCGCCTCCTTGACGGCGATCGCGTCCTGGATGGAGGCGGTGTAGAGGACGAGCGCCCGCATGCCCTCGGCGTACGCCTTCTGCGTCATCAGCGAACGGCGCACGTCGGGGTGGTGGGTGATGGTGACCTTCGGCGCGGTCTTGTCCATGAAGTTCGCCAGGTCCGGACCCTGGACGCGCTCCTTGGCGTACTCCAGCGCGTTCAGGTAGCCGGTCGACAGCGTGGAGATTGCCTTCGTGCCGACCATCATCCGGGCGAACTCGATGATCCGGAACATCTGGCGGATGCCGTCGTGCTTGTCGCCGATCAGCCAGCCCTTGGCGGGGTGCTTGTCGCCGAAGGTCATCTCGCAGGTGTTGGAGGCCTTCAGGCCCATCTTGTGCTCGACGTTGGTGGCGTACACGCCGTTGCGCTCGCCCAGCTCGCCGGTCTCCCAGTCGAACAGGTACTTCGGCACGAGGAAGAGCGACAGACCCTTGGTGCCGGGGCCGGCGCCCTCGGGACGGGCCAGGACGTAGTGGAGGATGTTCTCCTCCATGTCGTGCTCACCGGAGGTGATGAACCGCTTCACGCCCTCGATGTGCCAGGAGCCGTCCTCCTGCTGGACCGCCTTGGTGCGGCCGGCGCCGACGTCGGAACCCGCGTCCGGCTCGGTGAGCACCATCGTGGAGCCCCAGGTGCGGTCCACCGCGAGATGCGCCCACTTCTTCTGCTCCTCGGTGCCCTCCTCGAAGAGGATGCGCGCGAACGCCGGGCCGGAGGAGTACATCCAGATCGCCGGGTTGGCGCCGAGGATCAGCTCCGCGTACGACCAGATCAGCGAGGGCGGGGCGGTCGTGCCGCCGATCTCCTCGGGCAGGCCCAGGCGCCAGTACTCGGAGTCCATGAAGGCCTTGTAGCTCTTCTTGAAGGACGCCGGGACCGGCGCGGTGTTGGTCTCCGGGTCGAAGACCGGCGGGTTGCGGTCGGCGTCCGCGAAGGACTCCGCCAGCTCGTTCTCCGAGAGACGGGTCAGCTCCTCGAGGATGCTCTTCGCGGTCTCGGTGTCCATCTCCTCGAACGGTCCGGTGCCGTACAGCTTGTCGCGTCCGAGTACTTCGAAGAGGTTGAACTCGATGTCGCGGAGATTCGACTTGTAGTGCCCCATGGCGACGGCTCCGTAAGAGAGATCGGCGAGGCACTGGTGGATCCTCGCGCTAGTTCACGTACCAACAAGTGGCTACGATGATGCTACCCGTCGGTAATAAGAAGCAAGCCCGATCCGGCCATCTGTGACCGAGCCCTCGTGCGGGGTCAGTACTCTGTGGTGCATGTACGGCTACGACCAGAACGTTGGGGCCCAGCAGCAGTACGGCGTCCCGCCGCAGCAGCAGATGCCGGGCGGGTACGGCCAGCAGCCGCCGCTGTACCCCGAGCCGTCGCCGCCGTCGCTCGCGGACGCGGTGCGCGCCTTCACCACCGGGCAGATGTCGGCCGAGGACTTCCAGCAGGTCTTCGCCACCTCCAAGGTCTACTGCCCGCGCGGCGACAACCCCGGTTTCCTCGCCCTGCACAACACCCAGCAGCCGGTGATCCCGATGTTCACCTCGCTGAAGGAGCTGCGCCGGTACGCGGGCAAGGAGTCCAAGTACTTCGTGATCACGGGTGCCGAGGTCATCGACCTCCTGCCCACCGGCTACGGCTTCGTCCTCGACATGGAGGGCGAGCACCGGATGGTCTTCGACGCGAAGGCGGTCGAACAGATGGTCGACTTCGCGATGCGCAGAATGTACGGCTGAACCGCTCGCGCAGCCGGGAGCCCGGAGGGAATGCCCTCCGGGCTCTCTCTGTTGTGGGGTAGCAGAAAGTTCAATGCTCAACTAAAATGGCCGCACAAGGAGGTACCGACATGCCCGCTGTGACCGTCGAGAACCCGCTGACCCTGCCTCGCGTGGCCGCTCCGGCCGACGCCGTGGCCCGTCCCGTACTCGCCGTCACCACCGCGCCCAGCGGTTTCGAGGGCGAGGGCTTCCCGGTGCGCCGCGCGTTCGCCGGGATCAACTACCGCCACCTGGACCCGTTCATCATGATGGACCAGATGGGTGAGGTGGATTACGCGCCCGGAGAGCCGAAGGGGACCCCCTGGCATCCGCACCGCGGCTTCGAGACCGTCACCTACATCATCGACGGCGTCTTCGACCACCAGGACAGCCAGGGCGGCGGCGGCACCATCACCAACGGCGACACCCAGTGGATGACCGCGGGCTCGGGCCTGCTGCACATCGAGGCCCCGCCGGAGTCCCTCGTCATGTCCGGCGGTCTCTTCCACGGTCTGCAGCTGTGGGTGAACCTCCCGGCCAAGGACAAGATGATGACGCCCCGCTACCAGGACATCCGCGGCGGCCACGTCCAGCTGCTGACCTCCCCCGACGGCGGCGCCCTGCTGCGGGTGATCGCCGGTGAGCTGGACGGTCACGCGGGCCCCGGTATCACCCACACCCCGATCACCATGATCCACGCGACCCTCGCGCCGGGTGCGGAGATCACCCTGCCGTGGCGGGAGGACTTCAACGGCCTGGCGTACGTGCTCGCCGGCAAGGGTGCGGTGGGTGCCGAGCGGCGCCCGATCCACCTGGGCCAGACGGCGGTGTTCGGCGCGGGTTCCTCCCTCACCGTCCGCGCGGACGAGAAGCAGGACTCCCACACGCCGGACCTGGAGGTCGTGCTCCTCGGCGGACAGCCCATCCGGGAGCCCATGGCCCACTACGGCCCCTTCGTCATGAACACCCGCGAGGAACTCCAGCAGGCCTTCGAGGACTTCCAGAAGGGCCGGCTGGGGACCATTCCCGCCGTGCACGGGATGACCGAGGGCGGCCTGTAAGGCCCCGTCGGCCGGTGGGCTACGCGTCCTCGTAGAGCTCGAACCAGATGCTCTTGCCCTCGCCACGGGGGTCCACGCCCCAGGACTGGGCGAGGAGTTCGATGAGGACCAGGCCGCGGCCGGAGGACGCCATCTCGCCGGGGCGCCGTTTGTGCGGGAGGTCGTCGCTGGTGTCGGTGACCTCGACGCGCATCCGGCGGCCCCCGGGCTCGCCCCGGACCTCGGCCTGCATCAGCGCGTCCGCGTCCGTGTGCACCAGGACGTTGGTCAGCATCTCGGACAGCAGCAGCACCGCCGAGTCGACCTGGTCCTGGGAGGGCCAGTCGTGGAGCAGCTCGCGCAGGTGCTGGCGGGCCACCGCGACGCGCTCGGGTTCGGCCTGCGCGACGGAGAGCAACGTGCGGCGGACCGTGGGTGCCGGGGCGAGCGTGTGGTCGAGACCGCGGTCCTCCCCCGGGCGGCACAGCAGCATCACCGCTATGTCGTCCTCGCGCCGGTCCGCGAGCGGGCCCGTGGTGTGGTGGGAGGAGGGGCCGTGCACGCCCTGGACCAGGGCGTCGGCAAGTTCCTCCAGGTCGCCCTTGTGGTCCTCGAGGATCGTACGGATGCGCTGCCAGCCGCTGTCCAGGTCGTGACCGCCGGTCTCGATCAGGCCGTCGGTGCAGATCAGCATCGTCTCGCCGGGTTCCAGCGTGATGCGGGTGGTGGGGTAGTCGGCGTCCGGGTCGATGCCGAGCGGGAGGCCGCCGGCCGTCGGGCGGGTCAGTACCGTGCCGTCCGCCATCCGGATCGCCGGGTCGGGGTGGCCGGCCCGGGCGATGTCGAGGATGCCGGTCACCGGGTCCGCCTCGACGTACAGAGAGGTCGCGAAGCGCAGGTCGGGGGACTCGGGGTCGCCGTCCGCCATGCCGTGCAGGAAGCGGGAGGCGCGGGAGAGGACCGCGTCGGGGCGGTGGCCCTCGGAGGCGTAGGCGCGCAGGGCGATACGGAGCTGGCCCATCAGACCCGCCGCGCGCACGTCATGGCCCTGGACGTCGCCGATGGCCAGGGCGAACCGGCCGTTGGGCAGCGGGATCATGTCGTACCAGTCGCCGCCGACCTGGAGCCCGCCGCCGGTCGGGACGTAGCGGGCGGCGACGGTCATGCCAGGTATCTGCGGGCCCAGCATCGGCAGCATGGAGCGCTGGAGGCCGTCGGTCAGGGCGCGTTCGGTCTCCTGGGCGCCGGCCCGGGACAGGGCCTGGGCGAGCATCCGGGCGACGGTCGTCAGCACCGAGCGTTCGTCGGGGGTGAAGGCGACGGGATAGGCGAAGGAGGCCATCCAGGCGCCCATCGTGCGTCCGGCCACCGTCAGCGGCAGGAAGGCCCAGGACTGGCGGCCGAAGCTCTCCACCAGCTGCCACATCACCGGGTAGCGGGTCTTGTAGTCGGCGGGGGAGGAGAGATAGACGGCACGGCCGGTGCGTATGACCTCGGCGGCGGGATGGTCCGTGTCCAGGGGCATGGGGGAGAACGGGTCGCCGTCGCCGGGCTGGTAGCCGTACAGGCCGACGATGGTCAGCCGGTCGCCCTCGACGCCGAACACCGCGAGCCCGTCCGGGGAGAACCCCGGCATCGACAGCCCCGCCGCGACCCGAAGTACCTCCGCGGTCGAGCGGGCCTCGGCCAGCGCCCGGCCCGCGTCCAGCAGGAACGCCTCCCGGGAGCGCCGCCAGTCGCCCGTGACGGCACTGCGCCCGGCCGGTGTGCCGGGCGTCGGTTCGGTCACCTCCTGGAGGGTGCCGATCAGCTGGAAGGCCTGCCGTTCCTTGTCGTAGGAGGGCTTGGAGCGGGAGCGGACGACGCGGATCACCCGGCCGTGCTCGTCCATGATCCGGATGCGGACCTCGGCGAGGGTGCGCTCGGCGACGGCGAGACCGACCACGCTGATGATCTCGTTCCAGTCGACCGGGTGCAGCCGGGACCGGGCCTGGGCCTCCGTGAGGGTGGTCTGTACGGCGGGCAGGCCAAGCAGCCGTGCCGCCTCGGAGTCGACCGTGACCAGCTCGGTGGCGGTGTCCCAGTGCCACAGACCGGTCGCGAGGGTGGCGAGAACCTCCCCCACGGGCGGCAGAGGCTCGCCAGTGCGCATTGCCCCACTTTATGAAGAGGTGATCGAGGCGTGCCACCGATCATCGACAGTTCGTGCGGTTTGATGCCCGGAACCGAGCGGTTGGAGGCCGCAGGACGACCGCCCTTAATGGTGGGGAGCCGATCTTACGGTGCCCGGTACGCTTGGGTGGTGTTTCACGTGAAACACGGCCCCCTATCCGCGAAGACTGGATGAACGACGATGCATCGGTACAGGTCCCACACCTGCGGCGAGCTCCGCGCCTCTGACGTCGGCACCGACGTCCGGCTGAGTGGCTGGCTGCACAATCGGCGCGACCTGGGCGGCATCCTCTTCATCGATCTGCGCGACCACTACGGCATCACGCAGCTCGTCGCCCGCCCGGGCACCCCGGCCTACGAGGCCCTGGACAAGGTGACCAAGGAGTCGACGGTCCGCGTCGACGGCAAGGTCGTCTCCCGCGGTGCGGAGAACGTCAACCCGGAGCTGCCGACCGGTGAGGTCGAGGTCGAGGTCGGCGAGGTCGAGCTGCTCGGCGCGGCCGCCCCGCTGCCCTTCACCATCAACGCCGAGGACGGGGTCAACGAGGAGCGGCGTCTGGAGTACCGCTTCCTGGACCTGCGGCGCGAGCGCATGCACCGCAACATCATGCTGCGTACGGCGGTCATCTCGGCGATCCGGCACAAGATGACGGCCCTCGGCTTCAACGAGATGGCGACCCCGATCCTGTCGGCGACCTCCCCCGAGGGCGCCCGTGACTTCGTGGTCCCCTCCCGGCTGAACCCCGGCAAGTTCTACGCCCTGCCGCAGGCGCCGCAGCAGTTCAAGCAGCTGCTGATGATCTCGGGCTTCGACCGCTACTTCCAGATCGCGCCCTGTTTCCGTGACGAGGACGCCCGCGCCGACCGCTCGCCGGGCGAGTTCTACCAGCTCGACGTCGAGATGAGCTTCGTCGAGCAGGAGGACGTCTTCCGGCCGATCGAGCAGCTGATGACCGAGCTGTTCGAGGAGTTCGGCGGCGGCCGCCATGTCACCTCCCCGTTCCCGCGGATCCCGTTCCGCGAGGCGATGCTGAAGTACGGCTCCGACAAGCCGGACCTGCGGGCCCAGCTGGAGCTCGTCGACATCACCGATGTCTTCGAGGGCTCGGAGTTCAAGGCGTTCGCCGGCAAGCACGTGCGGGCGCTGCCGGTGCCGGCCGTGCAGGACCAGCCGCGCAAGTTCTTCGACCAGCTCGGTGACTTCGCCGTCTCGCTGGGCGCCAGGGGCCTGGCCTGGGTGCGGGTCGTCGAGGACGGTTCGCTCACCGGCCCGATCGCGAAGTTCCTCACCGAGGAGAACGTCGCCGAGCTGACCAAGCGGCTGTCGCTGGCCGCCGGGCACGCGGTGTTCTTCGGCGCGGGTGAGTTCGACGAGGTCTCCAAGATCATGGGCGCGGTGCGGGTCGAGGCCGCCAAGCGCGCCGGGCACTTCGAGGAGAACGTCTTCCGCTTCTGCTGGATCGTCGACTTCCCGATGTACGAGAAGGACGAGGAGACCGGCGCGATCGACTTCTCGCACAACCCCTTCTCGATGCCGCAGGGCGGGCTCGAGGCCCTGGAGAACCAGGACCCGCTGGACATCCTGGGCTGGCAGTACGACATCGTCTGCAACGGTGTCGAGCTGTCCTCCGGCGCGATCCGGAACCATGAGCCGGACATCATGCTCAAGGCCTTCGAGATCGCCGGTTACGACCGGGAGACCGTCGAGGAGAAGTTCGCCGGCATGCTGCGCGCCTTCCGCTTCGGCGCCCCGCCGCACGGCGGTATCGCCCCCGGCGTCGACCGCATCGTGATGCTGCTGGCCGACGAGCCCAACATCCGCGAGACCATCGCCTTCCCGCTCAACGGCAACGCCCAGGACCTGATGATGGGCGCGCCGACGGAGCTGGAGGAGGCCCGGCTGAGGGAACTGCACCTCCAGGTGCGCAAGCCGCAGCCGAAGTAATCCGGCGGACCTGAAGGGCTCGAAACCGACGTCGGTTTCGAGCCCTTTCGCTTGAGTCCCTTGATTCACAGCCCTTTCCGATGTTTCTGCCAGGCGTCCCACGCCTACGGCCGCTGGCCATGACAGACACTCAGACACCGGAAGAGAGAAGGAAGTTGGCCCGCCGTACGGTCCTCGCGGCCAGCGGGGTGGCCGTGACCGCGATCGGTGTGGGCGGGGCCTTCACGGCCGGCGCGGAGGCGTCCGACCGGGAGGACGACGCCTGTTACACCCTCACCTCCGAGCTGGTCGAGGGGCCGTACTACATCGACGCCGACAAGATCCGGCAGGACGTCACGGAGGGTCAGGCGGGCATCCCGCTCGCGCTGCGGCTGAAGGTGATCGACGCCGAGACGTGCCGGCCGGTGCGGAACGCGGCCGTGGACATCTGGCACTGCAACGCCACGGGCGTCTACTCCGGGTACGACGAGATGGGCAGCGGGGGCGGGGGCGGCGGTCCGTCGGCTCCTCCGCCCTCCGGTACGCCGACCGACTCCCCCACCGGCGCCCCGACCGGCTCTCCCCCGCCCGGCGGTGCCGACGGCCACCAGGAGCCGACCGACGACAAGCGCTACCTGCGCGGCACCTGGCGCACCGACCGGCACGGGGACGTCGCCTTCCGTACCGTCCTCCCCGGCTGGTACCAGGGCCGTTGCGTGCACATCCATGTGAAGGTGCACGTGGACGGAGTCTGGACCGACGCGGGCTACGAGGGCGGGCACACCTGCCACACCGGACAGCTGTTCTTCGACGAGCGGTCGGTGCTGCTGACGGCGGCCGTGGAGCCGTACGCGAGCAACACCACGACCCGGACGACCCTCGACGAGGACGGCATCTACCCCGGCAACGGGCATGAGGGCGGGCTGCTGTACCTCGACTACGACCACCGTCGCATCGCCCGGGGCGTCCACGCCCGCCTCACCCTGGGCGTCACCCCGGAGCAGACACACGACGGCTGAAACCTCACCGGAGGTGCACAGGGAGTCCGAGGGAGGGGCACAGAAGCCTGTCGTGTCATAGGTGGTGACATCGCAGGTGGTGCTGCTCCCGGGCCCGCCCGGGCAAGGAGGACGTCATGGGGTACGCGATCACGCTCGCGGCGCTGTTGGTCGCCGGTTCCGCCGGCGCGGTCGTCGCACTACTGCGGTTGCAGGCCGGCCGCGGCACGTCCGGGCTGGACGCGGAGG
>NZ_JBEXPK010000028.1:0-134402 GCF_040612015.1 Streptomyces sp. NPDC006476 | reverse complement strand
CACGCTCACCGCCGCGACCACCTGCTTGTTCTCGTCCCGGATGGGCGCTGCGATGCCCACCACGTCGGGGTCGAGTTCACCGCGGGTGATGGAGTGGCCGAGGCGGCGGATGCGGCCGATGCGTTCCATCAGGGCGTCGACGTCGGTCAGTGTGGCAGCGGTGAACCGGCGCAGTTCGGCGACCTCCAGCACACGGCGGACCTCGTCGGGGCTCCAGGCGAGCAGGACGAGGGCGGAGGCGCCGGCGTTGATGGGCAGGGCGCTGCCGCGCATGTGGCTTCCCACGGCCGTGACCGGCACCGGGCACTTCCAGCAGATCAACTCGCCGTTGGACTCCTGCGGCGGCCCGACCTGACCGGCCTCGACCTGTTCACTGCCCGCGATCCGGGCGCCGTGCATCCCCGCCCCTTCCAGCCGACGGCACCGCCCCGGCTCCCGGCAGTACAGCGCGCACACCCCACGGATCGAGCTATCGCCCCGACCTCTGCCTAGAACAAAGTGGCTCTTCACAGATGAGAGTGTGGTCCTCGCCGCTGGGACCGGCGCGTCAGTGACGGGATAGTCGTCGAGGTCTCCCGAGGATGGTCGTTCTCACACTGCCCATCTGGACGCTCTCGACATGCCCGACGCTACGGTCGCGGCGCGCCCCGATCAATGGGCTCGGACTCGAGGTGACCGGCCGGCGTCTCGCACCCGACCGGGCCGTGCTCGCCTGTCGGGTCCTCGAAACCTGACCAGTGGTGCAGCCGCTGCCGTGGCGAGGGGACCGTGCGTGACACGGTGACCAGGCGGCTCGCACACGAGCCGCTCGGCTGGCGGCCCACGACGTTGGCGGTCACGATCCGCCGCTGCATCGCGCGGTCCCTGTCGCTCGAAGTCCCGACAGCGGACGACAGTCGCTGACCGGTCTCGTGTCGCCGGACGAGGACGGCGATCACAGCGATCCGGATTTCCCTCAGCCAGGACCTTCTGCGTTTTCGAGCTTGGCCCAAATCCGGGTGATGGCAGCAATGTCATCGTCGTCGAGGGGATCGACAAAGTATTTCTTGACCGAATCCTCGAAAGTTCGTCTGACCGACTCGGCGAACTGCCGTCCGCTTTTGGTGAAGCTGATGAGCGACACCCGCCCGTCGCCTTGGTCGGCGCCACGCTGGAGGTGCCCGGCATCGATCAGATTCTGGACCAACCGTGATGCTCGAGTGGGGCTCACGCTGACAAGTTCGCCAGACAGAACTCGAACCGACTGAGGCTCGGTTTCCAGGAGCCAGCACAGGATCTCGACGGTGCTGAACGAGATCTTGTGCTGGTCCATCAGCGCGGCGTCGATCCGCCCGGTAACTGTGGAGTGGGTGAGCAGCAGCGCAAACCAGCCCTTGACCTGGTCCGGGGAAATGATTCGCGGTTGCGACACGGGTGCCTTCACACCCAGCAGCATACCCGGAAACTGAGTGCCCTCCCAGTTAGGTGCGTGCGCACGCATCTGGTACGGTGAGCGTGTAGTCACGAACGGGAGATCAGTCTCGTTTGCGGAGCGCTTCGCACAACCGGCGCGTACTCGTCGGCCCGCGTGCCCCGCAGGGTCCGCGCACCGTTCGGCCGACAGAAGGATGAAGGTCAACATGCCCAAGCTTGATGGCAAGGTCGCCGTGATCACTGGAGCAACCTCTGGGATGGGGTTGGCGACGGCCAAGTTGTTCGTGGCCGAAGGCGCCGACGTGTTCATCACCGGACGAGACAGGCGCAGGCTGGATGAGGCGGTCGCCTCCATCGGCCACAACGTGACGGGCGTACAGGCGGACTCGGGAAATCTCGACGACCTGGCTCGCTTGGCCGAGACCGTGCGGGAGCGTCACGGACGAGTCGACGTCCTCTTTGCGAGCGCCGGCCTCGGATCGGTTTCGGACCCGCTGGGAAGCATCACCCCGGATACGTTCGATGCGCTGGTGGGCGTGAACTTCCGCGGCACTGTGTTCACCGTTCAGTACCTGCTGCCGCTGATGAGCGACGGTGCGTCGATCATCCTGAACGGCACGACCAGCGCGACCAAGGGCATTCCCGGTGCCGGGGTCTACTCGGCGAGCAAGGCCGCCGTGCGTTCACTCGCCCGCACCTGGGCCGCGGAGCTGAAGGTCCGCGGCATCCGGGTGAATGTCGTCAGTCCCGGTTCGATCGACACCGCGCTCTTCAGCACCGTATCCCCCGAGATTCGGGAGCAGATCACCGCAGCCATCCCACTGGGACGGCTGGGAAGCAGCGAGGAAATCGGGGCTGCTGCGCTGTTCCTGGCCTCCTCGGACGCCAGCTTCATCACCGGCGCAAACCTGGTCGTCGACGGCGGGTTCAGCCAGATCTAACACCGAGCGACGACCAGAGAAGCGCCTCATGTCGGCGCTCCGACCCAACCGCACCAGGGGCAGAGAAGATGAGCAGTAACGAGCCCTCCAGGGCCGCCGCGTCTCAGTCGTCGCGAAAGCCGACGCAGCGCAATCGACGGTTCCACAGAATCCGTACCGGGACTGAAGGAGACGTCGATGCCTGACTATGGTCATCCCCTGCGTTTCGCAACATTCATTGGTCCCACGAACTCCCCGGCGACCCGTCCGGTCGAGTTGGCGCAGCTCAGTGAGCGGCTCGGTTTCGACTTCGTGACCTTCCAGGATCATCCCTACCAGTCGAGCTTTCTCGATACCTGGACTCTGCTGAGCTGGGTGGCCGCGCGGACCGAGCGCATCGGTCTGTCTGGCAATGTGCTCAACTTGCCGCTGCGTCAGCCCCCCGCCGTGCTCGCCCGCGCGGCCGCCAGCCTCGACCTGCTCTCCGGTGCTCGGATCAGCCTCGGGCTCGGGGCCGGCTTCTACTGGGATGCGGTGCAGGCGATCGGCGGACGTCGATTGACCCCCTTGCAGTCAGTGGCGGCGTTGAGCGAGGCGATCGACGTGATTCGCGGGGTGTGGGACGCCGACGGGCCCGGACGACTGGATGTCGACGGGGAGTTCTATTCGGTCCACGGCGGCGAGCGCGGACCCGCGCCCGCACACGAGATCCCGATCTGGCTCGGAGCCCACAAGCCGAAGATGCAGGGCCTGGTGGGACGTAAGGCAGATGGCTGGTTGCCGTCGCTGCCGGTCCTGGAGCCAGGCGGCCTCCAGAAGGGAAACGCGATCATCGACGACGCCGCGCGGGCCGCCAACCGCGACCCCCGCGAGATCACCCGGCTGCTGAACATCTTCCCGAGTCAGCAGACCGCGGAGGCACTGGCCCAGATGGCCGTCGAGGACGGTGTCAGCGTCTTCATCCTGGCCAGCGACGACCCGGACGTACTCGAACGCTTCGCCGCGGAAACCATCCCCGCCGTACGCGAACACGTCGCCCGCGAACGCTCTTAGCACTCCGCCCCGCGCGGCCAGTGCTCTCGACGCAGCCCACCACACCGGCAAGACCCCTATGACCCAGCAGTTGATCGATAGACAGCAAAGGAAAACGTCATGACCACCATCAGCATCATCGGCTCGGGCAACATGGCCACCGCCATCGGCACCCGGGCGGCGAAGCACGGCCACACCATCGAGCTCATGAGCCGCAACACCGTCAAAGCTCAGGCGCTGGCCGACCAGATCGGCAATGGAGCCACCGTCGGCGTGTTCGGTGCAACGCCGGCAGGTGACATCGTCATCGTGGCCGTCCCGTACACCGGCGCAGTCGACGCGGTCATTCGCTACGACGGCGCGTTGGCCGGCAAGATCCTCGTCGACATCTGCAATCCCTTCAACACCGACGCCGACGGGCTCGCGACTACCCCAGGTCGCTCGGCGGCCCAGGAGATCGCCGCTGCCGCCCCCGAGGGCACACCGGTCGTGAAGGCGCTGAACTCGATATTCGGCCACGTCCTCGCGCACGACAAGCCCCTGGACGCGTTTCTTGCCGGCGACGACGCCGAGGCGAAGGCCCAAGTCGCGGCGTTTCTGAAGAGCATCGGCTTGCGGCCTCTCGACGCCGGAGGGCTCCGGATGGCGTCGGTCCTCGAATGGACCGGCCTCCTGCTCATGGGGCTGGCCCGCCACGGCGCCGGCTTCGACATCGCCCTCGGCGCAGAAGTCAACTGAACACATGGCGGTCTCGGCTGCCCGTTGCTGATCGGGTGAGGTAGATGGGCGGATGTGTGACTGGTACGGCCTCTGTGATTCGAGGGCGACCGGTGTTCAAGGACGTCGTTCCCGCGATCTTCGTAGTGCGCGGTCTGCCGAGCGGCAGCGGCTGGCTTGGGGTTGGTGGCTGCGGCGGGCTGGCGCGTAGGGTGCCGGGATGATCGCGATGCCAGAGGAGTTCGCGCAGAGCACTGTCGACCGCGAGGGGGAGGCCGGGGCGGCGTGGCTCGCCAAGTTGCCCGGGATCGTGGAGGAGTTGCTGGGGCGCTGGGGGTGTGTGCCGGATGGCGAGGTCATGCACGGGGGCGTTGGCGTCATCGTGCCGGTACGGCGGCGAGGTGGGGAGAGCGCCGCGCTGAAGGTGTCGTTTCCGCATCCCGGGAACGTCCATGAGCCGGATGCGTTCGTTGCGTGGGGTGGATGTGGCGCTGTTCTGCTGTATGAGCGTGACGACGAGCGGTTCGCGATTCTGTTGGAGCGGGTTCAGCCGTCGACTTTGGCGGAGGTCGAGGACGGCGACGAGGTGGTGACGGTCGCCGGGCGGCTCAATCGCCGCCTGGCCATCCCCGCACCGCCCGGCCTGCCCCGGCTGCGTGAGCAGGCCGATGCCTGGGAGGAGCAGCTGGGCAAGGACGCCGAGGAGCTGCCGCACGCGCTGCCGCGTCAGGTGCTGGATGCCGCCGTGGCGACCGTTCGGGAGCTGGGTCGGGCCCAGCCGGACACCCTCATCCATGGCGACCTCCACGCCCGGAACATCCTGCGTGCCGGCCGGGAGCCGTGGCTGGCTGTCGACCCCAAGGGGTACGTGGGAGATCCCGCCTACGACGGCGGCACACTGCTGAAGTCCCGCGTGCTGACGCTCCTCGAAGCGGATGACCTGCGCAAGGCTGTCCACCGCGTCGTGGACGTCTTCACCGATGCCGCGGAACTCGACCGTGAACGCGTCCAGCGGTGGGCCCAGTTCCATGCCGTCCAGGCTGCGTTCTGGGGCCGCCGCCACGGTTTTCGTATCGCCCGCAGCGGACCACGGCTGGACTGGCTCACCGAATTCGCTGACCGCCTGGCGGAGTTGCTCACCGAACCCTCGTAGAGCGTGATGGTGCTGGCCGGGTCCGGTGGGTGGACGAGTGCGGCCACCGTTGATCATCGTGAGCTGTGTGGACTGACGATGGGATGGTGGCCGCAGGTCACAGCATAGATCCCGGCCGGTGGCGGGAGGCGTTCGCGGATGCCATGGGCCGCATCGCGGGCCGGTTCGCCCGATCGAACAGCGGCGTCCAGATCCCCAATCTGTGAGTGGCCCCGCACACGACGGCGCCCCGGTGGCCGGCGTCTGTCGTCGGTCACCGGGGCGCGCCCGGTTGTTGTGCGTGTGGTCAGGAGGAGTTGGCGTTCGACGGGCCGTAGAACTCGATCTCGGCGATCGCGACCTGCTTGCTCGCGTCCGTGCCGTAGGCCGACTCGATGGTGAAGCGGACCGCGGTGACCTCGCCGACGCGGAAGGGCTCGCGCTGGCTGCCCGGGCCCTGGTCGAGGACGAGTTGGCGGGTGGTCTTCTTGCCGTTGGCCAGGGTGACGGTGGCCTCTATGCGGTGCGGGCGGGCCGACTGCTGGAGCTGGTCGGCGCGGGTGGAGACGCCCGGGGTGATACGCAGGTCCAGCAGACGGGTCGGCTCGTTGAACTTCGCCTCGATCCACTGGCCCTGGCCCGAGTCCGACACACCCGGGCCCCACCAGGTGTTGTTGAACTTGTCGAAGGCCAGGTCGGGCTTGTGGCCGGGGTAGGAGCGGGAGGCGCTGTAGCTGTCCGGGTCGACCGGGGCGCGCTTGGAGAAGTGGTCCCGGGTCGCCTGGATGCCCTGGGGGAGGTTGACGGCGCCCACGATCAGCAGGGTCAGTACGACCGCCGCGCCCAGCCAGGTCAGTACGCGGTCGAAGGCGCGGCGCAGACGGGGGCGGTCGCCGGCCCACGGGGTCTCGCGGTTGCCGGCCCCGAACAGCCGCCGCCACCAGGGCAGTCGGCCGGGGGACTGGGCCTCGCCGGTCATCGGCATCGCGCAGCGCGTGCAGAAGTGCCGGTCGGGGCGGTTGCGGGTGCCGCACCAGGGACACGGGGTGCCGCCGTCCGCGCCGAGTTCCTCACCGGGGGCCCGTACGACCTGCGGCCGTTGGGGGACGGGGCGGCCGGGGAGGACGGGGGCGACGGAGGGGGCCGCCGCGGGGCGGGGCTCCGGGTCGGCGACGGGGACGAGGAGTTGACGGGCGCGGTCGGTGAGGCCGCTCGGGTCAGAGGGCGCCTGGGACGGGACGGGCGCCGGGGCGGACGCGACGTCGGGGAGGGGCGTCGTGACGGCCGCCGCGGGGACCGGTTCGGTCGGGGCTGTGTCGTCCATGGACGGGGTGGGGTTCGAAGAGGCGCTCGGGGAGGGCGAGTTCGGTGCGGCGGCCGCGGCGGGGGCGTCGGTACCGGGTGCGTTTTGGTCCGCGTCGGTGGCGGGGGTTGCCGAGGTGGTGGGGTGGTCGGCGCTGGGGGAGGCGGTGGTGGTCCCGGAGACCAGCAGGTCCCTGGGGGTATGGGCCAGACCGGCGCCGCCGTCCGGCCGCGAGAAGGCGTCCCAGCCGGGGCCGTGGTCGGAGGCAGCGGAGGAGGCCGGACCGGCCGCCGCCGAGGTGGCTGTAGGGGCGGTCGTGCCGGATCCCGCAGCCGAGGCCGAGGCGGGGACGCCTCCCGCCCCACTGCGGCCCGAGGGGTCACCGGAGGCCCCGGTGTCCGCGCCAGAGCCGGGGGCGTTGTGGGAAGCGCCGCCCGATGCGCTGCCCACGCCAGCCGTACCGCCGAACCCCGCGCCGGAGGCGCCGTCCCCGTTGCTTGCGTCGGTCCCGCTGCTGGCGCTGCCGCCCGTGTCGGTCAACTCTCCGTCGGCAGCCTCACGTCGGCCCGCCGTGCCGTCGGATTCGTTGCTCGGGTCGGGCGTGGGATCCGCGGCCGTCGACGGGCGGTTGCTTCTTGGCTCGCGGTCCTTCCAGCTGAGCACCGCGCCGCAGGCGTCGCAGAATGACTGGCCCGGTTCCGCGCGGGTGCCGCATTCGGCGCAGTTCTGGGTGGTCGTCATGGGGACGGGGTCCTTTCGGCGGGAGCGGTGGCGGTCACCTGGACCGTGTACGGCATATGGGCGGGGCGGGCGGTCGCCACGAGGGTGTCCAGGCGGTGGTGGTCAGCCGGGGTGGGCGCGGGGAGGCGGAGGTGGACGTGGAGACGGGGGCGCGGAGTGCCGGGGAAGGGGCCGAGCGGGCGGGCGCTCCAGGACGCGCCGCCGCTCTCCGTGATCTCCGGTTCGACGCCGAACGCCAGCCGCACGGCCTCCGCCAGCCCACGCCGCGTGCCACGGATGCGGTGGAGGTACGCTGCCGCGGCCACGGCTGCCCGCAGCAGCGGCTCCGGTTCGCCGCCGTCCGTCTCCGCGCCCACCCAACTCCCCAGCCACTGCACGAAGTCGAGCGGGGCGAGGGACGGCCGGAAGTAGGTGTCGAGGCAGTCCAGCACGCTGTGGATCGGCGCGACCGTCTCGTCGAGCCCCGCGACGAACCGCTGGGCGAGATCGTCGTCCGCGAAGACGGCCGGCAGCATCATGCCGATCGGCGCGGAGGAGCCGAGACCGTCGATGGACCCCCTCATGCGCCGTCCCCGATGACCCGGACGCGATGGTCGAACGAGAAGACCAGCGACGGGGCCGACAGGTCGATGCGGTCCGTCGCATCGCCCCGCTTGCCGGTCAGCGGGTCCGCCGGATGCAGGACCACCTCGTCGACCAGCTCCACACCGGGCACCCGTTGCAGCACCGCGAACACCTCACCGGCCTGGACGGGACGGCCGAACGGCCAGCCCGTGCCGTTCGCGCCCCCGGTCAGCGGATCCAGGTGCCGGTACAGCGCGTCATGGGCCTCGCGCCGCACCTTGTCCGTGTCGACGCCCCGGAAGGCATGGACGGTGGCGACGACGGTCACGCCCTGGTAGTACGGCGGCCCGACCGCCAACCTCGTGCCGATCAACCGCCGTTCGTCCAGATGGCGCGTGATCCGGTCCAACAGGGCGTCTCCCGGCACCAGTTGCTCGAAGCGCAGCCTGCCGCCCGGATCCGGGACGGCCTGCGGGACCACCAACACCCGTACCGCGTACGCCCCGTGCTCACCCTCCTCGCCCTCCAGGCAGGTGATGCGCGCGGTCTCCGGGGCGGCGCGGCGCGCCAGCTCCTCGTAGTCCCGCAGGGTCACCGCCCGCTCCTGCGCGCGCAGCGTGATCGGTGCCCGTACCTTCGCCTCCTCGACCGTCTCGCCGTCCACCCCGCCGCGCGCGGCCTCACGGTTGACGACCTCGGAGACATACGGGATGGAGGTGCGCAGGATCTGCACCGCGCCCCGGGCCACGTTGCCGGCCCGGCCGCCGCCGGTGCGGTAGCGGCGGGCGCGGATCGGGGAGCCCTTGGGTGCGACCGTGCCGTACTGCCGCAGCGTGCCGTCCGGTTCGCGCACCGCCGGTCCGAAGGCGATCTCCCCGGTCGTCGCGTCGAGCGTGATGTGCCGGTCGTACGGCCCCGAGCCTGCGAAGTTGGGGACCACCTGCCAGTCGACCCAGCCCTCGTGCTCGGCCGTCTGCAGCAGCACCGGCGGGTCGTCGCCGACCACGGGCGCGTGCATCAGACGGAGCCGCTGACCGGGCAGGCCGGTCGACTCGCCGAGCGCCTCGTCGTACACCGTCTCGGCGTGGACGACACCCGTGGTGCCGCCGACGGTGAAGGCCTCGGCGGCGCGGATGGTGGGCGAGGTGGTGTAGAAGGGCTGGCCGGGCAGCGGCTCGGTGACCCGGCAGCGGATCCAGCCGCCCTCCTGCCCGGCGTTGCGGGACAGCACGTGCCCGCCGGGCACGTGCAGGACCACCTCACCGGGACGGTTCAGACCGCCGGTGCCGTCCCGGTCGACCTCGCAGGGCTGCCAGCCGTCAGCGGTCCACGCCTCCCACACCAGCGGCGGCTGCCGCGGGTCCACGCCGACGCCGTCCACCCGGCTGTCCAGGTCCAGCGCGATCGCGCAGTGCGGCACGGCCGCGCTCAGCCCCAGCAGCATGCAGTCACCCGGATCCGGGGACTCCGAGAAGCAGAGCAGGTCCTTGTCGTCCTCGGCCAGGTCGTGCGTGCGCTCCACCGCGGCCTCGCCCTTGTGCTGCACCAGCAGATGCCGCAACTCGCAGGGGACGACGGTCAGTTCGCGCTCGGTCGCGAAGACCACCGCCTCCTCGCTCTCGGTGCGCATGGTGGCCACCTCGGTGCCCAGCGGCACGGCGATCGACTCCTCCTGGGGCGCCGACAGCCAGAACGTCACGTCCGTGCGCGCGGCCGAGGGCGGGAACAGGGTGATCCCGACCAGGTCCAGGAAGGCCAGATGGTTCTTCTCCGGCACCCGGTTGAGCCGGTAGACGATCTGGTCCGCCATGTGCGCCACCGTCTCGACGAGGGTGACACCCGGGTCGGAGACGTTGTGGTCGGTCCACTCCGGGGCGCGCTGCTGGATGTAGCGCTTGGCGTCGTCGACGAACTGCTGGAAGCGGCGGTCATCGAGATTGGGGGAGGGCAGGGCCATCAGCGGTCGCTTTCAGGGGAGTTGCCCGCGCCGGGGCCGGCGTCGGGCTCCTCGTGGGACGGAATGACGTAGAACGGGAAGACCAGGCTGCGCGGGTTGTTGGTGCCGCGGATCGAGTAGCGGACGTCGATGAACAGCACGCTCTGGTCGGCTCCCGCCGTGACCTCGACGTCCTCGACCTCGATACGCGGCTCCCAGCGGTCCAGGCTGACGTGCACCTCGTGCTGGATACGGCCCGCGGTCTGCTCGTTGACCGGCGCGAACACCAGGTCGTGGATCGCGCAGCCGAAGTCCGGCCGCATGGGCCGTTCGCCCGGCGAGGTCGACAGGACGAGCCGGATCGCCTCCTCGATCTCGCGCTCCCCGCTGACCAGCGCGATCCCGCCGGTCGGCCCGATGCGCAACGGGAACGACCAGCCGGAACCGACGAACTGCTCGGCCATCAGAACTCCACCTGCCTTGCTCGGGAACGGTTCACAGCGGCGCCGGTACGGGGATGGTGGCGCACAGGAACGTGGGGGCAGCGACCGTGAAGTTGGCTCCCTTGACCGTCGTCAGAGGTGAGTTGAGCTGGAGGGTCGTCAGGCCGGTGAGGTTGGTGAGCGTGCCCGTCATGTTCAGGGCGCCCGTCGCCGTCAGCCCGATCTCGGGCGCGCGCACGTTGACCATGCCGCCCTGGATGCTCAGCGCGGCGCCGCTCTTGATGGTCAGGTTGCGCCGGGCACTGAGCGACAGATCGGTACCCGCCTCCACCGAGACCGACCGGCTGCCCTTGATGGTGACCGATCCCTTGCTGTCGATGGTGATCTCGGTCTTCGTCCGGTCCAGATTGATGGTCAGCTGCTTGTCGCCGGAGATCAGCCGGACCCCCTGCCTGCGCAGGCCGGTCTTCTGGCTGAGCAGGTCCATCCGGTTGCCGTCCCGGTCGGAGACGGTGTGCCGGCTCGCCTTCTTCCGTACGGTGTCGTGAAGAGGCACATCGCTCACCACGGTCGGTTTGTCCCGGCCGTTGTAGAGCCCGCCGATCACGAACGGATGGTCCAGCGCGCCCCGGTCGAAGGCGACCAGCACCTCGTCGTTGACGTCCAGCGGGAAGATCCCGCCCCCGCCGAGGCCGCCCATCTGCACCGTCCGCGTCCAGTCGCTGACGTAGGTGTCGTCCAGCCACGGGAACTGCAGCTTCACCCGACCCTGCTTGAGCGGGTCGTTGACGTCGGTGACCAGCGCGTTGGCCACACTGGGCAGCCGGGGCGCGGTGTCCGCCCCGCCCGAGGCCAGCCCGTACAGCGACCGCCACTGCCGGCCGCTGACCGTCACCCACGACTCGTAGTGCTTGCCGTCCCCGAAGACGTGCCGTACGGACGTCACCGTGTACTTGCCCTCGAACGGCACCCCGACGTCCGCGAGCGCCACCGGAACTCCCGGGCGCAGCTTGGGGTTTCCGCGCGCGACGACCTCCAGCTCGGCGAACGAGCCGGTGACGTCGTCGGCGAGCGCGTCGGCGGCGAACTTCACCTCGTTCTGCTTGTCGTAGGGCGTGCCCGTCTCCACGAGCGTGGCCGACGTGAACTTCCCGGCCGCCGCGCCCGGCGAAGTGCCGATGGTGATACCGGGGTTGGAGGAGGCCGGTGACGTGGCCGTCAGCTTCTTCTTCGTGGTCACGTCCCACCCGCGGGACTCGACCTTGGCCACCTGGTCGGCGGCGGTGACGGCGGCCCGCAGCCGCAGGATGTCGTGCCCGGCCTGCAGGACGAACGGACTCTTGTCGCCGTCGGTGTCCGGAGAGGGCGCCCCCGCGGCCGACTTGGGCCGCACGAACTGGAACTTGCCGTCCGCGTCGACGGACATCACCATCTCGTTCTCGTCCGCGAGCCGGGCGAGAAAGTCCCAGTCGGTCACATTGGACTGGGAGATGAACTCGTACACCGTCTTCGTCGACTCGATCCGCCCGATCGGCACACCGTCCTTGGCGGCCAGCTTGCGGGCGATGTCGGAGGCGCTCTGGTTGCGGTAGGCGGCCACGCGGCGCTGGCGCAGCAGCCGGTGGCCGAGGTCGTAGCCGCGGATGACGGTGTAGGAGCCGGTGCCGTCGTAGTCGGCCTCTAGTCCCGTGACCTCGCCGGTCAGCAGCGGGTCCCCGGCACCCTCGCCGTCCGCCACCGGAGCGAACACCACCTTGGTGCCGAAGGTGATGTTCAGCTTGCCCAGCAGCAGCCGGTACGGGTCGCGGAAGGTCAGCCGGAACGCGGCCGGGACGCCGACGCCCTGGTCGACGTAACTGTCCACCAGGTCCGGGGCGAACTCGGGCGGCAGCTTGGCGCCGCCGATCTTCACGTCGACGACGTTGGAGAAAGCGGACTGCACCATCAGGTACGCACCTCCTCGGCGGCCGGCAGCACCAGTTCGACGCCGGTGCGCAGCTGGTGGGGGTCGTCGATGCCGTTGGCCTCGGCGATGGAACGCCAGGCGGCCGCGTTGCCGTACTCCCGCCAGGCCAGCGACTGCAGGGAGTCACCCGCCACGACCCGGTGCACGCGCTGCGCGGTGAGCGCGCCGGAGGTCGGGTTCTGCCCCTTGGTCTTGCTGGGGATCTCGTGCAACTGGAGCTTGCAGGTGGCGCGGATGGGCACGCCGGTCGTCGAGAACAGCGTGTAACTGGCCTCGACCGAGCTGACGTACGCCGTGAACCGGGCCGTCGAGAACGACCCCCACTGGAAGACGACCCACGGCGGCGACGGCTGCTTGGCGGCGATGCTCTTGCTCGTCACCTCGCAGCAGGCCAGCAGCGACTCGACCTTCTTGAGCACGGTGTTGCTGGTCGGCTCGTCGGAGGTGTCGAGGAAGATCTCCACACCCATCTCGCGCGGCTCGGCACCCATGAACTCCGGAAGCGGGCCGTCCCGTTCGATCTGCGCCGGGGTCACCTTCCACTGCGCGCGGCGGGTCAGCGACAGCTGTGCCGGGTTGAAGTCGAAGCCGAACGTCTTGATGATCCCGCCGGGCGTCCTGCTCTTGCCCTTCGGCGGTTCGTGGATGGCGAGCGTGGCGCGTACGAGGCTCTTGCCGGCGCCGCTCTTGCTGCCCTTGGCCATGTCTGCGGTCCCTCTCAGTCCGTGAACCCGTGGTGGGCGATCTCCAGCACCTCGGTCGCCACGGCCGGGCTGGCGGGGTCCAGGGAGGGGCCGGTCCAGCTGACCGGCAGCACGTCGATCAGCCCCCACCGCGCGACTTCCGAACCGTCCGCCCTGAGCGCCGCGATCTGCGCCGTGGGGCGCTTGATGCCGGTCTGCACGGACGAGATCCACTTGGCGACCTTCGCCGTGTCCGGAGTCAGCGGGCGGGTCAGCCGGATGTTCGAGAACGTCACGCGGGTCGGCAGCTGCCAGACGAATCCGTTGTTGCCGCCCTCCTGGCGCTGCTCGATCTCCACCTGCGACGACAGTCCCTCACAGCCGTTGAAGTAGCCGAGGCTCTCACCGTCGATGCTGAGGGAGAACCAGATGGTGGAGCCCGGGTCCTGGCGGGACATCGCGGCCGGCCTTTCTGTCGTTCGGGGTGGATGGCGGGTGGGGTCGGATGCGGTCAGTGACGGGGATCGCGGAGCTTGCCGATGCGTTCGCGGTCCAGGCGGAGTTCGGTACGGATCAGACGGGTGATGCGGCCGATGATCCGGTGCACGAGCTCGTCGAGCTGGAAGTCGGTGAGTTCGCGGGGGTCGAAGGCGCCGGCGGGGATCTCCGTGTACGCGGGCGGGGGTGTGGCCGGTGGGGTGTAGGGCGGGGGCGGTTCGTACGGCGGAGGGGCGGCGGCCGACGCGCTGTACGGGGGCGGGGGGGTGCCGTGCGACGGGGCCGACCGGGGTGCCTGGGAGGTCCGGTGGGTGAGGGCGGGCGTTGCGGAGGCGACGACGGCCGCGGCCGACGCGGCGAGGGCACCGGTGGCGGACTTTGCCGGGGGCGTGGCGGGGGACTTGGTCTTCTTGCCGAACCCGAGGCGTTGGACGACGGGTGGGGGAGTGAGGGGGGCCACGGGGAGGGGAGAGGGGGCGCCGGGGGTGGCGGTACGGGGGACCGGCTGATGTAGGGGGGCGACCTTGAGGGGGGTGGGCGTTGGGGGCGGCGCCGGGGTCGGGGCAGGGGTGGTCGGTGTTGTGGTGCGCTGGACTGGGGGTGCGGGCACGGGAGTTGGGAGCGTCAGGTTCGCGGGGGGCTGGGGTGTGAGGAGGGGAGTCGGGGGCGTCGAGGGCCGGGGTGCGGGGTGGTGCGGTGCTGCGGGGGAGCCGAGGAGGGGGGTGGTGTCGGCCGGGGGGGTGGGCAGGGGGGCACCCAGGGCGGGGCGGCGGGGAGGGGTGAGGGGGGCGGTGCTCGGCGGGGAGGTGGATGTGGTCCGCTGGATGGAGGGGGGCGGTGTGGCGGTCGTCGAGGCCGCGGAGGTTGTCGGTCGCGCGGGTGAACTGGGGCCTGCTGCGGGCGAGGTGGTGTCGGTGTGGGGGTTCGTGGATGTCGGCAGGAACTCGGAAGGCGCGGGAGTCGCCGTGGTCGCACGGGAGTTGGCGGTCGCCGGTCCGGGGTGCGCGGTTGCGGAGGGAGCGGGCTGGGAGGCGATCGGGGCTCCGAGACCCGGGCGGCGGGTGGTTCGCTGGACCGGGGGTGCGGGGGGTGTGGAGCGCGATGTGGCGGGCTTGGCGGCTCGCTGGACGGGGGCGCCGACGGGGACGGAAGGCGTGGGGTGGGTCGGGCGAACCGCCGTCGAGTTGGGCCTCGTCGGCTGCGGTGCGGGCGGGATGGGGGTGCTGCTGGGGGTGGCGTGCCGCTGAGCCGGTGAGGGAGCGGTGACGGAGGACTGTTCCGTCCGCTGTACGGTCGGGCCGGTTCCGCCTTCGGTTCGCGGGGCGGTGACGGGGGCGTGGGGCTGTGGCTCCGAGGCCGTGGTCGTCGTGCCGCCGAGCGGTTGTGTGGGAGCGCCGCCGCTCGGATGGGCGGCGTTCGAGGTCGACGTGGCCTCCGTGCGCTGGACGGGCGTGGGAACCGCGTTCGGCGCCGTCCCCGACCGATGTGCGGTGGGGAGGGCGGCGGGGGCCGGCGCGTTCGTGGGCGTGGTGTTCAACGGCGCCCCTGGCCGGTGTGCCGTGGACGCGGTGGTCGTCGCCCCCTGTACGGAGGGCGCTGACGGGGAGCCGGTCGCGGTGCCGGTCGGCTCGGTGTACTGGGTGGTGAGGGCGGCGGGGGCCGGCGCGTTCGTGGGCGTGGTGTTCAACGGCGCCCCTGGCCGGTGTGCCGTGGACGCGGTGGTCGTCGCCCCCTGTACGGAGGGCGCTGACGGGGAGCCGGTCGCGCTGCCGGTCGGCTCGGTGTACTGGGTGGGGCTTGGGGCGGGTGTCGGCGTGATGGTCGTTGCCCGCTGTATGGAGGCTCCGGTCGGGGAGCCCGTGGAGGGGGCGGCCGGACCGGAGCCCCGGGTGCGCTGGGTGGGGGTGGTGCCGGGCCTCGCGGCGTACGTCGGCGTGGTGCTCGACGTCGGCTGGTGCGGCGCTGGTGTGGTCGGCGCGTGCTGGGTCGGCGTGGGGTGCGTATCCGGCGTTGTCCGCGGTTGATGCATGGAGGCCGCGACCCGCTGCACCGGGGGTGACGTCGGGGGGTCGGCGATGGGGGCGGTCGGGCCGGTGCCCTGGACGGACGTGGGACCCGGGTTCGAAGCATCCCCCGGCCGCTGTGCCGCGGGCGTCTCGCTGGCCGCCCGCTGTACGGGGGCTCCCGTGGGGGCTCCCCCAGCAGGAGTGGTGGGCCGAGCCTCGGAGGGGCCGGTGGGTGTGCCGGAGACCGTGCCGGTGGGAACGCCGGGGGAAGCGGTGGTCGGTGTTGTTCCGGATGGACCGGTGGGTGCGCCGGACCCCGTGTTCCGGACGTCGATCGGAGGCGTTGCGGGTGAAGTGCCCTGGCCGACCGGTGGGTTGATGAACGCCGCCCGGAATGGAGACGGTTCCGTGGTGCCAGGCGTGCCGAGGCTCGGGGTCGTAGTCGCGCGGGCACGCTGGACGGGTGCGGGTGCGGGTGCGGGTGCGGGTGCGGGTGCTGGTGCCGGGGGTGTCGTACTGCCGGCGGCGCTGGACGAGGGCCGTGAACCGCCCGGGGCCAAGGGTGCCGTACCACTGCCGTCGTTCGAGGAGGACCGGGGATGGTCGGAGCCGCCGGCCACGCGGCGTTGGATGGCGGGGGATGCCGGGATCGGCGGGGTGCGTCGAGGCGTGGGCGGCGTGGCGGCGCCACCGGACGAGTCCCCGCGCGCCGGCTGCACCTGGGTGGGCACACCGGTGCCGGGAGCCCCACCGGGACTACCTCCAGGACCGGTCGGCTCGCCGTCCGTGACGGCCCTGGTGCTCTCGGATGCCGCAGCGACCGCCGAGGACGGCGCGGCTGTCCCCGCCGACGACGAGGAAGAGGAGGACCCCGTCGGCTCAACTCGCGCTCGGCGAGCGTCAGTCGATGCCGACGCCGGCTCGCTCGCCGGCGTCGAAGTCTGTCGGGCCACCGGCAGTGCCCGTCGCTGTACGGCCGCTGTCCCGGTCCGGGCCTTCGTCAGGGACCTCGGTGGAGATGACGAAGAAGCGGCCGGTACCGGGGTCACCCGGACCCCGGGAGCAGGGCGCGGTGCTGCGGCGGGGGCCTGTGCCGGAGCCGCCCGCCACTGGGGTGCACGAGCCGAAGCCGAGGGCGCCGGGGTCTCTTGTCCGTTGCCGGAACCGGAGGTCGGCACTGCCGCGCTCCGCGGCCCCGCTCCCGTGCCCGACGCCCCCGCCGGAAGCGCCCGCAGCGGTACCGCCGGAGTGCGCTGCACCGGGGTGACGGGGTCGGCCAGGGGCAGGGCGCCGGCGTGGCGTTCGAGGCCCGGCACCGGCCGGCCCACGGCCGTACGCGGCGCGTCACCGGCGAGGCTCGCGCTCGCGCGTCCGTCCAGCACCGCAGGGGAGGCCGTACCCGCGAACGACGGGTTCTGCCAGGTCGGCAACCGCCCCCCGAACCCGGCGTCCGCCACCTCGGCCCGCCCGGGCACCACGGCCCGCTGAATCGGCGGCAACCCAGGCCACGAGGCGGCCACGACGGGTCGCGCCGGAGTGTGCGCGGCGGACGAAGGAGACGCGGGCTCCACCGCCCGCGCACCACCCTCACCGTCAGCCGTGACGTCGACCCGGGGCACGTCGGCGCCTTCGGTCCGCTTCCGCAACCGGTCCAGGAACCCCACCGCTCAGCCCTCCGCCCCGGCCCGGGTCACCAGGGACGCGATCTCGTCCGTGAAGCGGCGCCGGTCGTGGTGCTCCAGGTCCAGGATCTCGTCCATGCTCCAGTGGAAGTGGTAGGCGACGTACGCGATCTCCTCGTGCAGCCGGTCGGTCGCGTACGTCACGATTCCCCCAGGCGGCTCCCGCCGAGTTCCACCTCGAAGGGCTCCGAACAGTGCGGACACCGGACCGCCGCCCGGGTGTGCCCCTCCGCGTTGATCTGGCGGTAGAAGTCCTGCAGGAACGCCAGGTCGGAGGCGAACATGTTCTCCACGATCCCGTCGTGGACCATGGGCAGCGTGCCCAGGCGGGTGATGACCCGGCCGAGCAGGACCACGGACAGGTACGCCGGGTTCTCCTGCACACGGACGTCCCGCAGCGGCACCAGCTCGTCCCGTGCCGTCGACAGGCGCATCACGCCGTCCCGGTGGACGGTGCCCGTCTCGTCGACGTACCCGCGCGGCAGCTGGAAGGGGAACTCCGTGCGCAGTGACTCCTGTTGGCGCACGGGGGCCGACGCGGGAGCCGGGGCCGGTGTCGCCTCCGGCCCCGGCAGCTCCCGGTCCGTCTCCGGCGCGGACGCCGCCGCGTCCGCGCCGGAGTACGTGACGGCGGCGCCGGCCCTGGCAGCCGAACGCCGCATTACTCGATGACCAGTTCTTCGAACGCGATGGTCACGGTCTCGGTGAGCGCGGCGGCCTCGCCCGCCTTCACCGTGCTCGCGTCGATCTTGTTGCACCAGGCGTTGCGCAGGTGGTAGCGCTTCACCGGGTTGTTCTGGAAGTCCATCATGATGATCGACGCGTTCTTGCGGGCCGTCGTCATCTGGCCGCTGATCGACTCGTTGATCCACTGGGTGAACGAGGCCGACTGGGTCATACCGCGGACGACCGTGCAGGTGCCGTTCTTCTTCACACCCGGCAGATTCTTGACCACGTTCTGGCCGTTCGGGGTGTTCTGCTGATACGTGATGACGTCCTGCTCGATGCTCAGACCGCTGACCTCGGCGAGGTACTCGACCATCACGCCGTCGATCTGCAGGCCGAAATTGTGTGAGGTGAGGGCGTCACCCGGCTGGAGACTCATGTCTTCGCTGTCCTTCTAAGGGTCTCGAAAAGGGCCGTACGGAGGCTCGGCGCGCGGCCTACTCCTCCAACTCCCCGCTGCCGCTGGAGAACTGGGCCAGCCGGAAGATCACGAACTCGGCCGGCTTGACCGGTGCGATGCCGATCTCGCAGACGACCCGGCCGACGTCGACCGACTCCGGCGGGTTGGTCTCCTCGTCGCACTTGACGTAGAACGCCTCCTCGGGCCGCTGGCCGAACAGGGCGCCGCTGCGCCACTCGTTGACCAGGAACGCCGAGATGTTGCGCCGGATCCGGGCCCACAGGGCGTGGTCGTTCGGCTCGAACACCACCCACTGGGTGCCGATCAGGATCGACTCCTCCAGATAGTTGAAGTACCGGCGGATGTTCAGGTAGCGCCAGGCCGGGTCGGAGGAGAGGGTGCGGGCGCCCCAGACGCGGATGCCCCGGCCCGGGAAGGCACGGATGCAGTTGACGCCGATGGGGTTAAGCAGGTCCTGCTCACCGCGGGTGATCTGGATCTCCAGGTCCACCGCGCCGCGGACGACCTCGTTGGCGGGCGCCTTGTGCACACCGCGCTCGGAGTCGTTGCGGGCCCAGATGCCGGCCACGTGACCGCTCGGCGGGATCAGCCGCGAGGAGCCGCTGGAGGGGTCGAAGGTCTTGATCCAGGGGTAGTACAGGGCCGCGTACTTGGAGTCGTAGCCGGCCGTCTCCTGGCGCCAGACCCGGATCTGACGGGCATTCAGGCCCGGCGGGGGGTCGATGACCGCGACGCGGTCGCCCATCAGCTCGCAGTGCGCGATCAGACCCAGCTGGACCGCCTTGACGGCCTCCAGGTCGATCGCGCCGCGCTGATAGGCGGCCATCAGGTCGGGCACGGCGACCATGGAGATCTCGTCCACGGCCTCCAGACCGCCGAAGCCGGTACGGTCGGCGGAGTCGCCGAGGTACTGGGCGGGACCGGGGTGCGAGCCGTTCTCGACGGCCTTGTCCGGTACGGCGGGCGCGGGCGCCGGGGCCACGAGGGCCACCGTCTGGTTGTCCGGGCGGACCAGCTGCGCGGCCGGCGCGGCCTCGGTCACGGTGATGAGCTTCGAGCGCTCCTTCACCTGCGTGACCACGTAGTTGCGGCCGCCCTTCTTGGCGGTCACGTCGAAGCTCTCGACGGCCTTGTCGCCGTCCTTGACGATCAGTTTGAACCGCTCGGCGGGGCCCTCGCCCTCCGGGTCGGCGACCTCGACGCTCAGCGAGCCGTTGCTGCCGGAGGCGATGGCCGTCACGGAGAACGTGCCGATCTGCTGCGGCTCGGCCGCCGGCAGCGCGGCCTTGGCGGCGGAGCCGGTCACGGCGGCGGGGGCGGTGCCGGCCGCGGCCGCGGCGTCGTCGGCGGAACCGCCCACGCGCACGACGTACGCGGCGCTGCCGCCGTTCTGGAAGAAGCCGTAGACCGAGTGCGCGAGGTAGTACCCGTCGGTGAACTCACCGAAGCTCGCGACGTACTGGCTCCAGTTGGTCACCAGCGTCGGCTCGTCGAGCGGACCGGTCGGGGCGAGCCCCACGAAGGCCGCGACCGACGTGCCCACCCCCTCGATGGGGCGCGAGCCGCTGGCCACCTCCTCGACGTAGACGCCGGGCGACAGGTAGGACGGCATGCTCTGCTCTCCTCGGGGTACGAGACAGGAACGCCCTCAGCCTCACGCGCGCGCAAGTCCCGGGGAAACGGCCTGCGGTGCCGGACCTCGGGCAACCCGGCTGCCCTCAAGGGCAGTTGCGTGCTGCCCGCGGCCCACCGGGTCGAAGGAGGTGCCCGCGGGACTGCCCCTGCGGTCCTTCCGCCGACCCTCCCGAGCCGTTATCCCGGGAGTCAGACGTCCCGCCCGCGACCGGGAAGGCCCATGCGCGCACACGAAGAGAACCGCTCGTCCGCCGACCGCACACCCGCCCCCGTCCGGTCCGCCGCCCCGCTGCCGCCGCTGCTCGCCCTGCAGCGAGCCGCCGGCAACGCCGCCGTCACCCGCGCCATCCAGGAGGCATGGCACGAGCACGGCCCGGACTGCGGCCACACCGCGGAGGTCCAGCGCGACGCCTGCGGAGAGCCGGCCGTCCAGCGCCGCTCGTCGGTGTTCGAGGCGACCAGCTCGCCGGGCAGCCCGCTGGAGCCACGGATCCAGGCGAAGGCGGAGCAGGCGTACGGCATGAGCTTCGCCCATGTCCGGGTGCACTCCGGGCCGGTGGCGCAGCGCTCGGCCCTGGAGTACGGCGCCCGCGCCTACACCTCCGGCTCCGACATCGTGGTGGGTGCGCAGGGCATCGACGACGAGACGCTGTTCCACGAGATCGACCACGTCCACCAGCAGAGCTCGGGGCCCGTGTCCGGCACCGACGACGGTTCAGGGGCGCGGGTCTCCGACCCCGGTGACCCCTTCGAGCGCAGGGCCGCCGCCAACGGCCGCCGGATGGCCCAGGGCGCCGCCCCTGACCTGGGCGGCGCCTGACCGGTCCGAAACCCGGCCTATTCGTCGTCCCGGAAGCTCAGGAGGTTCGGGTTCGCCTTCTTCTTCCTCTTCGGCTTCCTGACGACGTTCCCGGACTCCTCGTCCGGCCGGACCGGAGACTGGGACGCGGGGCGCCGCCTGCTCGGGGCAGCGGGCGGGGCCGCGACCTCCTCGGGCTCCTCCTGGAGGTGCTGGAAGTACTGCCGGAGATGTTCGGGGACGTTGGCCTGGAACAGCCCGTCCCATCCCTCCCGGTCGTCCTCCCGGCGGCCGAGCCTGAACTCCCGCTCCATGAGGTGCCTGCGGGCGTCCAGGTCCATCTCCCTGATGGCGTCCTCGACCCCGAACACCTGCGTGACCGCGCCCGCCGCGACCGTGCCCTTGATGAGCACTTCCATGTCGCTCGTTGCCATGGAGCCGATGTCCGACCGCTCCGCGAGGTTGGTCTGCCCGTGGACGGCCGGGTTTCCGAGATTGACCAGCCGGGTCCCGGAGCCCAGTCTGCTCACGTCGATCTCGATCACGGGGGCCCACTGCCTCACCCGGCGCGGCTTCTGGCCGTACTCCAGGTTCTCCGCGGGCCCTTCCTTGAAGTTGTACCTGGAGTAGGTGGTCGCCCGTTCGCGGCTGGGGCTGAAGGAGATGTACTGCGTGCCGTAGTTGTCGCCCGCCACATGGTGCGCCACGCTCAAGGTCGCGTGGGGATCGACGGGTTCGATGTCCTTGCCCTCCGGCCACTGCCTGAGGGTCTGGTAGATCCGTTTCACCTCGGCGGGCGCCGAGATCCCCTCGCCCAGGTTCCCGTCCGCCGTCGCGGTGACGGACGACGCCGACGCGCCCTCGCGGCGCTTGACCTGCGACTCGATCCGGATCGCCCGGTACAGCCGCTGCGGCCCGCCCGAGGCGAGGTACTCGGCGACGGTCTGCTCGTACGGCTGGTGCTGCGGCTGCGCCCCCGTCGCGGGCTCCTGGGTGGTCACCGTCCGCTGGACCGCCCGCGCGGCCGCCGCGTTCCCCGCCGTCGCCTGGATCGCGGCCATCGAACCGGGACTCAGCGCACCCCTGGAGCGAGGGTCCGGCACGGCCGGGACGGGACGGGGCGGCGGCGTACGACGAGGTGCCGTCGTGCGCGCGCCGCCGGCCCGTTGCTCCGTGACTCTTGTGCCGTCCTGGGTGTGCATGCAACCTCTTCCTGGGCGGGAACGCGGTAGGGCTACTCCTCGATACCCGCGGCCGTCGGCCGACGCCAGGTACGGAAGGCCGGTATCGCGCGGCCGAAGGGGCAGACCCTGCCGCACGATGGGGCCGGGCGTCCTCCGGCCCGCCCCTCGATGGCCCCGAGGGCAGCGAGCTGTGCACGGAAGACTCCTGACCGCGCGCCCACACCCGCCTAGCGTCGACGCGTGAGCCTGTGGACTTCCCTGGAACCCGCCTCCGCGACTGTGGACCCGGGTGGCAGTACACGTGTGCGGTTGCGGTTGCGTAATACCGGTGACGTGGTGGACGAGTACCGGTTCGAGCCGGTGGGGCCGGTGGCGCCCTGGACGACGGTCGAGCCGCAGTCGTTGCGGTTGTATCCGGGGACGACGGGGACGGTGGAGCTGACGTTCGCGCCGCCGCGTACGCCGGATGCGGCGGCGGGGCCGAATCCGTATGCGGTGCGGATCACGCCGACGGAGCATCCGGAGGCGACGACGGTTCCGGAGGGGAATCTGACGATCACGCCGTTCACGGAGGTGCGGGCGGAGTTGGTGCCGCCGACCGTGAAGGGGCGTTTTCGGGGCCGGCCCCGGCTGGCGGTGGACAATCTGGGCAACACGAAGCTGACGGCGTCCATCGGCGGCAGCGACAACGGTGATCAGTTGTCGTACGACATCCATCCGAGCAATGTGCAGATCGAGCCGGGGCGTGCGGCGTTCGTGAAGACGACGCTGAAGCCGCGCCGGATCATCTGGTTCGGGAGCAAGGAGCAGCATCCCTACACGCTGAACGTGGTCCGCTCGGGCACCAACCCGCTTCCCGTGGAGGGGACGTACCTGCAGCGCGGCTTCCTGCCGCGCTGGCTGGCGACCTTCTTCGGTGTCTTCGTCGCCCTCGGGATCACCTTCGTGATGCTGTGGATCGCCTACAAACCCGCCGTCAACTCCGGCGCCACCGAGAAGACCGTCGAGGCCGGTGCCACCCTCGCGCCCAGCCCCTCGGCCACCTCGGCGCCGGTGATGCCGGCGCCCCCCGCCACGACCAGCGCCCCGCCGCCCGCCAACTCGGGGGCCGCCGCCGGGGCGAACGGATCCGGTGGCGGAGGCGGGGGCGGTGCTTCGGCCCCGAAGACGGCCAAGCCCAAGCCGGACACCGCGGCGACCGCCGTGAACCGGCTGGCGAAGAACGACCCCGGCGGCCGGCACGTCTGCTACCGCGCCTACGTCCAGGGCGACGGCTGGCAGAAGCCGGTGTGCGACGGCACCGTGTCCGGCACGGTCGGCCAGGGCCAGGCGATCATGGCCCTCAACGTCGCGGTGTACGGCGTCCAGGGGTCCGCCGGCAACGCCATGGTCTACAACCCCCAGTCGACCAACGGCCAGGGCACCTGGAAGCCGAACTGGACGGCCATCGTCGCCGACGGCAAGGACAACTACATCGGCAGCACCAAGGAGGGTGCCCCCTACATGGTGACCTTCGTCTGGAACGTCGGCTCCGGTCAGCTGTGCAGCGTGGTCAAGATCAGCGGCCAGAACTGGGACAGCCAGACCTGCAACAACGCCCGCCCCGATCTCAACACGGCCGGCCACTTCGACAACTCGCGCTTCGTCGAGGCGATCAAGCTGACGGTGTGACGGCATGACTCTGTGGACTTCCCTGGAACCCGCCTCCGCGACTGTGGACCCGGGTGGCAGTACACGTGTGCGGTTGCGGTTGCGTAATACCGGTGACGTGGTGGACGAGTACCGGTTCGAGCCGGTGGGGCCGGTGGCGCCCTGGACGACGGTCGAGCCGCAGTCGTTGCGGTTGTATCCGGGGACGACGGGGACGGTGGAGCTGACGTTCGCGCCGCCGCGTACGCCGGATGCGGCGGCGGGGCCGAATCCGTATGCGGTGCGGATCACGCCGACGGAGCATCCGGAGGCGACGACGGTTCCGGAGGGGAATCTGACGATCACGCCGTTCACGGAGGTGCGGGCGGAGTTGGTGCCGCCGACCGTGAAGGGGCGTTTTCGGGGCCGGCCCCGGCTGGCGGTGGACAATCTGGGCAACACGAAGCTGACGGCGTCCATCGGCGGCAGCGACAACGGTGATCAGTTGTCGTACGACATCCATCCGAGCAATGTGCAGATCGAGCCGGGGCGTGCGGCGTTCGAGAAGACGACGCTGAAGCCGCGCCCGATCATCTGGTTCGGGAGCAAGGAGCAGCATCCCTACACGCTGAACGTGGTCCGCTCGGGCACCAACCCGCTTCCCGTGGAGGGGACGTACCTGCAGCGCGGCTTCCTGCCGCGCTGGCTGGCGACCTTCTTCGGTGTCTTCGTCGCCCTCGGGATCACCTTCGTGATGCTGTGGATCGCCTACAAACCCGCCGTCAACTCCGGCGCCACCGAGAAGACCGTCGAGGCGGCCAACACGCTGGCCCCGACGCCCACTCCGACCCCCGCCCTCACGCCCGCCGCCCCTCCGGCGTCCACCCCCGTGCAGGGCGGTGGCGCCGAGCAGCCCAAGGGCACGGGGGACTCGGGGACTTCGCAGGGGTCCGGCACGTCCGCGGGCGGTGGCAAGAAGTCCGGGGGCGGGTCCTCGAAGACCACACCCAAAAAGACCGCCACCCCCGTCGTGGGGCAACTCATCATCGGGCAGGGCTCGAACCGCTGCATCGACGTCCCCGATGCGCAGAACGGCGTCGGCAAGGACGGGAAGCAGCTGCAACTGTGGGACTGTGCCGGAAGCGCCAACCAGAAGTGGGACTTCCGCGGTGACGGCACCGTGCGCTCCGTCGGGATGTGCATGGACGTGGCGTGGGGCTCCAAGGACGACGGGGCGCACATCCAGCTGGCGCGGTGCAGCGGCAACCCGGCCCAGCAGTTCGTCCTGAGCCAGGCCGGCGACCTGGTCAACCCGCAGGCCGACAAGTGCGTGGACGCCACGGACAACGGCACCGGCAACGGCACCAAGCTCCAGCTGTGGACCTGCTCCGGCACACCCAACCAGAAGTGGCGCGTGCAGAACTGACCCGGGAGGACGCCGCTACCAGGCACCCTCGCCCGGCACCAGACGGCCGGCCTTGCGGTACTCGCGGCGGGCGCCCTCCAGCAGATCGGCCGCGGTGACCAGGTCGCCGCGGCCGGCGGCGAGGTACGCGGCCGTCACCACGGCGCTGCGGATGGAACCGCCCGCCAGCTCGAAGTCGGCCGCCACCGGCCCGAGTCGGACGTCCTCGGCGCACGGCACGTGGGACAGGCTGTGCCGCCACAGCGCGAGCCGCTGCTCGGCGTCCGGGAAGGGGAAGTCGACCACCAGGTCCAGTCGGCGGGTGAACGCCTCGTCGATGTTGGCCCGCAGGTTGGTGGTGAGCAGGGCGATCCCGTCGAAGGACTCCAGCCGCTGGAGGAGATAGGCGCTCTCCATGTTGGCGTACCGGTCGTGCGCGTCCTTGACCTCGGACCGCTTGCCGAAGACGGCGTCGGCCTCGTCGAAGAGGAGCACGGCGTCCGTGCGGTCGGCCTCGGTGAAGATGCGTTCGAGGTTCTTCTCCGTCTCGCCGACGTACTTGTCGACGACCGAGGACAGCTGGACGACATAGAGGTCGAGGCCGAGTTCGGCGGCCACGACCTCCGCGCTCAGCGTCTTTCCGGTGCCGGACTCTCCCGCGAACAGACCCAGCACGCCCCGGCCCCGGCCACCGCCGGCGCTCAGCCGCCAGTCGCCGAGAACCCGGTCGCGGTGCCGGGCACGCAGCGCGAGCTCGCGCAGCTGGGTGAGAGGGCGGTCGGGCAGCACGAGGTCGGTCCAGTCCACGGCTGGACGGATCCGGCGGGCATGCTGCTCCAGCCCCGACGCGGACTGCTGGCGGGCGGCCAGGCGCAGATGGGCGGGGGAGAGCGGGATCCCTTCGAAGCGGGCGAGGTCGAGAGCGGCCCGGGCAGCCCGGGAGATGTGCTCGCCGGGGAGGTGGTACGGGGCGACGGTGGCCGCCAGATCGAAGCCGTGGACGTTCTCCGCGCCGAGCGCGGCCGTCCAGGCGCCCACCGCCCCCGCGTGCTGCCGGGGCACGTCCAGCACGAGGGGGTCCTGGTCGGACCAGTGGGGGTCGTAGGGGCGCGGGGCCGTGATCAGCACGGGTACGTCGGCAGCGGCCACCAACTGACTTATCAGGCCGGCGGGTTGGTCCGGTACCCCGGACACGACCACCGTCTGCCCGCCCAGCCGGGCCTCCCGCAGCAGGTCGGGCACCCCGTCCTCGGGCCCGGAGAAACGCAGGGCGGGGACGCCGGCGGCACGCAGAGCGGCGGCCGCACAGGCGAGGCCGTCGCCCTCACGGCGCTCGCGGAGATAGACGGTGAGCGGGGGACCGGCGTCGAGGCGGGCGGCGAGCCGCTCGACGAACCGGCCGAACTCGCCGTCGGTCCCGGCGTCCGACGGCGCGCTCAGCGAATGCAGATGGCCGGCGAGCGCCGCGTCGGGGGTGTCGTCGCCGAGAAGGTGGGCGGCCAGACGGTCCGGAACGCGCAAGGAGCGGCCGAGAAAGGGGCGTTCGGTCTCCTCCACCGTGAGGAGACCGAGCGCGGAGAGGGGGGCGGCCGGCTGGAACCGGGCCCGTCCGGCCGGGGAGTGGACGGGGACGCCGACCAGATCCAGCGCGAGCGCGACGGTGGCCCGGCGGCGGCTGACGTCGTCGTTGAGGTAGCCGTACAGCGGCTCGAAGGTGCGGTCCAGGTCGGGTGCGAGGGCGATGAGCAGCAGCATCGCGTCGAGCTCGGTCAGCCCGAGCCGCGCGGACAGCTCGCCCAGCCGGTCGTACGGCTGCTCGGCGGGGTCGGGGAGAGGGAGCCGTACCGGCGGCACCGGCCGCAGCAGATGCCGTACCGCCTCCTCCGACAGATACAGCCCGCGCAGCGGATCGGCCGCCGTCGGATCGTCCACGGACCGCTGCTCCACGACCAGGGCGACCCGCTCGCGCAGTGCCTGGAGCCGCGTGACGAGGGCGACGGCGGGATCGGTTTCGGTCAACTCGGCCATGCCGTACGGCACGTGGAACGCGCCGACCGGTTCATCCTCCGGGTGCTCAGGCGAAACACCGTCCGCGGCCGCCGCGCCGTCCGTCAGCGCGTCGGTCCCCGGGGTCCGGGGCGTCACGGTGTCCGGTCCGTGGTGCGGGCCGCCGCTCGGGCCTCCCTGGCTGCCGCCACCTGGGCCGGGCGGTGGGCGCGTTCGTCCGTGACCGGGGCGTCGTCGAGGGTGCGGACGCGGACCGCGGCACCCTCGGTGACCGGCGGACCGGCGTCGTACTCGGGGTAGGCGGGAAAGGGGGCCGTGACCACCAGGTCCAGGGAGGGCTTGAGTTCGCCGCCGAGCGCGGACCAGATCTCCGCCAGGGAACGGGACTCGGTCTGGATGCCGGCCACCGACAGCGGGATGGTCAGGCCCAGCTCGCCGAGCGCGCCCGGGAGTTCGGACGGTCCGATCAGCTCACGCGGGATCAGCGTGGCCAGCACCGCGGACAGCAGCCGGTGTTCGTCCTGCGGCCGTTTCGTCCACGCCGTCACCAGGTACGACAGCCGGAACCAGCGCGGCGGCTGGCGTCGCTTGACGATCACGTCCCGCTCGTCGTGCACGGCGACATGGCCCCGCTGCCGGCGGTTGACGTCCTCCCGGATGTCGTACAAGTAGGCGTTGATCGTGGGCGAGTTGCGGCGCGCGGCCCAGTCGCGGGTCGGGGCGTCGAAGGCGACGTCGATGCCCGAGCCGGACAACGCGCCACCGCTCAGCAGGCCCTTGAGGACCTCGTCCACCTCGTGGATCACCGTCTTGCTCCTGCCCCGCGATGCCCCGCACCGCATGAAACCCGCTGCCGTACCCGATCCTGCCCTCCGTCCCGGCCGTCCGCGCAGGCACGCGGGGGACGGCTCACGGGCGCACTCCGCTGCCCAAGGGGGCGGAGTGGGCTGCCCGTTCGGTCAGATGTAGCCTTCCCGCAGGGCATGCGCGACCGCGTGCGCCCGGTTGCGCAGATGCAGCCGGGTGGTCAGCCCGTGGATCACGTTCTTGACCGTGCGTTCGGAGTAGGACAGCTTGCCGGCGATCTCTCCGGTGTCGAGGCCCTCGGCGACCAGACGCAGCACGTCCACCTCGCGCGGGGTCAGCCCCGACGACGGTCCGCCGGGCCGTCCGGCCGCACTGCGGTGCAGGGTCCCCACCTGGTTGATCAGCCGGCCCAGCAGGTCGGCGGGCAGGTCGCCGTCGCCGCGCGCCGCCGCGAGCACGGCCTGCACCAGCCGGGTCGAGGTGGCCTCGTGCCGCCACACGATGGCGCCGACCCCGCACTCGATCACGTCGAGCAGTTCGCTCTCGCGCAGGGAGCCGACGACGAGCACCGCCCGTGCCCCCTCACTGCGCACCAGCCGGCGCAGCCGGGTCAGCGCGGTCTCGTCGAGCACGTCGCCGACGAGCAGCGCCACCGTGCCGGGACCGGACTCCTCGCGCAGGTCGACCTCGGGGTACCGGCGCAGCTGGCCGATCGCCCCCTCGCGCAGGATCGGGTCGGAGGCGAGCACCGCCACGGGTATCCGCTCGGGCACGTCGGCCGTACCGGAGCGTGTGGTCCGCGATGAGCTGAGCAAGCGTTTCCCCTATGTCCACGTGCACGCAACCTCTGGGGGGTTGGTGACAGGCGTGCGTTTCCCACACTCGTGTGACAGGTGGGGCGGCCGCAATCGTGGAGGACCACGAGCAGCACCACGAGATCGGCCGTACGACTACCACGACGGCGGCCGGCCGCCCGGTTCCGCGAGGGCCGGATCCGGCCACCGTGGGACTTGTCACGCCACCGCCGCGGGACGAGGGCCGTCCTCGACTGCGGAACACGTCCGGTCCGAGCAAGGAGGCAGGCATGGCCGTAGCGCAGGGTGAGCAGCCGCGCGAACACCGGGAAGCCACCGCGCTGTTGGCGGACGCCGCGGCGCGCGCCCGCACCGGGGCGGGCGGTCTGGTGCTGCTGCGCGGCGCCACCGGCACCGGCCGGACCACCGTGCTGGAGGCCGCCGCCGAGGCCGCCGCCGCACACGGCATGCGGGTGCTGCGCGCCCGCTGCGCCCCCGCCGACGCCGCGGTGCCCTTCGCCGCCGTGTTCCAACTCCTCGGCGAGGTGCCCGGGTTCGACGCCGCCGACACCGAACGTGAGCAGGGTGCCGTGCTGCAAAGGGCGTTGGACGCCCGCGCCGAACAGTCGCCGCTGCTGGTCGCCGTGGACGACGTCCACCTCGCCGACGCGCCCTCGTACCGCTGGCTGGTGGAGTACGCCCGCCATGTGGACCGATTAGCCCTGCCGATCCTGCTGGCCGTCACCGAGCGCAGTCAGTACGACGTCGAACTGCCCGCGCCGGGCTTCACCCACACCCTCTCGCCGGCCCTCGTCGGCACCCACACCCTCGCCCCGCTCACTCCGGAGTCGGCGGCCGCCCTGGTGCGCGCCGAGTTCCCCGGCGTGACCGCCTCCTGGGCGGAGGACTGCGTCCGGGCCGGCGCGGGCAGCCCCCTGCTGCTGCGGGCCCTCCTCGACGATCTGCGGGCGTCCGGCGAACCCGCGTCCGTGCCGGAGAGCTGCGCCGCGCTGTATCCGGGGGCGTATCCGGCGGCCGTGTCCTGGTGGCTGGACAGCGCCGGACCGGGCACCGCGGAGGTGGCCCGTGTCCTGGCCGTGCTCGACGAGGGCTGGGACCACAAGGGGCCGTCCCGAACGGGCCGTGCGCACACGGATCTCGGCGAGGTGCGCGGCTCCTTCGACGGCTCCGCCGAGCGGTGGGAGCGCTCCGCCACCGAGTTTCGTGTCCCCGAGCGGCTCGGCGCCCTGCTCGCCGAGCTGGCCGGGGCCGACCCCGCCCGGGTGATGGGCTGGGTCACCGCCATGACCGGGCTCGGTCTGCTGCGCCCCGACGGCCACGGCCGCCCGCGCTACGGCCATCCGCTGCTGCGGGACGCCGTGCTCACCGGCGTGCCCGTGTCCCGGCGGCGGGCCGCGCACCGGACGGCCGCCGAGACGATGCTGCACCGGGGCGCCCCCGTCGAACCCGTGGCCCGGCAACTGCTGCTGGCCGACCCGGTGCACGCCCCCTGGGCCTCGACCGTGCTGCAGGATGCCGCCTCGTTCGCCCTGCGCGACGACCGCGCCGAGGACGCGGTGGCCTTTCTGCGCCGGGCCCTGGACGAGCCGCTGCCCGACGAACGCCGGCAGCGGCTGCTGACCGAACTGGGCTCCCTGGAGGTCGCCGACCGTAAGTCCTCGGCCGGGATCCCCCGGCTCACCGAGGCGCTGCGGCTGCCGGGTACCCCGCAGGACCGGGTGCGCGCGGCGATCGCCCTCGGCACCGCGCTCGCCGGGCGCGGCCGGCCCCGCGCCGCCGTGGACGTCCTGCGCTCCGTCGGCGAACAGCTGGCCGACCGGCCCGAACTCGCCGCGACCCTGCAGAGCGCCTCCGCCCTGCTCTCCGACCAGGACCAGACGGTCCGCCGCGAGGTGTGGCGCGAGCTGTGCGACACCGCGGAGAACGCGCCGGAGCTGCTCGGCCCGGCCACCCGGGCCCTCCTCGTCCGGTATGCGGCCACCGCCGGACTGACCTCGGCGGCCGAGGTGATGCACCGGGTGCGCGCCCTGCTCGCCGAGCCCGCCGACCCGCTGACCGAGCCCTTCCTGCTGGGCACGGCCGCCGCCCTCGCCCAGTGGGCCGACGAACTGGACGAGGCGGACCGGCTGGTGGAGCGCGGCCTGGCCGGCCAGCGCCCCGGGCTGCTGCACCCGATGCACCAGGCGTTGCTCAGCACCCGCGACGACATCGCGGCGGCCCGCGGCGAGTTCGGGCGCCTCCCGGCCGAACCGCCCGTACTGCCCGCCACCGGCCCCTCCAACGCGCACGCGCACATCCTGCTGGCGCTCGTGGAGACCGGCCGCGCGGCCGAGGCGCAGCGCCTCGCGGACGGCTTCGACCTGCGCGAGGCCCCGGACAGCTGGGAGTTGAACCGCTTCCTGTACGCGCGTGGAGTGCAGCGCGCCGCCGCGGGCGATCCGGCGGGGGCCCTGCACGACTTCATGGAGTGCGGGCGCCGTCAGTCGGCGCGCGAGGTGGTCAGTCCGGTCGTCACCCCGTGGCGGTCGGCCGCCGCCGAGTGCTGGTTCGCCCTCGGCGACCCGAAGGAGGCCCTCGCCCTGGCCGAGGAGGAACTGCGGCTGGCCCGCGCGTGGGGCACGCCCCGCACGGTGGGCCGTGCCCTGCGCACCCTCGGCTCCGTCACGGGCGGCCGCCGGGGCCTGAAGCTGACCGAGGAGGCCGTACGACTGCTGCGGGACGCGCCCGCCGCGACGGAACCGGAGCTGGCGGCCGCGCTGCTCGCGCAGGGCCGGCTGCTGACCGCCGCCGGGGAGCGCGGGAGGGCCCGGGAGTGTCTGCGGGAGGCGGCCGAACGTGCCGAGAGGCTGGGAGCGTTGCGGCTGCGGGAGCTCGCCGAGGAGGCGCTGCGCGAGGGCGGCGCACGTCGTCCCGCCCTCGTCCGCACCGGTTCGGGCTCCCTCACCGGCAGCGAGTTGCGCATCGCCCGCCTCGCCGCCGACGGCCGCACGAACACCGAGATCGCCGGGCTGCTGCACCTCGCCCGGCGCACTGTGGAGACCCATCTCACCAGCGCCTACAAGAAGTTGGGCATCCGGCGGCGCGGCGAGCTGAGAGAGGCGCTGAGCGCCGACTAGGTGGCCGACGGGGGTGGCGGCGCGACCGTCGCCGTGACGCCCAAGTGGTTGTCGGGGTCCTGGAGTTGCCCGCCCTCCGTCGTCAGCATGCGGCGGACCATCGGCTCCGGCATACGGATCACCACCGGCGTGGGCAGGGTCAGCTCGCGCGCCGCCGTGCTCGTACGGCCGCTGCGGACCCGGTTGGTCACCCTGGCCACCACCCTGACGTCCAGCGTGAACTGGACCAGGACCGCCTTCATCTTCGGCTTGTGCAGCGGCATCGAGCCCGCCGAGTTCGCCGCGGCGTCCGAGACACCGCCCGATCCGCCCGCGTTGGCCATGAGCTGGTTGAGCCGGAACTCGTCCGCGTTGAGCAGCCCCGCGCCGCCGAGCCCCCGGGCCTGTCTGCCGTGCTCGGCGGAGCTCACCCCGTCCGTCTGGGTGGGCCGGGGCGCCTGGAGATGGCTCTGGCCCACCGTCTCGAACGTCATCGTGTCGCCCAGGCCCAGCACCCGCCCGGCCCGCAGCCGCGCGTGCAGGGAGGCCCGCAGGTCCTGCCCCTCCGCGCCGGAGGCGTGCACCGGCGGCAGGTCCACGCCGGCGGAGGTGAGCAGCGGCAGCGCGGCGATCATCCACTCGGTGGAGACGGCCTCGTTGAGGGCGTACGCGGCGGCCTGCCCCTTGTCCCGGAACCGCTCGCCGCCGCCCGCCTGCCGGACCGCCGCGGTCACCAACTCCCGTACTCGTGGCGCCCCTTGGAAGCCGTTGACCTGCGCCTCCATCGGCAGCCGCACCCCGCCCGCGTGCCAGGAGCCGAGTCCGGACGGGCCGTCGTCGCGCGGGCCCCGCACCGGGGGCGCCGTGGTCCGCACCGGTGCGGTCACCCGGCTCAGCGCGGCCAGGTCCTTGTGCAGCACACGGTGGGTCAGCGCCAGGTTGTCCATGCGGGCCAGCGCCAGCCGGGTGCCGCCCTTGTACAGTTCCAGGCTCGCCCGCACCGGCAGCCGCATCCTGGCGGACGGCGCGGACTTCGCCTCGGCGACCGTCTTCATGCCGAGCTGTCCACGGCTCGCCGCACCGCTGCGCCGTGAGTCGCCGGAGGCGTAGCCGACGCCCGCCGCGCCGCCGGTGCTCTTCAACTGCCCGGCACCGCCGTCCGGTTTGCCCGATCCGGCGAGGACGCCCTCGATGCCGGTCACCGTGCCCTCGTCGTGGGAGACGGCCTGCTGGGAGACGGCCGCGGTGATGTACTCCATGTCCCGGCCGTCGCCAGCGTCGCCCGTGTACGCGCCGTCGCCCCTGCGGTCGACGCGGAACACCGCCCAGTAGGGCGTCCTGCGGCCGTCGAGCAGTTCCACGGTGACCCCGCCGTCCATGGCGCTGGACAGCAGCCCGGCCGAGCCGTCCCGGTCCAGGACGCGCAGCAGCCGCTGCACGTTGTCGTTGCGGTCCTTGAGCTGCTGCCGGGGCAGCAGGTCGTCGGCGACGTCCTGGTGCCGGTTCTGGACCAGGTTGGCCCGCAGCCGTCCCAGCAGCGGCACGAAGTCGGGCAGGTCCTCGACCATGCCGAAGCCGAGGGGCAGCCCGCTGCCGAAGCCGGGGCCGTTCGTCCGCGAGGATGCGGGCCCACCGCTGCTCCGGGCCGGCGCGGACGAGGACGTACCAGCGGTGGCGCGCGCCCGTTCGGCGGCCATCCGGGAACTCTCCGCCCTGCTCTCGCCCCGCGCCGCCGGTGGACGCATGACGAGGTCGGCGTCGGCGTCGAGGTTCAGCTGCCGCCGGATCCGCTGCGGCAGCTGCGCCTCCGTCAGCCACACCGCCGCCGCGCCCGGCAGCGTGCGGGCGCCCTGGCTCACATAGGGGCCGCCGCCGGTGACCTTGACCTCGGCGACCATGTTGACCAGCACATCGCACTGGACCAGATACAGCGGGGCCTTCTTCGGCGTGTGGGCGTTGCGCTCCACCGTGCCGGACAGCGCGGCGGCCCGGCTGTCACCGTGGCCCGTGGTGCGGAACGTCGACAGCCCCTGCCCGGTGCGCCGCTCGGGGCCGTTCTCGGAGCCGGTCGCCCCGAACTGCACGGTGCTGGTGGTCCCCTGGCCCACCTGACCGGCGGACTGGTGGCCGCCCAGGATGAAGGTCTCGGTGCCCGGTCCCTCGCCCTTGTGCACGAACTTCGGGTTGGCCAGCGTCAGCCGGGTGCCGACCGCGCCGTTGAGGGCCGCGAGCCGGCGCGGATAGCGGAGGTTCTTCACCACCCAGCCGGAGGACGCGGCCTGCCTCAAGGCCGCCTTGACCGCCCGCTCGCCGAACCGGTCCTCCACCGCCAGCCGGGGCGCGAGCCCCTCCGTCGCCAGCGCCGGATCCTCCCGCAGCCCCTTGTTGCGGGCCGCGGCCTGCGCCAGCAGCTGGAAGGCGAGCGCCCGGACCGGCTCCGAGTCGAGGTTCTCCACCAACTGCCAGTCGCGCAGCGCCCGCCCGGTGGACGGCCGCGGGGTGATCGAGGCCAGGTCGCCGATCCCCTCGGCGTTGAAGGCGTGATCAGGGGCGGGCGCCTGGGCCCTGCGCGCCCCCGCCACCGCGTCCCGCCGGTCCCGGCCCTCCTGGTCCAGCGTGAACTCCGCCGGGGTGAGCAGCCGTACGTCCTGCGGCTCCATGTGCAGCCCCGCCAGCAGCTTGGCGTCCGGCGCGTCCTGGCCGGGCGAGCCGACGCTGAGGCCGCGGGCGAGCTTGCGGGGCCGGGAGGTCATGGTGACGTCCACCTGCATGCTCAGGGCTGCCCCGAAGGCGCTCGCGGTCTCCGAGCCGTTGGTCAGGATGTCCGAACGGCCCGTGGGCCCCGCCTGGTTGCGGCGGGTGCCGGTGCTGTGCCTCTCGTAGCGGGCCGCACCGGTCAGCGCCCCCGGGATCAGCCGGGCCTGTCCGAGTACCAGACCGCCGATCGAGCGCGAACTGCTGCGCCCGCTGGTCGAGTTGCTGGTGACGCCGGAATGGGCGCGCACCATCCAGTCCTTGATGTCGCCCTGGTACTCGGCGTCCGACATCTCGCCCTTGACGAGGAGTTGTACGTCGTGCGAGTGCAGGGTGGTCTTGCGGCGCAGCCGCACCCGGATGCCGGTGGACAGCAACTGGTCCTTGTTGACCCGGAGGTTGGTCTCCGACAGGACGGTCATCAGCTCGCGGTAGTTGCGGCGCTGGGCCTCGGCCTCCTCGTCGCTGGTCTGCAGGGACGGCGGAGTGGCGCCGAAGGCCGGCAGATAGCCCGCCAGCCTCGGGTCGGTGGCGAACAGTTCCCGCACGGCCCGCACCATGGGTCCGGTGTCGAGCCGGCTCAGCGTGACACTCGATCCCTTCGCGCCGTACGGGAGATGACGCTCGACCTCCACCTCCTCGCCTCTCTCGTCGGTCCGCCGGGGCTTCTCGGCGAACGGCCCGGCGTTCGTGCCCTGCGGCAGCGGCAGCCCCAACTCCTGTGCCTCGTCGGCCCGCAGGCTCATCCACACGTTCATCGAGTGGGTGGCGACCCGGCGCCCGGGGTTCAGGATGTGCTCGGCCGAGCGCGGGCCCGTGCCCTCCGCGGTGAACAGCACCGTCCCGAAGTACAGCACCTTCTCACCCCGCACCTCCGCGCCCTGCCGGGTGGAGACGGTCTGCTCGGTCACGCTGAAGCGGGCCTTGCGGGCCGCCGCGACCGGCATCGCGGTCCCCCGCAGCACGGCCGCGTTGCCCGCCGCGCCGACACCGATCGCCGGGCCCAGACCGGCGGCGACGGCCCGGCCCTTGCCCGCGGACTCGGTCACCGTGTGCTGGGTCTGCTGATGGGTGCGCAGCTGGGTCTTGCCGGTGGCCCAGGCGGGGGAGAGGCCGGTCAGCGCCGCCCGCAGGTGGTAACTGCCCGCCGTCTTCCCGTCCTTGGACTGCAGGTCCTCGCCGACCACGCCGTCCCGCAGCAGCCGGGGCATGTCCTCCAGCACGGTCGCCGTCGCGGTCGCCTCGTACAGCCGGGCCCGGCCCGGCGCGCCGGGTGCGGTGAGCGAGGGGTGCAGCACGGAGGCGACCGCGTCGAAGAGCCCACCGCCGCTCTGGTGCGGGGCCGCCGTGTCGGTGACGGCGACCGGTGCCAGCGAGTCGCCGAGCGAGACGCCGCGCGCGGTGTCCGCGCCGAGCGGCCGCCCGGGCGCCGGTGCGCCCGTACCGACCGGGACCAGATGCTCGGTCGGCACCCGCTGGGTGAGCGTCCCCTTGTCCCGGAAGGTCTGCGTCTCCTCGGTGCCGGTCTTCTGCACCCGTACCTCGTAGACCACCTTGCGGTGGACCTCGACCGAGCCCTTGTCGCTGCGCAGGACGCGCGGCTCGGCCACGTTCCGTTGGTGCCGGGACTCCCGCGAGGACTGCCAGGGCTGGACGTTGCCGGTGGCGGCGCCGCCCACCCACAGGCCGGGCGCCACGGGAGCCAGCCCGAACGCCAGCCCGCCGACACCCTTGGAGGCCGAGCCGCCGGCCGTACTGCTCGCCGTGGCGGCGGTGTTGTGCTGGACGTCGACCTTGGTGTCCTTGCCCTCGGGATCCTCCAGCTCGGCCACCTCGTCGGTGCCGGAGACGGCGGCGGCCGGCAGGTCCTGGGAGCGGAAGACGGGCGGCCGGTCGTCGGCGGCCCGGTGGACGGCGACCGTGACGTCGTACCACTCCTTGCCGGTCCGGCCCCGCACGGCGAAGGCGCGGCCCTGTCCGAAGAAGCTCTCCGGCCGTCCGGCCAGTTCGGCCGCGATGTCGCCGACCGTGCCGTCGGCGTGCCCCACCGCGGCGGCCACCGCGTGCCGCACGAACTCGTGCCCGGTCAGCCCGTACGCCGTCGACAGCCCGGCCACCTCCAGCCCCATCAGGTACGACGGCAGCTCCAACCCGGCCTCGGCGCGCTCCTCGATGCCCGGAAGCGCGGGCCGGGAACGATCGGTGCGCGCCCGCCGCACCGCCCGGGCCGTGGCCGCGTTCCCCGCGGACTGCTGGAAGGCGAGCAGGGGATGGGCGGGTGGCCCGGCGGTGCGGGGCGCCGGGGGCGCCTGCTGGGAAGTGCCGGTTCTGCCGTCCCGTGGCTGCTGCTGGTTCCGCACGGCCTCAACGTAATCAAGGCACAGGCACGGCAGACGCCCCTTGGGCCACCCCGGTCCCATTCGCCGCGCCCACGCCATCGGTGGGTCAACTCCCGTACACCTGAAGGACATTCGACGACTTTGCCAGCTCTTTACAACCCGCTTCCGTGCTGTCTCGTCTCTCCGCTCGATCCACGCCACAGCCCGCCCGGCCCGACCGCCGGGCGGACCGACGAAAGAGAGCGATTCATGCGCCGAACCGGCCTCAGTGCCTTGGTGATCGCGGCCACCGCCGTCCTGGCGGGCGCGGTGCCCGCGTTCGCCGCGGGGACGTCCGCGACCCCGAGCCCCGCCGAGCGGGCCACCACCGCTCCCAGCGCCGTCCCGACCAAGACCCGTCCGGCCGACCCCCAGGAGCCCAGCGCCGTCCCCACCAAGCGCCGTCCCGGCACCCTGGCCCCGAGCCCCGTCCCGACCCGGGTGCCCCGCGGCCAGGTCTCCGTCGTGCCGAGCGGTGCGCCGAACACCGGTGTGGCGACCACCTCGGACTCCTCGAACACGGGCGCGCTGGTCGGCGGGGGCGCCGCCGCGGCCGTCGTCGTGGGCGGCGGGGCGGTCTTCCTCCTGCGCCGTCGGCAGGCGAACGGGGAATGAGCCACCTCTCCGGGCGCGCCCTCGCCGGCCTCGCGCTGGCCGCGCTGCTCGTGGGCTGCGGCGGCACCGGAGCCACGACCGGGAGCGGCCCGCAGGGGAGTTCCGCGAGCACCTCGTCCTCGTCGTCGTCCTCCGCGCCGCCCGCCGCGAAGCAGGTGCCGGCGGTGGGGCGATCCCTCCCGGTCGGGCTCCGGATACCGGCCATCGGGGTCGACACCCCGGTGATGAAGCTGGGGCTGGCCGCCGGCGGGACCGTGCAGGTCCCGCCGATCCAGGCGCACGACCGGGCGGGCTGGTACGAGAACTCACCGACGCCGGGACAGACCGGACCGTCGGTGATCCTCGGTCATGTCACGGTCGGCGCCTACGGGGACGGCGTCTTCCGCCACCTCGGCGAACTGCGCCGGGGCGAGCGGATCGAGGCGCGCCTGGAGAACGGCACCACTGCGGTGTTCACCGTGACGGACGTACGGACGGTGGCGAAGGCGAACTTCCCGACCAAGGAGGTGTACGGGAACGTGTCACGGCCGGAGTTGCGGCTCATCACCTGCGGCGGGGAGCGCACCGGTGACGGCTACCGCGACAACGTCATCGTCTTCGCGGTGCTGACCGGAACCGGCCACTGACCACCGACCGGAACCCGGGCCCGCGGAACGTACGCCGCAGGCCCGGGCTCTTCCTCCACGAGTGACCCCCCACGAACCCGGGAGAACGTTGAAACGGTCCCGCGAGAAGGCCGCGTCCGAGCTGTTCGCCGCCCTCTATCCGCGTCTCGCCGGCTGGTGCCGCCGTCTCGTCGACGACGACGAGACGGCCCACGAGATCGCCTCGGAGGCGTTCACCCGGCTGTGGGCGCGCTGGACGGCCGTCACCGAACCGCGCGGCTTCCTCTACGTCACCGCGGCCAACCTCGTCCGGGACCACTGGCGCAAGCTGGAGCGCGAACGCCGGGCCGTGCGGCGCGCCACCAACGAGGTCGCGGTGAGCCCGCCGACCGAACAGGCGGACCCCTCGGTGCGGCTGCTCGTGCAGTCCCTGCCCGAACGCCTGCGCGTCCCGATCCTGCTGCACTACTACGCTGACATGCCGATCCGGGAGGTGTCCGTGCTGACCGGACGCAAGGAGGGAACCGTCAAGGCCGACCTGCACGCCGCCCGTGAACTGCTCCGCGCCCACCTGAGGAGAAGCGTTGACCACACACTCTGACGAGGGCCCGGACTTCGACCACGAGAACGAGCCCGCAGCCCGCACCCCGGAGAACACCGGACAGGGCCCCGGCGGTGAGACTCCCGGACGTGGCGATCGCGGCCCCGGGGACGCGGGGTCGGGCACCGGGCCGGAGGACGCCGGTGAAGGCTTTGACTTTGGGGGTGCCGGGCGGGGCACCGGGCCGGAGGGCGCCGATGGGGGCTTCGGCGCCGGGGGTGCCGGGCGGGGCTTCGGTGCCGGCGACGACGGTCGGGGGCGAGGTACTGATGATGCCGGGCCGAGTTCGGGTCTTGGGGACACCGGGCGGAGCTTCCCTTCCACGGCCGCCGGGCGGGGCTTTGGTTCGCAGGACGCCGGGCGTGGGCTCGGTTCCGGCGACGGCGCGGGGCGTCTCGGGGCCTCGGACTTCGGGTCGGGGCACGTTCCTGACGGCGCCGGGCGGGGCTTCGGGTCCGGGGCCCCCCGGAGGGAATCCGGTGCCGGGGACGCCGGGTGGCGTTTCGAGGCCGAGGGTGTCGGGCGGGGTTTCGCGTCCGCGTATGGCGGGGGACCGGGGGTCGATTCCCCGGGTGGGCGTCGGGAGTTCGGTTCCGGCGGTGAGTACTTGGACCTCGGGCCCGACGACGAGCTCACCGTGCTTCTGCGCCCCCCGGCCGAGTACCTCGGCCCGCCCCCCGGTCGTTACGAGGCGATCCGGCGTGGTGCGTCCCGGCGTCGTCTTCTGCGCGCGGCCGCCGGTGCGGCACTGACGTGCGGAGTGGCGGCCCTGGTGATCCTGCCCCTGCGCCTGACGGCCTCCGACACCCCTTCCTCTCCGACGGTTCCGATGGCCCCGCCCCGGGTGAGCAGCCCCTCCGCCTCGCCGTCGTCCCGTACGCCGGCCCCCGAGCCGTCGAGTCCCGTACCCAGCCGGGACCGGCGCACCCTCGTCCCCAGCGAGCCGTCCACCGACCGCACCAGCCCCTCCACCGCCCCCTCCGCCCGTACACGCACGCAAGCCCCCTCGGCCCGCCCGTCCAAGACCCGCTCCGACGCCCGGGCGACCCCGACGAGCGTGCCCTCCGCCCCGGGAGGCCGCTGACCCAAGCCCAAGCCCAAGCCCTCGCCGGATTAGTTTTGAACACGTTCAATTACAGGCGTACCCTGCCGCCATGAGCGACAGAGCCGCCCTTCTCAAGGGCATCCGCGTCTGGCTGGTCCTGTTCGTCGTCTGCCTGGTGCTCAGCGGCGCCACGGCCTTCCCCCTGGTGCACGAACTGCGCTGGACCGAGGACGTGTTGCGGTCCCTGCCCACGCCGGACCCGCTCATGGACTGGATCGCCCGCGTCCGGCGCGGACTCGACACCGCCGACACCGACTACCCGTTCCTGCTCTACGGCACGGACTGGCTGGCCTTCGCCCACCTCGTCATCGCCGTCGCCTTCTACGGTCCCTACCGCGACCCCGTACGCAACATCTGGGTCGTCGAGTTCGCGATGATCGCCTGCGCCGGCATCATCCCGCTCGCCCTGATCTGCGGGCCGATCCGGGGCATCCCCTTCTGGTGGTCGGTGATCGACATGTCCTTCGGAGTGTTCGGGGTGATCCCGCTGTACATCCTGCGCAGGAAGATCAAGCGCCTCGAAGCGCTCACCCCGAACCCCGGCCCCACCCCCGCGCTCGCTACCTGAGCGTGGCCAGCGCGACGCGTTCGGCGACCGGGTTCGTCGACTCCCCCTCGGCGTCGGTCGAGTTGACCGAGCAGACGAGGGTACGGCCCAGGTCCCGGGCCGCCGCAACGACCGCGCCGTAGCCGTACCGCGCCCCGACTTCAGCCAGTACACCCGGCCCCCGTACTCGAACCGCTGAAGCCGCGCTGTAAGCGGCGCCCGGGCGCCGAAAAACTGTTATCGAGGGCCGGCCCGGACCGTCCCCGGGGTGTGATCTCCGACATTGCCAACAGCAGAGGCCCGGTTGAGAAGGTGCGGGTATGAGGACGCACGCCGACGCCGAGACGACCGGCCGGCGGCCCTGGCGCGCGACCATCGCCGCCGCGCAGGCCGGAGACCGGCAGGCGCTGGACGAACTGGTGGCGGGCTGGCTGCCGCTGGTCTACAACGTCGTCGGACGGGCCCTGAACGGACACGCGGACGTCGACGACGTCGTCCAGGAGACCATGCTGCGCGCCGTCGACAACCTCGGCTCACTGCGCGACCCGGACAGCTTCCGGTCCTGGCTGATGGCGATCGCCATGCGCCAGATACGGGACCGGGCGCGCCGCAGGACGCCCCGGCCGCTGGACGAGAACGCGGCCCAGGAGGCCGCCGACTTCGCCGAACTCACCGTGCTGCGCCTGCAGTTGGAGGGACAGCGGCGCGAGGTCGCGGAGGCGGTGCGCTGGCTGGACGACGAGGACCGGCAACTGCTGTCGCTGTGGTGGCTGGAGGTCGCCGGCGAACTGACCCGCCGCGAGCTGGCGGCGGCCGTCGGCATCAGCAGACAGCACGCCGCCGTACGCGTGCAGCGGATGAAGGAACGCCTGGAGACCTCGCGCGGGATCGTCCGCGCCCTCGACGGCGCCTGCCCCGAACTGCGCGAGCTGACCGGCCGCTTCGACGGCCGTCCCGACTCGGTCTGGCGCAAACGGCTGGCCCGGCACATCAGGGGCTGCGCCTACTGCGGTGACGCCCGCGAGGCCGTCGTACCGGCGGAACGCCTGCTCGTCGGCATCGCGCTCGTCCCGCTCCCCGTCGGCTTCACGCTGTCGCTCGCGCTCGGCGGCAAGACGGCCGCCGCCGCGACCTCCGTCGGCTGGTCCGCCAAGCTGCTCGGCGTCCTGACCAAGCCCGCGATCGCCGCGACGGCGGGCGCCACGATCGTCGCGGGCGGCGCCTACGTCGTCACCCGGCCCGCGCCCACCCCACCCCCGCGGGCGACCGCGACCGTGACGCCCACGGCGACGCCCGCAACCCACCGCCCGCCGCCGCCCCCCAGACCGAAGAACTCGCCTTCGCCGTCCCCGTCGGTCACCCATGAGAACACCGCGCTCTACGGCAGCGTCGTCGACGCCGTCGACCGGGCGCCCGACCCGGACACGCCGCCCGGGGCCCTGCCGCACCGCCCCGAGAAGGGCGTCACCAGCACCGGCGGCGCGCACGCCGTCCTGAACCACCGGGGCGACGGCGTGACGCTCAGTGGCGAGGGCTATGTCCTGGTGCGCTGGCAGATCTCACCGCAGTACCGGTCCGGCAGCCTGGTCCCGCCCTCCTGGACCGGCCTGAAGGGCAAGCTCTTCCACGTCGCCTCCGGCGGCGGGCGGCGCATGGACGACCCGGTCAGCGCGACCGACGCCACCGCCACCAGCATGGGTTCCAAGGCCACCGGCTACGACGTGCTGCCGGCCGGCACCCAGCAGATGTGGCAGAACGAGTACTTCTACCTCGACGGCAGCGTCACCCTCACCGTCAACGAACGCGGCGCCGACTACGGCCTCAGCGTCTTCCCCTCCACCTGGGGCGCGGCGGAGAAGGACATCACCACCGGCCCGCCCCAGGGCGCCGAGCGCTACGGCCTGGTCCGCGACACCGGCGGGGACGACACCCCCGTCCCGCAGTACGTCACCCGCTCGACCCCGGCCGACCCGGCGACGGTGCCTCAGCGCTCCCGCGTGTAGTCCCGCAGCGCGCACAGCAGGTCGATGCGGTTGCTGGTGATCGAGTCGACGCCCAGATCGATCAGCCGGCGCATGGAACGGCGGGTGTCCGGGGTCCACACGGACAGCAGATAGCCGTCGTGGTGGACGCGGGCCGCGAGGTCGCGGTCGACCAGGGAGAAACGGTAGTTGAGCCAGCGCGGCTTGATCGCGTCCAGCAGAGCGGGACGCGGGGGAGCCAGGCTGGTGCAGGTCAGGGCGATCTCCGCGGCCGGATCGGCGCCGCGCACGGCGAGCATCGCGGCGGCGTCGGCGCAGTAGTAGACCCGGTCGGCCGCGCCCGCCTCCCGTACGACGTCCACGACCGGCCGCGCGGTGCGCACCTCCCGGGTCCCCGGCAGGTCCAGCATCACCCGGCTGCCACCGGTCGCCGCGAGCGCCTCCGCGAGGGTCGGCACCGCGCCCGCCGTCAGCCCGCGCACCTCGGCCGCGGACAGCGCGAGCAGCGGACGGTCCTGCTCCCACAGCCGCTTCAGCGTCTCGTCGTGCAACAGCACGGGCACGCCGTCCTTCGTGAGCCTCACGTCGATCTCGACCGCGTCCGCGCCCCGGTCGAGCGCGGAACGCAGCGAGTCGATCGTGTTCTCACGGAAGCGGTAGGGGTCGCCGCGATGGGCCACGGCAGTCAGCGTCTGCATGCGCCCATTGTGTCGGGACGTACCGGGACCGGGGGAGGCGAGGTGATTCAGGGGGCGAGCCAGTCCGTCGTGTACGTGTCGATCTCGTCCTTGATACGGCGCTTGCCGGCCTCGTCCAGGAAGGACGCGTCGACCGCGTTCTTCGCGAGGTCGGACAGTCCCCGCTCGTCGAGGTCCAGCAGGCGGGCGGCGACGGCGTACTCGTTGTCGAGGTCGGTGCCGAACATCGGCGGGTCGTCGGAGTTGATCGTGACCAGGACGCCGGCCTTCACGAACTGCGCCAGCGGGTGCTCGTCGAGGGTGCGGACGGCGCGCGTGGCGATGTTGGAGGTCGGGCAGACCTCCAGCGCGATGCGGTGCTCGGCGAGATGGGCGAGCAGCTTCTGGTCCTGGGCGGAGCTGGTGCCGTGTCCGATGCGCTCGGCGCGCAGGTGGGTGAGCGCGTCCCAGACCGTCTCCGGGCCGGTGGTCTCCCCCGCGTGCGGCACGGAGTGCAGGCCCGCGGCGATGGCACGGTCGAAGTACGGCTTGAACTGCGGCCGCGGTACGCCGATCTCGGGGCCGCCGAGACCGAAGGAGACCAGGCCCTCCGGGCGCAGCCGGTCGTCGGTGGCGAGCCGCGCGGTCTCCTCGGCGGCCTCCAGGCCGGCCTCGCCGGGGATGTCGAAGCACCACCGCAGTACGGTCCCGAACTCGGCCTCGGCGGCCTTGCGGGCGTCCTCGATCGCCTCCATGAAGGCACGCTCGTCGATACCGCGCCGGGTCGAGGAGAACGGCGTGATCGTCAGCTCGGCGTACCGCACCTGCTGCCGGGCCAGGTCGCGCGCCACCTCGTACGTCAGCAGCCGGACGTCCTCCGGGGTGCGGATGAGGTCGACGACGGACAGATACACCTCGATGAAGTGCGCGAAGTCCGTGAACGTGAAGTAGTCGGCCAGGGCCTCGGGGTCGCTCGGCACCCGGGAGTCGGGGTGCCGGGCCGCCAGTTCCGACACGATCCGGGGGGAGGCGGAGCCGACGTGGTGGACGTGCAGTTCGGCCTTCGGCAGCGAGGCGATGAAGGCGTGCAGATCACGCGGCACACGCGGCTCGACAAGATGCTCGGACAAGGTTCCTCCCCGGAACGGCGCCCCGGGCGTTGCGGCACGGGACGCGGGTGATCGGCTGATCGATGACTCGAGATCATCGTAGGCCGGGGGTGACGGGTGGGCGGGGGTGGTGGCGTGGCTTTGGCTCGGGGGGTGCCGCGGTGGGGAGTTGGTGGTCGGTGACCGGGCGGTGAGCGAGGTGGGATGAGCATTTACCATGGCGTGACGATCGACTGAGGGGGACGGGGACGTGGCGGATCAGACACAGCCGGGTGGGGGCGCGGGAGCCGAGCAGGACCCGTGGGCGCCGCCGGAGCGCAAGACCTCGCTGGACAAGGGCACCTCATCAGCCCCCGGCACGCAGCCCGCCCCGCAGGACCGGCCGCCGTCCGTGCACGACCAGGCGACGGTGACGTCCTTCCCCTCAGACGGCTTCGGCCCACCGGCCCAGGGCACCCCCGGCCAGTCCACCCCCGGCTTCGGCGCGCCGGTCCAGCCCGCACCGGGGTCCGGTTTCGCCGCCCCGGGCCAGGACGCGTCCGGCCAGGGAACCCCCGCCCAGGGCACCCCCGGTTTCGGCGCCCCCTCCTACGCCCCGCCCGGCACCCCCGGCGCGCCGAACGGCTGGGCCGAGTCCGCCGTGCCGCCTCCGCCGGTCGCGCCCGGCGCGGGTGCCGGTCCGCAGGGGCCCGGCGGTGGGTACGGCTACCCCGCCTACCCACAGGGCTACGGCTGGCCCGGTATGCAGGCGCCCCCGCAGAACGGCATGGGCACCGCGGCGATGGTGCTGGGCATTCTGTCCTGCTGCCTGTTCTGCCTCTACGGCATCGTCGGCCTGATCCTGGGCGTCCTCGCGGTCGTCTTCGGCGTCAAGGGCAAGCGGCGCGCGGACCGTGGCGAGGCCACCAACCGCGGACAGGCCCAGGCGGGCTTCATCACCGGCATCATCGGCATCATCCTGGGCCTCGCCACGATTGCCGTGCTGATCGTCGGCATAGCCCTCGCCATCAACGACGAGAAGAACCGCACGGACGACGAACCGTCCTACAACTCCGCCCCCAGCATCTCCGCACCACTCCTCACCCAGGCCTGACGGCCCAGGACTGACGGCGCAGGACTCACGGCGCAGGACTGACGGCGCAGGACTCACGGCGCCCGGCTGGCGGCGGCTGGCTGACGGTGCAGGTCTGATGGCGCTCGACTGACGGTGCAGGTCTGACGGCGTCCGGTTGACGGCGCAGGATCGGCGGCGCTGGCCGCGCGGGTCTGACGGCGCTCGACTGACGGCGTCCGACCGGCGGCCAGGACTGACCGCGCAGGTCTGGCGGCGCAGAACTGACCGGGCAGGTCTGGCGGTGCCCGGCTGACGGCGCTTGACTGGCGGAGCTCGACCGACGGCGCAGGTCTGACGGCGCATGACTGGCGGCGTCAGACTGACGGCCCAGGACTGACCGGGCAGGTCTGGCGGCGCCGAACTGACCGGGCAGGTCTGACGTCGCCCGGCTGACGGCGCAGGACCGGCGACGCACGACTGACGGCGCAGGGCTGAGCGCGGGCGAACCCCCGCTCAGCCCTCGGTCAGCCCCCGCCCACATGTCCCGCAGGCGTCCCCCGCGCCTTCATCAACGCGATCCCAGCAGATCCCGCCCCTGCTCGACCCTCTCGAAGCCGCCCAGTCCACTACGGGACCGCCGATCCAGCCCCGGCTCACCGTCCCGGATCCGCCCCCGTCTCCCCTACGGGACCTCAGTCGAATCAGCCCAGGTCAGCTCTGCCGAAACCAACCCCGCCCCCGGCTTACCCCTCCCGCAACTGCCCCCGCGCCTCCATCAGCGCGAACCCCAGCAGGTTCGGTCCCCTCCACCGCTCCGGATCCGTCGCCGCCTCGTCGTCCGCCGGGAGGCCGATGCCCCATACGCGGTCCACGGGGCTCGCCTCCACCAGCACCCGATCACCCGTGCCCAGCAGAAAGCCCCGCAGGTCGGCGTGTGCGGTGAACTTGTGGACGCTGCCCTCGACGACGATCCCGAAGCGCTCGCGCTCCCAGACCGCCTCTTCGAAGCCCCGCACCAGCCGCCCCGCCTTCTTGGCCTGCGAGGGATGCCCGGCCTCCAGGACCCGCCGCTCCGCCTCCGCGTCCCCGAACAGCCGCGCCTTGCGCGCCATCATCCAGTGCTCGGCGGTCGCGTAGTTCACCCCGTCCACCGTGAACGGCGACGGCCACCACTGGCTCAGACAGCTCGCCCCGACCTGTCCGTCCGCCCGCGGCCGATGCCCCCAGAAGTGCAGGTACTTGATCTTCGCCCCCGCGCGGACCTCCCTGACCAGGGCCTCCCGCGAGTCGATCCTCCCCGTGATCCTCTCCATGCATGCGAGTCTCGCAGCCACCACTGACACTCCGTCCCCCCTTTTCCACCCTCACTCGACACCTGGTCGACAGATTCCGTCGCGTAACCGAAAGGCAACAACGGAATCACTTGTCGACGGCCATTCGCTCTGTCAGGATCGGCACTCAAATCGAGCTGGAGCTACGCCACCCGCCCCCTTTCCCCGTGGGCGACGGCGGAGGAGAGCGACATGCAGAACCCGGGCACAGCCACCCCGGAACGATTCCCCGCGCAGGACCGCCTCGCGGACGGCGCGCAGTACATCGCGGGACGCCTGACCAAGGGCACGTCCGGCCGTACGCACGCCGTCGTCGACCCGGCGACCGGCGAGGAGGTCTACACGTACGAGCTGGCCGGCCCGGACGACGTGGACGCGGCCGTCGCCGCCGCCCGCGACGCCTTCCCGGGCTGGGCGGGTGCCACCCCGGGCGAGCGCTCGGACGCCCTGCACCGCTTCGCCGCCGTGATCGCCGACCGTGCGGAGGAGTTCGCGCGCGCCGAGGCACTGCAGTGCGGCAAGCCGCTGAAGCTGACCCGCGAGTTCGACGTGCCGGGCACCATCGACAACACCGCATTCTTCGCGGGCGCCGCCCGGCATCTGCAGGGACAGTCGGCCGGCGAGTACTCCGGCGACCACACCTCGTACGTCCGCCGCGAACCGATCGGCGTCGTCGGCTCCATCGCGCCCTGGAACTACCCCCTCCAGATGGCCGCCTGGAAGATCCTCCCGGCGATCGCCGCGGGGAACACCATCGTGCTGAAGCCCGCCGAGCTGACCCCGCTCACCTCGCTGCTGTTCGCCCAGGCCGCAACGGACGCCGGCATCCCGGACGGTGTCGTCAACATCGTCACCGGGACCGGCAAGGAGGCCGGCGAGCACCTGGTCGCTCACCCCGACGTCGCGATGACCTCCTTCACCGGCTCCACCGCCGTCGGTAAGCGCGTCGCCGAGATCGCCACCGCGACCGTCAAGCGCCTGCACCTGGAGCTCGGCGGCAAGGCCCCCTTCGTCGTCTTCGACGACGCCGACCTGGAGGCGGCCGTCAACGGGGCGGTGGCGGGCGCCCTCATCAACACCGGGCAGGACTGCACGGCCGCCACGCGCGCGTACGTGCAGCGGCCCCTCTACGAGGCGTTCGTGGAGCGGACGGCCGCCCTCATGGAGACCGTCCGTCTCGGCGACCCGTTCGCGCCGGGCACCGACCTCGGACCGCTGATCTCGCACGTCCAGCGCGACCGCGTCGCCGGTTTCGTCGAGCGGGCGCGCTCCTACGCGCGCGTGGTCACCGGTGGTGAAGTTCCGCAGGGGGAGCTGAAGAACGGCGCCTACTACCGCCCGACCCTGGTCGCCGACGCCGCACAGGACAGCGAGATCGTCCAGTCCGAGATCTTCGGCCCGGTGTTGGTGGTCCTGCCGTTCGACAGTGACGATGAAGGCATCGGACTGGCCAACGACACGCCGTACGGTCTCGCCGCCTCGGCCTGGAGCCGGGACGTCTACCGGGCGAACCGCGCGACCCGCGAGATCAAGGCGGGCTGTGTGTGGGTCAACGACCACATTCCGATCATCAGCGAGATGCCGCACGGCGGGTACAAGGCGTCCGGCTTCGGCAAGGACATGTCCGCGTACTCGTTCGAGGAGTACACCCAGATCAAACACGTCATGTTCGACAACACGGCGGTGGCCCGCAAGGACTGGCACCGCACGATCTTCGGGGACCGACAGCAGTAGAGCAGGCCGCCCGACCCGCGGCCGCGACTCCCGAAAGGGCAGCAGCGCATGGAGCAGTACGAGCCCGACCGCCTGTCACCGGCCGTGGCGGCCGCGATGCGGCGCAGCCTTCGCAACGGCCGGGCGGCGATGACCCGCCGGTCCCTGTTGCGCGCCTCCGCGGGCGGCGCGCTCACCCTCGGCGGCCTCGGCGCGCTGAGCGCCTGCGGCATCCCCGCGGCCGGCAAGACGAGCGGCGGTGTCTCCGCGGACGACCACTCGGCCAAGGAGAAGGAGGTCAACTTCTCCAACTGGCCGGAGTACATCGACGTCGACGACAGCGGGAAGCACCGCCCCACGCTGGACGCGTTCCGCAAGCGGACCGGCATCACGGTCAAGTACACCGAGGACATCAACGACAACGACGAGTTCTTCGGCAAGATCCAGCCGCAGCTCGCCGCCGGGCAGGACACCGGCCGTGACCTGATCGTCCTCACCGACTGGCTGGCGGCCCGCATGATCCGGCTCGGCTACGTGCAGAAACTGGACGCGTCGAACCTGCCGCACGCCTTCGCCAACCTTTCGGACCAGTTCCGCAGTCCCGACTGGGACCCGGGCCGCGCCTACTCGTACGTGTGGCAGGGCATCTCGACCGTCATCGCGTACAACAAGAAGGCGCTCGACGGTGTCGAGGTGAAGTCGGTCTCCGACCTGCTCGACAACCCCAAGCTCAAGGGCCGGGTCGGTCTCCTGACCGAGATGCGTGACACCGTCGGCATGACCATGCTGGACATGGGCAAGGACCCGGCGAAGTTCACCGACGACGACTACGACGCCGTCATCGCCCGCCTCCAGAAGGCCGTCGACAAGGGCCAGATCCGCCGCTTCACCGGCAACGACTACACGTCCGACCTCACCAAGGGCGACTTCGCCGCGTGCGTGGCCTGGGGTGGCGACATCGTCCAGCTGCAGGCGGACAACCCGCACGTCGGCTACGTCATCCCCGACAGCGGCTACATGACCTCGACGGACAACATGATGATCCCCAACAAGGCCCGTCACAAGACGAACGCCGAGCGGCTCATCGACTACTACTACGAACCCGAACCGGCCGCCGAGCTCGCCGCCTACGTCAACTACGTCAGCCCCGTCGCGGGAGTGGTGCCCTACCTTGCCAAGATCGACAAGTCGGCGGCGAGCAACCCGTTGATCGTCCCCGACCGGGCCATGCAGGCCAAGTCCCACGCCTTCCGCGCCCTGAGCTCGAAGGAAGAGACGGCCTACCAGCAGAAGTTCGCGAAGCTCACAGGGGCGTGACGAAGATGACCAAGGACACCAGCGGCGACGTCCGCCTCTCCGGTATCAGCAAGACGTACGACAACGGTTTCACCGCCGTGCACCCGCTCGACCTGACCGTGCCGCAGGGCTCCTTCTTCGCCCTGCTCGGCGCCTCCGGCTGCGGCAAGACCACCACCCTGCGCATGATCGCCGGCCTGGAGGACCCCACCAGTGGCACCGTCCACCTCGGCGAGCAGGAGGTCACCCAGCTCCCGCCCTACAAGCGGCCGGTGAACACCGTCTTCCAGTCGTACGCCCTCTTCCCGCACCTCGACATCTTCGAGAACGTCGCCTTCGGCCTGCGCCGGCGTGGCATCAAGAGCGTGAAGAAGCAGGTCGAGGACATGCTGGAGCTGGTCCAGCTCGGCGAGCAGGCCCGCAAGAAGCCGCACCAGCTCTCCGGCGGCCAGCAGCAGCGCGTCGCCGTCGCCCGCGCCCTGATCAACCACCCCAAGGTGCTCCTGCTCGACGAGCCCCTCGGCGCCCTCGACCTCAAGCTGCGCCGCCAGATGCAGCTGGAGCTCAAGCGCATCCAGACCGAGGTCGGCATCACCTTCATCCATGTCACGCACGACCAGGAGGAGGCCATGACCATGGCCGACACGGTCGCCGTGATGAACGCGGGCCGCGTGGAGCAGCTCGGCTCCCCGACTGACCTGTACGAGAATCCGCAGACCACGTTCGTCGCCAACTTCCTCGGCACGTCCAACCTGATCGAGGCCGAGGTCGACTCCAAGAGCGGCAACGACATCGTGCTGAAGGCGGGCGGCGGCAAGCTCGTGCTGCCCGAGGCGCGCTGTTCGGCGCCCACCACGACCGGCGGCAAGGTCCTGGTCGGTGTGCGCCCCGAGAAGATCTCCCTCACGCACGCCGACGACGCGGGCGAGATCGCCGAGGGCCGCAACCGCATCACCGGAAGGATCGCCGACTCCTCCTTCATCGGCGTCTCCACCCAGTACGTCATCGACAGCCCCGTCTGCCCCGAGTTCGAGGTCTACGCGCAGAACATCGACCGCGACGCCCGGCTGGTGCCCGGCGCCGAGGTCGTCCTGCACTGGAACCCGGCCCACACCTTCGGCCTCGACGCGGCTCAGGACATCGACGCCGGTGTCGCCGAGGTCGAGGAGGAGGCCGCCTGATGGCCGCCGTCACCGAGGCGCCGCCCCTGGCGCCGGCCCCCGAGAAGAAGCCCCCGCGCAAGCGGGGCCGCCTGGTGCCGTACTGGCTGCTACTGCCCGGCATCCTCTGGCTGATCATCTTCTTCGCGCTGCCGATGATCTACCAGGCCTCCACGTCGGTGCAGACGGGCTCCCTGGAGGAGGGCTACAAGGTCACCTGGCACTTGGCCACCTACTGGGACGCCCTGTCCGAGTACTGGCCGCAGTTCCTGCGCTCGGTCCTCTACGCCACCGCGGCGACCGTGCTGTGTCTGCTGCTCGGGTACCCGCTGGCCTATCTGATCGCGTTCCGGGCCGGACGCTGGCGGAACCTGATCATGATCCTGGTGATCGCGCCGTTCTTCACCAGCTTCCTGATCCGCACCCTGGCCTGGAAGACGATCCTCGCCGACAACGGCCCGGTCGTGCACACGCTCAACTCGCTGCACATCCTGGACCTGACCAACTGGCTGGGCTGGACGGCCGGCGACCGTGTGCTGGCGACACCGCTCGCGGTCGTGTGCGGACTGACGTACAACTTCCTGCCGTTCATGATCCTGCCGCTGTACACCTCGCTCGAGCGCATCGACGGACGGCTGCACGAGGCGGCGGGCGACCTGTACGCGAAGCCGTTCACCACCTTCCGCAAGGTGACCTTCCCGCTGTCGATGCCGGGCGTGGTCTCCGGCACGCTGCTGACCTTCATCCCGGCGGCCGGCGACTACGTCAACGCGGACCTGCTCGGTTCGACGGACACCCGCATGGTCGGAAACGTCATCCAGACGCAGTTCCTGAGAATTCTCGACTACCCGACGGCCGCCGCCCTTTCCTTCATCCTCATGGCCGCGATCCTCATCATGGTCACCTTCTACATCCGCAGGTCCGGGACGGAGGATCTGGTTTAAATGGCCCTCGTCAACTGGCTAAAGCGCCATCTCGTCGTCATCGCGGGGCTGATCACCCTCGGATATCTCCTGCTCCCCAACGTCATCGTGACGGTGTTCTCCTTCAACAAACCAAAGGGGCGCTTCAACTACGAGTGGCAGCAGTTCTCCCTGGACGCCTGGAAACAGCCCTGCGGGGTCGCCGACTTGTGCGGCTCGCTCTCCATCAGCCTGCAGATCGCCACGCTCGCGACCATCGGCGCGACGATCCTCGGCACGATGATCGCCTTCGCGCTGGTCCGCTACCGCTTCCGCGCGCGGGGCGCCGTGAACTCGCTGATCTTCCTGCCGATGGCGATGCCCGAGGTCGTCATGGCGGCCTCGCTGCTCACCCTGTTCCTCAACCTGGGTGCCCAGCTGGGCTTCTGGACGATCCTGATCGCCCACATCATGTTCTGCCTCAGCTTCGTCGTCGTCGCCGTCAAGGCGCGCGTGATGTCGATGGACCCGCGCCTCGAGGAGGCCGCGCGGGATCTGTACGCCAGCCCGGCGCAGACCTTCCTGAGGGTCACCCTGCCGATCGCGGCGCCGGGAATCGCCGCGGGCGCGCTGCTGTCCTTCGCGCTCTCCTTCGACGATTTCATCATCACCAACTTCAACGCGGGCTCGACCGTCACCTTCCCCATGTTCGTCTGGGGTTCGGCACAGCGCGGAACGCCCGTTCAGATCAACGTCATCGGCACGACCATGTTCCTGGTCGCCGTCCTGCTGGTCCTGACCTCCATGGTCATCGGCAATCGCCGCAACAGGCAGAAGGCATAAGCACCTGTAGGGAGTTGAAATCATGGCCCCAAGCGCCATGAACCGTTGGACCAAGTCACTCTCCGACGCGCAGCCGGTCCCGTACTGGCTGGAAGACCCCGGCAAGCCCCACCCCGAGCCCGCGCTCACCGGCACCGAGACCTGCGATCTGCTGGTCGTCGGCGGTGGCTACAGCGGACTGTGGACCGCGCTGATCGCCAAGGAGCGCGACCCCGGACGGGATGTCGTCCTGCTGGAAGGCCGGGAGGCGGGCTGGGCCGCCTCCGGGCGCAACGGCGGCTTCTGCGCCGCCTCCCTCACCCACGGCCTGCCCAACGGCCTGACCCGCTGGCCGGACGAGATCCACAAGCTCCAGGAACTCGGCGCCCGCAACCTCGACGAGATCGAGAAGGCGGTCGCCCGCCACGGCCTGGACTGCGACTTCGAGCGAACCGGTGAGATCGACGTGGCCACCGAGACCTACCAGGCCTGGGAACTGCGGGACTGGTACGAGGAGATGGAGCGCCAGGGGCTCGCCGAGGGCGTCGAGTTCCTGGACGCCGACGCGGTCCGCGAACAGGTCGACTCACCGACCTTCCAGGCGGGCCTGTGGGACCGCAGGGGCGTCGCCATGCTGCACCCCGCCAAGCTGGCCTGGGGCCTCAAGCGCGCCTGCCTCCGCCTCGGCGTCCGTATCCACGAGCACACCCCGGCCCTCACCCTGAAGCCGTACGGTGCGGGGATGGCCGTACGCACGCCGTACGGCTCGGTGCGCGCCCGCAAGGTCGCGCTCGGCACCAACATCTTCCCCAACCTGCTCAGACGGGTGCGGGCGTACACCGTCCCGGTCTACGACTACGCCCTGATGACCGAGCCGCTGACCGCCGACCAGTTGGCCTCCGTCGGCTGGAAGAACCGCCAGGGTCTCGGCGACTCGGCGAACCAGTTCCACTACTTCCGTCTCTCCGCCGACAACCGCATCCTGTGGGGCGGTTACGACGCGGTCCACCACTACGGCGGCCGGGTGCGCGCCGAGTACGACGACCGCCCGGAGACCTACGCCAAGCTCGCCGGGCACTTCTTCACCTGCTTCCCGCAGTTGGAGGGCGTCCGCTTCACGCACGCGTGGGGCGGCGCGATCGACACCTGCTCCCGCTTCTCCGCGTTCTTCGGCACCGCGCACCAGGGCCGGGTGTCGTACGCGGCCGGCTACACGGGCCTGGGCGTCGGCGCCACCCGCTTCGGTGCCGAGGTCATGCTCGACCTGCTGGCGGGGGAGGCCACGGAGCGCACCTCGCTGGAGATGGTCCGCAAGAAGCCGCTCCCCTTCCCGCCCGAACCCTTCGCCTGGACCGGCATCGCCCTCACCAAGTGGTCTCTCGCCCGGGCCGACTCCCACGCTGGCCACCGCAACCTGTGGCTGCGCACGATGGACAGACTCGGACTCGGTTTCGACAGCTAGTCGTTCGCATGTGACCTGGTTCACTCCGAAGAGTGAACGAAACCCGCGTAATGCAGACCAGGAGACCTCCCTCTCTCCCGTGACGCGACCAGCGTCCAGGAGAGAGGGAGGTCTTCTCATGACTGGGGCGAAGACGGCGGTCGAGTGGCTGGCATCCGTTGCTCCGGATCCCGAGGCCTGCCGTGGGGAGTGGGAGCGCAACCCCCTCGGGGTCGCGCTGCTGCCCGCCGGCAAGGCCTGGGACGTGCTGATCCTGCCGGGCGAGCTCGGCTATCCCACGCTCGACGTCCTCACCCGCATCCTCGACCAGCTCGGCCCGGTGCTGGTCGACTTCGGGGACGCGCGCATGGGCTTCTTCGTGCCGCCCGGAACCGCCGTCCGCTGGCTGGGCACCGGCATCCGTACGGCGGGCGCCGGCACCTGGATCGTGGTGCCGTACCCGGGCCGCTCCACCGGCGGCGTCCGCTGGCTGGTGCCGCCGGACGGCTCGGGCACCCTCACGGACCCGGCGCTGCTGGAACTGGCGATGCACGAAGCTGCCGCAGGCCTGGCCGAGGACGACTGAGCGCCGTGGGGCGGGAGGCTGTTGGTCGCCGCCGGGTTGGTGCCGTAGCCCTTGACAACAGGATTGGTCTGGACCAAGTTGGGCGCGCTCCACCCTCGCAACGCTCCACCCTCCAAATCCCCCATGCCCGGAGGCTCTTGTGGACCGCCCCAGACGCACCAGATCCCTCCTCGCCGTGCTCACCGCCACCGTGCTGGCCCTGCCCGGCCTCACCGTGCTCTCGTCGGCCGCCCGCGCGGCCGACGGGGACCTGGCACGGAACGGCGGCTTCGAGTCCGGCCTCGACGGCTGGAGCTGCAGCGCGGGCACGACGGTCGGCTCACCCGTGCACAGCGGAAACGCGGCACTGCGGGCGACCCCGGCCGGCAGCGACAACGCCCAGTGCGCGCAGACGGTGACCGTCCAGCCCAACTCCACCTACACGCTCAGCGGTTACGTCCGCGGTTCCTACGTCTACCTCGGCGCGTCCGGCACCGGCACCACCGACGTCTCCACCTGGACGCCGACCGCCGCCGACTGGCAGAAGCTGACCACCACCCTCACCACCGGCGCGGCCACCACCAAGGTCACGATCTACACCCACGGCTGGTACGGCACCGGCGCCTACTACGCCGACGACATCTCGCTCGTCGGCCCGGGCGGCGCCTCCACCGGACAGCCCCCGGCCGCCCCCACCGGCCTCACGGCCGGCGCCGTCACCTCGTCCTCGGTCACCCTGTCCTGGTCCGCCGTCACCGGCGCGACGAGCTACGCCGTCTACCGCGACGGCGCCAAGGTCCAGACGGCGAGCGGCACTTCGGCCACCGTCTCCGGGCTGTCCCCGTCCACCGCCTACAGCTTCCAGGTCACCGCCGTGAACGACGCCGGCGAGTCCGCGAAGTCGGCCGCCGTGACGGCCACGACCGGCTCAACCGGCGGGACGCCGGACCTGCCCGCGCATGCCCTGGTGGGCTACCTCCACGCGAGCTTCGCCAACGGCTCCGGCTACACCCGCCTGGCCGACGTCCCGGCGAGCTGGGACGTCATCGACCTGGCCTTCGGCGAGCCGACCTCCGCCACCTCCGGCGACATCCGCTTCACCCGCTGCCCGGTCACCGAGTGCCCGAACGTCGAGTCCGACGCCGAGTTCAAGGCGGCGATCAAGGCCAAGCAGGCGGCCGGCAAGAAGGTGCTGATCTCGATCGGCGGCCAGAACGGCCAGGTCCAGCTGACCACCACCGCGGCCCGTGACGCCTTCGTCTCCTCGGTCTCGAACATCATCGACACCTACGGACTCGACGGCCTCGACATCGACTTCGAGGGCCACTCCCTCTCCCTCAACGCCGACGACACGGACTTCAAGCACCCGACCACCCCCGTGATCGTCAACCTGATCTCCGCGCTGAAGACCCTGAAGGCGAAGTACGGCAGCAGGTTCGTGCTCACCATGGCCCCGGAGACCTTCTTCGTGCAGATGGGCTACCAGTACTACGGCACCGGCAAGTGGGGCGGCCAGGACCCCCGGTGCGGGGCCTACCTCCCGGTCATCCACGCCCTGCGCGACGACCTGACCCTGCTGCACGTCCAGGACTACAACTCGGGCCCGATCATGGGGCTGGACAACCAGTACCACTCGATGGGCGGCGCCGACTTCCACATCGCCATGACCGACATGCTGCTCACCGGCTTCCCGGTCGCGGGCGACCCCGCCAACGTCTTCCCGCCGCTGCGCCCCGACCAGGTGGCCATCGGCATGCCCGCCTCCACGAACGCGGGCAACGGCTACGTGGCCCCCGCCGAGGTCGTGAAGACCCTCGACTGCCTGACCAGGGAGGCGAACTGCGGCTCGTACCCCACCCATGGCACCTGGCCCGCGCTGCGCGGCCTGATGACCTGGTCGATCAACTGGGACCGCTACTCGAACGGGGAGTTCCAGAAGACGTTCGACGGCTATTTCGGCTGAGGAGCATCCAGAAGCCCGTCAGCAGCAGCGCGCACAGGCACCAACTGGCCACGACGTCCAGTGGCCAGTGGTAGCCACGCCGCACGAGGCCGTAGCCGACGGCGAGATTCACCACCGCGCAGGCGACGACCAGTCCCCGCCGGGCGTACACAGCGCGGAGCCGGGGGAGGAGGAGCAGGACCGCCGCGCCGTACGCGACGGAGGCGGTGGCGGTGTGGCCGGACGGGTAGTAGCCGGTGCCCGGGCCCGTGACCGGCGGACCCGGACGGTCGATCAGCACCTTCAGGGGGACGACCAGGGCCGGGACCAGTGCCATCAGGACGGCCGCGGCGACGGGCGGGAGCCACCAGCGGTCTGTACCGGTGGCGTGCCCGCGCCAGGCGACGTACCCGATGGCGACGGCGAGCACGGGGACGGCGACACCGATGTCGCCCAGGTCGGCGAGGACCTCGTAAAGGCGCTGCGGGTCCACGAGTGCGTGGCTGACCCGCTTGTCCACGCGCACCAGCAGGCCGCCGGCCGCGACCTGCCAGGTGATCAGCGTGAAGAGCAGGGCGGGAAGCCCGAGGAAGAGGAGGAAGAAGGAGGCCGGCCGCCCCGGAACAGGGGGGGTCGTTCCGAGGCGGCCGATCTGACCGGATGGACGCCCACCCCGGGGGGTTTGGGGCGGGCGACTGTCCGATCGGTGAGGAGATCCGGAACCGGAGGCTCCGGGTGTGTGCGCGAGGGCACGACCAGGTCGTAGCTGGGGAGGCCACGGCCTGAAGTCGCCCACAGTCCCCTGTGGGCGGGGTGTATCTCTCATCTGGGTAGAACCTACGGCAGTCCGGTGGCCGAAGACAGGCGGAATCGAGTCCCGACAGACACCTCGCACACGTTCTTCACACGGCCTGCCGCTCGCCGCCCCAGCCGCGGAGTCCCGGCGCTCGAAAGGGCTGGGACGGCTGGGGCGCGAGAGACCGGCTTCCCGTGCGTGAGCTGCGGATTCCCTGTGTCTCAGATCCGTGCGAGGGCCTGCTCGATGATGTCGAGACCCTCGCTGAGCAGGTCCTCGCCGATGACCAGCGGGGGCAGGAAGCGGAGGACGTTTCCGTAGGTGCCACAGGTCAGGACCAGCAGGCCCTCCTGGTGGCAGGCCTTGGCCAGCGCGGCGGTCGCCTCCGGGTTCGGCTCCTTGGTCGTACGGTCCTTGACCAGCTCGACGGCGATCATGGCGCCACGGCCGCGGACGTCGCCGATCACGTCGAACTTGTCGGCCATGGCGGTCAGCCGGGGCTTCATGATCGACTCGATGGTCTTCGCCCGGGCGTTGAGGTCGAGCTCCTTCATGGTCTCGATGGCACCCAGCGCACCGGCGCAGGCAACGGGGTTGCCGCCGTACGTACCGCCCAGCCCGCCCGCGTGCGCGGCGTCCATGATCTCGGCGCGACCGGTGACGGCGGCGAGCGGGAGCCCGCCGGCGATGCCCTTGGCGGTCGTGATCAGGTCCGGGACGATGCCCTCGTCCTCGCACGCGAACCACTGGCCGGTGCGGCAGAAGCCGGACTGGATCTCGTCGGCGACGAAGACGATGCCGTTGTCCGAGGCGAACTTGCGGATCGCCGGCAGGAAGCCCTTCGCCGGCTCGATGAAGCCGCCCTCACCGAGCACCGGCTCGATGATGATCGCGGCCACGTTGTCCGGGCCGACCTGCTTGCTGATCTGGTCGATGGCCTGCGCGGCGGCCTCCGGACCGGCGTTCTCCGGACCGGTCGGCCAGCGGTAGCCGTAGGCCACGGGCACCCGGTACACCTCGGGCGCGAACGGCCCGAAGCCGTGCTTGTACGGCATGTTCTTGGCGGTGAGCGCCATCGTCAGGTTGGTCCGCCCGTGGTACCCGTGGTCGAAGACCACCACGGCCTGCCGCTTGGTGTAGGCCCGCGCGATCTTCACGGCGTTCTCGACGGCCTCGGCGCCCGAGTTGAACAGCGCCGACTTCTTCGCGTGGTCACCCGGGGTGAGCTCGGCGAGGGCCTCGGCGACCTCCACGTAGCCCTCGTACGGGGTGACCATGAAACAGGTGTGGGTGAAGTCGGCGAGCTGGGCGGAGGCCCGGCGTACGACGGCCTCGGCGGACGCCCCGACGGACGTCACGGCGATGCCGGAACCGAAGTCGATCAGCCGGTTGCCGTCGACGTCCTCGATGATCCCGCCGCCCGCGCGCGCGGTGAACACGGGCAGCACGGAGCCCACGCCCAGCGCGACCGCGGCGGTACGGCGGGCCTGCAGCTCCTGCGACTTCGGGCCGGGGATGGCGGTGACGACGCGGCGCTCCTGCGGAAGGTCGCTCATGAGGGGCTCCTGGGGGGAATTGCGGTTTCTTGCCTTCTTTTCTCGCAGGCTAGGACGGGGAGCGGGGGGTGGGCATGCTCCATGTGGGCGTTGTCGGCGGATCGGGTTGTCCGCGGTGGACATGGCGCATCCGGGAGCACCCGGGCCCGCTCGGCCGCGCAATCGGTGAACTCCCTTGGTGAGGGCGTTAGATTGACCGCTGAAGGTGGACGGAAGCGGCTGGTCAGGGAGCGAGGGCGATGGACAGCGACGGGACGCGGGACGCGCGGGAGACGCATGCGAATCCTGTGCCGCGGGCACGCTCCGCGGTGCCGCCGATGCCCTCTCGGGCGCCGTCGGTGCCGCCACCGGACAGCTCGGCGTTCCTGAACTGGCTGCGGGCGCCACGCCCGGAGGCGCTGCCCGGCGTGTGGCGGTTCGGGCACAAGCCCCGCGCGCAGGAGGAACCGGAGCTCATCCCCGCCCGCCAGCTGATCAGCGGTGCGCTGATCGCCTTCCTCGTCGGCTGGCTCGTCTGGTCGCTGCTGTGGAACGGCTACCTCGGCGGCTGGTGGCTGCTGCCGCTCTACGCGATGATCCCGGACTCCTGGGCCGAGCCGCACAGCTTCGCCTCGGTCGTGGTCGTCTACGCCTACTACGTGGTGATCGCCCTGATCATCATGCTGGCCGTCGGCAGGCTCGGCCGCTGGAGCGAGATCTGGCGCCGCTACGGCCCGTCCGCCTGGCGCGGCAAGACCGCTCCCCGTACCGAGCGTCCGCCGGCCCCCGACCACGACCCCGCCGAGTGGCCGCAGCTGCGTGCCGCCGGAGCCGTCGACGCCGCCGAGCGGCTCGCCGCCGAGGCGCGTGCCGGGAGGATGCGGGACGTCGATCACGCGCGGATCGTCAGGGCCTGGCAGGGCGTGCGCAGCGGCCGGTTCAACCTCGCCACGTTCACCGGTGCCGTGCTCAAGGACGGCGCCGCCGCCTGTCTGCACCCCTCCGGCGAGCGCGACCTGCCCACCCGGATCGCCCGCCACGACCTGCTCACCGGCCAGGTACGGCTGGGCACCACCGCCGACGACCCCCGCAACCCCTACGCCTACCGCGGCGCCGGGCTCGGCCTCGGCACCGAACTGCTCGGCACCTCCCTGCTCGCCGTCGGCCCGGCCGGCTCCGGCAAGACCGGCACCGTGGTGCGCCCGCTCGCCGAGTCGCTGTGCCTGCACGCGCTGGCCGGACGGGCCGCGGTCGTCGTGGTCGGCGCGGCGGGCGCGGGGCTCGGACCGGCCGACGCGTTCGACGTCGTCGTACGGATCGGGAACCCGGAGTCGGAGTACGACCTGGACCTGTACGGCGGGAGCGCCGATCCCGACGAGGCGGCGGCCGTGCTCGCCGAGGCGCTGGTCGGGGACCTCGCCGATCCGCACCCGGGCAGCGACAGCCGGCGGTCCACGACCGTGCTCGCCCAGCTGCTCGGACCGTTCCGGGCGGTCCACGGCCGCTTCCCCTCCGTACCCGAGCTGCGCCGGCTGCTCGACGGCGCGCCCGAGCCGCTGCGCGAGCTGCGCACCGCGTTGCAGGGCTCCGGGCAGGAGTCGCTGATCCGCGAACTCGACGCGCGGGAGCGGCAGTCGGGGCATCCGGGGGATGTGGCGGCGGTGCTCGCGGACCGGGTGGCGCTGCTGGACCGGCCCGCCTTCGCCGGGTTCTTCGACACCTCCGGTCAGTCCAAGCCGTTCTCCCTCAAGGCCCTCGACCACCCGGTCCGGGTGCGGATCGACCTGCCCGAGCGCGGACACGCGGACGCCTCCCGGATGCTGGCGCGGCTGGTGCTCGCGCAGTTCACGGCCAGCGTGGCGGTACGGGAGGACCGGTCGCTGTTCGCCTGTCTGGTGCTGGACGACGCGACGGGCGTGGTCACCCCGGAGGCGGTGCGCGGCATCCAGCGGCTGCGGTCGGGGAACGCCGGCGTCGTGCTGACCCTGCGCACGCTGGACGACGTGGCCAGGCCCCTGCGCGGTCCGCTGCTCGGTGCCGTCGGCTGCCGGATGGCGCTGTCCGGGCTCACCCCCTGGGACGGGCAGGACTTCGCCGAGGTGTGGGGCAAGGAGTGGATCGAGGCGCGGGACGTCACCGACCGGCAGATCATCGCCGAGACACCGGCCGGCAAGGCCCTGCACATACTGCGCCGGGTGATCACCGGAAAGGCGCCCACGCAGCGCGCGGTGACCGTGCGTCAGGTGGAGCGGGAGCGCTGGTCGGCGTCGGAGCTGGCGCACGGGGTGCCGCCGGGCCACGCGGTGCTGTCCCTGACGAACGTGAAGGGGGAGCACGCGCCGCCGCTGCTGGTGGACCTCAGGGGCTGAAACCGGATCGTACGGTGTGGCGGAATCGGCATAGTCTGTTCATACACGGCGGCCAAGTGATCACAGGGATCACGCTGCCCACACAGACCTGAAGGCCCGATGCCCCCGACCCTCGCCTCGCTCGTCCACCACTCCGCGCTCAAGCTGACCGTGCGCGCGGGCGAGGACCGGCTGGACGTGCCTGTCCGCTGGGCGCACGTCAGCGAGCTCGCCGACCCCGTGCCGTACATGGAGGGCGGTGAGCTGCTGCTGATCACCGCGCTGAAGCTGGACGCGGAGGACCCGGAGGCGATGCGGCGGTATGTGAAGCGGCTGGTGGGCGCCGGGGTCGTCGGACTCGGCTTCGCGGTCGGTGTCAACTACGAGGAGATCCCGAAGGCGCTGGTCGACGCGGCGGAACAAGAAGGGCTGCCGCTGCTGGAGGTGCCGCGCCGCACGCCGTTTCTCGCCATCAGCAAGGCCGTGTCCGCCGCGATCGCGGCCGACCAGTACCGGGCGGTCACGGCCGGCTTCGCCGCCCAGCGGGAACTGACCAGGCAGGCGCTCGCCGAAGGCCCGGAGGGACTGCTCGCCGCGCTCGCCGGACAGGTCGACGGCTGGGCCGCACTGTACGACGCCTCCGGTGCCGTCGTCGCGACCGCGCCGGAGTGGGCGGGGCGGCGGGCCGCGCGGCTCACGGCGGACGTGGAACGGCTGCGGGAGCGCCCGGCCCCGGCGTCCTCGGTGGTCGGCGGCCCGGACAACGAGGACCGGGTCGAGCTGCACTCGCTCGGCACGGGACGCCGGCCGCGGGCCGCGCTCGCGGTGGGGACGGCAGCGGCGCTCGGCACGGCCGAGCGGTACGCGGTCCATTCGGCGATCGCCCTGCTGACGCTCACCACCGAGAGGTCCCGCTCGCTGCGCGCCGCCGAGCAGCGGATCGGGGTGGCGGTGCTGCGGATGCTGCTCGCCGGGGAGCCGGACCACGCGCGAACCGTGGCCGGGGATCTGTACGGAGGGCTCCTGGACGCTCCCTTCCGGATGATCGTCGCCGAGTCGGCCCCGGCCGTCCGGATGAGCGTCGACTCCCACGCGCACCTGGAGACGGCCAGAACGGGGACCGACGCCGTCGGCGCCGATCCGCTGGCCGCGCTCGCCGAGGCCGCGGAGTCCGCCGCCGCGCGGGCGGGGGAGGCCCTGCTGGTCGTACCCGACGGGGAGCGGCTGATGGTGCTCGCGGCCGACGAGGGCGCGGTTCTGGCGGCCTGCGCGGACTTCGCGGCGGGCCTGGAGGCCGCGCGGACGGGGGCGGCCCGGGAGCAGATGGGCGGCGACGAGGACGAACTGGTCGTCGGCGTGTCGGCGCCGGTCGGCCCGATCGCCGTGGCGGCGGCCTACAAGCAGGCCGAGCAGGCGCTGTCGGTCGCCCGGCGGCGGGGGCGGGTGTACGTGGCCCATGAGCAGCTGGCCTCCGGTTCCGTGGTGCCGCTGCTGGCCGACGACGCGGTGAAGGCCTTCGCGGACGGCCTGCTGCGCCCGCTGTACGAGCACGACGCGACCGGCCGGGGCGACCTGGTGGCCTCGCTGCGGGCCTGGCTGTCACGGCACGGCCAGTGGGACGCGGCGGCAGCCGACCTGGGCGTCCACCGCCACACCCTGCGCTACCGCATGCGCCGAGTCGAGGAAATCCTCGGCCGCTCCCTGGACGACCCGGACGTACGAATGGAGCTGTGGCTGGCGCTGAAGGCGACGTCGGCGGAGTAGGGAGCCGGAGATAAGGACACGCGGCTGATCGCCAGCTCCCCGCCGGAGGCACTCATGCCCGGCGCGGTCGAGGAGATCGGCGGACTGGCCGGTGAGGCGTGTGCGGTTGGTGGACGGTTGCCTGTCGGAGGCACTCGTGTCCGGCGCTTTGAGGGATGGGCGATGAGGCGTGCGCGGCTGGTCGACCGTTGTCTGCCGGGCGCTCCCTTGCTCGGCGCGGTCGAGGAGATCCGCGGACTGGGCGATGAGGCGTGCGCGGTTGGTCGACCGTTGGCCGCCGGACGCGTCCCCGGCCGGGCTCCGTGGACTCGCCAAAGAGGCGCACCTGCCCGGTCGACCACTACACGCCGGACAAACGCACCCCCGCCCGCCGCGGCCTACCGTGGACGCGAACCCCCTGTACACCCCAACGGAAGGGCCGGGATCCCGCAATGACTTCCACCACCGCCTTCTGGCTCGCCGGCCGCCAGGTCACCGGCGAGGACACCGTCGATGTCACCTCCCCGTGGGACGGCCACGTGGTCGGCCGGGTGAGCGTGCCGACGGACGCCCAGGTCGAGGAGGCCGTCGCCGCCGCGTACGCCGTGCGCGACGAGTTCGCCGCCACCCCCGCCCACGTCCGTGCCGCCGCCCTGGACCACGTCAGCCGCCGTCTCGTGGAGCGCACCGAGGAGATCGCCCGGCTGATCTCCGCCGAGAACGGCAAGCCCATCAAGTGGGCGCGCGGCGAGGTCGGCCGTGCCGTCTCCGTGTTCCGGTTCGCCGCCGAGGAGGCCCGGCGCTTCAACAGCGGCGAGGCCCAGCGCCTCGACACCGACCTCGGCGGCCAGGGCCGGCTCGCGCTGACCCGCCGCTTCCCCAAGGGCGTCGTCCTCGGCATCGCGCCGTTCAACTTCCCGCTCAACCTCTGCGCCCACAAGATCGCCCCGGCGATCGCCGCCGGTGCGCCGATCATTCTGAAGCCCGCCCCGGCCACCCCGCTCTCCGGCCTGATCATCGGCGACCTCCTCGCCGAGACCGAGCTCCCGGCAGGCTCCTGGAGCATCCTGCCGGTCGCCAACGACAAGATGCCCGCCCTGGTCCAGGACGAGCGGCTGCCGGTCATCTCCTTCACGGGCTCCGACAAGGTCGGCTACGCGATCATGGACTCGGTGCCGCGCAAGCACCTCACGCTGGAGCTCGGCGGCAACGGCGCGGCCGTCGTCCTCGCCGACTACGCGAGCGACGCCGACCTCGACTGGGCCGCCACCCGCATCGCCACCTTCTCCAACTACCAGGGCGGCCAGTCCTGCATCTCCGTGCAGCGGGTCATCGCCGACGCCTCGGTGTACGACCGGCTGCTGCCGCGCATCGTCGCCGCCGTCGAGGCCCAGGTCACCGGCGACCCGAGCGACGACAAGACGGACGTCGGCCCGCTGGTCAGCGAGGACGCGGCCAAGCGCGTCGAGTCGTGGGTGAAGGAGGCCGTGGAGGCGGGCGCGACCCTGCTCACCGGCGGCGACCGTGACGGCGCCTCCTACGCGCCGACCGTCCTCACCGACGTTCCGGCCGACGTGACCATCTCCTGCGAGGAGGTCTTCGGTCCCGTCCTGACCGTGCAGAAGGCGGACGGCGAGGCAGCGGCCTTCGCGGCCGTCAACTCCTCCAAGTACGGCCTCCAGGCGGGGGTGTTCACCCACGACCTGCAGGCCGCCTTCCGCGCCCACCGCGCCCTCGAGGTCGGCGGCGTCGTCATCGGCGACGTCCCCTCCTACCGCGCCGACCAGATGCCGTACGGCGGCGCCAAGCAGTCCGGCGTGGGCCGCGAGGGCGTGAAGTTCGCGATGGACGACTACACCTACGAGCGTGTCCTCGTGCTGACCGGGCTCGCCCTCTGAGCCGAACCCCGGTTAATGGGAACCATTTTCACATAGGCTCCCCGAAGGGGCCCGGCACCGATGCCTTCCGGTGCCGGGCCCCTTCCTCACGTCGGCCTTCCCCGGCCCCTCAACCGGAGAAGCCGACACGCGCGAGCCGCAGCGGGCCGCGCAGCCTGAGATGCACGTCGTGCACGCCATCGGCGACGATGCCGGCGCGCAGGGTGGTGTAGTCGTACGGCCCCGGGGTGGGCGTCCTCGGGCTGAGCACGGCCAGCACCGCGCCTCCGTCCAGGGACACCTCGACGGCACCCTCGCCCGCCACCGTCACCCGCACCTCGCTGACGCCGTCCCCCAAGTCGCAGTCCCGGTAGAGCAGTTCGGCGACCCGATCGGCCTCCGGCGTCACCGCGTCGCCCGACACCTTCGTCCGGTCGACGATGACGGCCCCGCTCTGCTCGTCGAAGTCGGCCGCCTGCAGCCCGCGTCGGAGCACCGGCCGCGGGGCGCCGGGCTCACCGTCCAGGATCACCGTCGTACGCAGCCGGACGTCCTCGCTGGAGGCGCCCGCCAGGATGTCGTACGGGCCCGGCTCCAGTCGCCATCCGCCCCGCGCCAGGTCCCAGAACTCGAAGGCGGACAGCGGGACTTCGAAGTCCAGCTCCGCCCGCTGGCCCGGCGCGAGCGTGACCCGGCGGTGCGCGAGCAGCTCGCGCCGCGGACGCGGCACCGTAGGCTCCACGGCCCGTGTGTAGAGCTGGGCGACCTCGTCGGCCGTCACATCGCCGGTGTTGGTCACCGTGAAGGAGACGCGCAGCGCGTCGCCCGCCACCCCGGTCGTCAGGTCGCCGTAGGAGAAGGCGGCGTAGGACAGGCCGTGTCCGAACGGGAACAGTGGCGTGCCCTCGAAGTACAGATAGGTCTGCCGGCCGCCGATCACGTCGTAGTCGAGCAGCCCGGGCAGATCGGCATCGCTCTCGTACCAGGTCTGCGGAAGCCGGCCGGCCGGAGAGACGTCTCCGGCCAGGACCCGGGCAAGCGCGGTGCCGGCCGCCTGGCCGCCGTGCGCGGTCCACAGCACCGCCGGGAGCGAGGTGGTCCGCACGGTGTACGGATAGGCCGAGACCAGCGCCAGCACCGTGCGCGGGTTGGCGGCGCGGGCCGCGCGCAGCAGGCGTTCCTGGTGGCCGGGCAGCCGCAGCGTCGTACGGTCCTCGGTCTCGCGGCCGTTGATGTGCGGGTCGTTGCCGGCGACGACCACGACCACGTCCGCCTGCTCGGCGATCCTGTGCACGGCCTCCTCGCCGCGCTCGGCGAAGACCAGCTCGAAGATTTCCGGATTCCCCTCGGCAACCTCCACTCCGTCGGCGGCGACAGTGACATGGCGACCTGTGCCGAGGTGCCGGAGGGGGTGACCGTTCTCGTGGGGTTCCAGGCGGAAGGTCTCCTGGACGACCCAGCCGCCGGGCTGGTCCGCGGAGGCGCGGACGCGGCCGTCGTCGGCGACCGAGAGGTAACGGCCGTCGGGGGCCCGCAGCGTGAGAACGCCGTCCCCCCAGTCCACCAGGGCGAGTTCGGTGCCGACCGGACCGGTGGTCAGCGGCGGCAGGTCGGTGCGGCCGGCGAGCAGGGCCGGGTCCAACGCCCCCTCCGCACCGCGCACTTCGTCGTCCGCGTCGGCCGAGGGGACCTCCACGAACGCGCCGGCCGACGTCCTGAGGCGGACGCGGTCGACGCCCTCCGCGAACTCCACGCGGTGCGCGCCGAAGCGCTCGTACAGACCCTCCAGCGGGGTGGAGCGGTGGATCAACGTGCCGCTGTACCAGTCGAGTTTGCACTCGTCGGCCAGCAGGCCCACCACGGCCACGCGGGTGTCGGGGGCGAGGGGCAGCAGACCGTCGTTCTTCAGCAACACGATCGCCTGCTCGGCCGCCTCCTGGGCGAGCGCGCGGTGCGCCGGGGTGTCGAAGTCGTGGGTCCCTGCGTGCGGGTCGTCGTGCGGGTCGAACTCGCCGAGACGGAAACGTACCGAGAGCTGGCGGCGGACGGCCGTGTCGATGTCGGCCTCCGTCAACAGGCCCTGGTCCAGGGCCTTTTGGACCCGGGCGGTGATCTTCGAGGGATCCGTCCCGTGATCGGTGAAGCTGTCCACACCCGCGTGCAGCGCGGCCGCCGTCGCCTCTTCGTGGCTGTCGTGGTAATGCTCGGAGTCGACGAGGTTGGAGGGCGCCCCCGCGTCCGAGCAGACCAGCAGCTCCTCCTCCGTCCAGGTGCGCAACTGCTCGCGCAGATACGGCGACACGTGGTTGGGGCGGCCGTTGACCAGGTTGTACGCGGGCATCACCCCGGCGACCGCGCCCGCCTCGACCGTCTCGCGGAAGGCGCGCAGGTCGTACTCGTGCAGGACGCGCGGACGCACCGAGGAGGACGAAGTGGCGCGGTCCGTCTCGTTGTTGTGGGCGAGCCAGTGCTTGAGGACCGGCGCCGTGCGCCAGTACGTCGGGTGGTCGCCGCGCAGACCCCGGGTGTACGCCGTCGCGATGGCCGAGGTCAGTTTCGGGTCCTCCGAGTAGCCCTCCTCGTTGCGGCCCCACAGCGGATGCCGCAGCAGATTCACCGTCGGGGACCAGACGTTGAGGCCCACGCGGTCGTCCCGGGCACGCATCGCGCGGGTCTCCTTCGAGACCGCCTCGCCGATGCGGCGCACCAGGTCCGTGTTCCAGGTGGCGCCGAGGCCGACGGCCTGCGGGAAGACCGTCGCCGGACCCATCCAGGCGACGCCGTGCAGGGCCTCCTGGCCCGTGCGGAACGCGGCGATGCCGAGCCGCTCCACGGCGGGCGCGAACTGGTGCAGGAAGGAGATCTTCTCATCGAGCGTCAACCGCTCCAGCAGGTCGTCGATGCGCTTCGCGAACGGCAGCTGCGGATCGCGGAACGGCGGCGTGGGCGGCGTCTGTTCGGTCACTTGGGGGTCCCCTTGCGATGGAGCGACGGAGCGCTTTCGAAGCGCTTCGATGCTCATTCGACGGCTGGGCGGGTGTCAAGAGAGGGGCACGTTTACTTCATGCGGCATATGCAAACAGGCCGAGTGTGAGGCAGCGTAGGAATCTTGGAATCGACCCTTGTGCACCCCCAGGCGTTCACCTAACCTCACTCCGACATCGAAGCGCTTCGACTAATCGAATGCACTCGCACTGCGTCGAAGGACCGCTTCAGCTCAGCCAGTTCCACTCAAGACACCGCAGCCGACGGCCACCGCCGGGTGTCCTGGTGTGCCACGAAGGGTTGACGCAATGACGCCGAACGCCGCTTACCCCTCCGGGCCGAGCCGGAGAAGCTTCCTCGCCTCGACTGCGGTCGCCACCGCGGCGATCGCCGGCGGGATGCCGCTGCTGACCGCGTGCGGAGGGTCGGACAGCAGCTCGCGCGGCGGGACCACCTCGGGCAAGGACGCGAGGAAACTGCTTCCGGCCTACGTGGCCAGCAACGTGGTGGCGCCCGACATCCCGGCCAAGAACGGCTCGGCGATGGGCTTCACCCGAGAACTCGCGATCGCCGACCTCAAGACCTCGGTCCCGACGAAGCTCGGCAAGGGCGGCAAGGTCACCGTCATGTCGCCGTTCTGGGGCTCCCCGCCAAAGCAGGGCAACCCCTACTACAAGGCGATGAACGACCTGATCGGCGTCGACGTCCAGTGGCGGAACCAGGACGGCAACACCTATGACCAGAAACTCGGCGCGGTCCTCGCCTCCAGCGACATCCCGGACGTGGTCGTGATCCCCGGCTGGAACATGACCGGCCGGATACCCAGCGCCATCACGGGCAAGTTCGCCGACCTCGGTCCCTACCTGTCCGGGGACAAGGTCAAGGAGTACGCGAACCTCGCGGCGATCCCCAGCGACGCCTGGCAGCGGTCCATCTTCGGCGGCAAGCTGCTGGGCCTGCCGATGCCCGCCCCGTTCGTCCAGAACATCGTGCCCCTCTACCGCCAGGACATCTTCGACAAGGAGGGCTACGAAGTCCCGAAGTCCGCCGACGAGTTCACGGCCCTGTGCAAGGAGATCACCAGGCCCAAGTCCAAGCGGTGGGCCTGCGGTGACATGAAGTGGACCGCCTTCAACACCTTCGGGGTGATCAGCGGCGGGGAGAAGTCGCTCGGCTGGACCGTGGTCGACGGCAAGATGATCAACCGCATCGAGACCCCGGAGTACCTCGAAGCGCTGGAGTGGGCGCGCAAGCTGATGGCCGCCGGTTACGTCCACCCCCAGTTCCGGCTGGGCAAGAGCCAGATCGGCGACCCCGCCCCCCTGTTCGCCGCCGGCGAGTTCCTGATCTGGAACGACGACATCTCCAACTGGTACGGCCGACAGGCCTCCCAGATCACCCAGAACCCCGACTTCAAGGTCTGGGGCATGGACCTCTGGGGCCACGACGGCGGCACCCCGAAGCTGTGGGCCGCCAACCCGGCCGGCATCTTCGCCTTCGTCAACAAGAAGGCCTCCGAGTCCGTCATCCACGACGTCCTGGCGGTCGCCAACGTCACCGCGGCGCCGTACGGCACCAAGGAGTGGATGATGACCAACTACGGCGTCGAGGGCACCCACTACACGCTCAAGAACGGCGTGCCCGTCAAGAACGACAAGGGCAACAACGAGGTCGTCAACGCTTTCGTCATGGTCGCCAGCCCGGCCGCCACCATCGCGCACCCCGACCTCCCGGACTACACCAAGGGCATGGTGGAGTGGCAGCAGCGGATGGGCTCCTTCACCAGCAAGTCGTCCTTCTGGGGCCTGCAGGTCGCCGAGCCGAACCGTTACACCAACCTCGCCGACAACTTCGAGCAGCTCGAGGACGACATCGTCCGCGGCCACAAGAAGATCAGCGACATGCAGCAGGCCATCGCCGACTGGAAGTCGAAGGGCGGCGACAAACTGCGCGACTGGTACAAGAAGCTTCTCGACGAGAACGGCTCGGCCGCGAGCTGATCAGCCCCCGAGGCAAGGAGTACCGCCGTGTCCCACAGCACGGTGCCTCGGAGCGGTGCCGAGGCCAGCATGCTCGAGAAGACCCCGGTGGCGGCCGCTGACGCCACCGGATCCAGGGAGAAGCGACGTCCGGGGAAACTGAGCCTGCGCCTCAGGTTCCGGCGCGACCGCGTCCTGCTCCTCATGACGCTGCCGGCCGTCGTGCTGCTCCTGGTCTTCAACTACCTGCCGATCCTCGGCAACATCGTCGCCTTCCAGGACTACGACCCCTACGTCAGCGACAACGGCATCGTCTCCATCCTGCACAGCCCCTTCGTGGGACTGGAGAACTTCCAGCAGGTCTTCGGGGACTCCGCGTTCTGGAGCGCCGTAGAGAACACGCTGGTGCTGTTCATCGTCCAGCTCGTGCTGTTCTTCCCCATCCCGATCCTGCTCGCGCTGCTCATCAACAGCCTTGTCCGGCCCCGGGTACGCGCCGTGGCACAGGCCGTCCTCTATCTGCCGCACTTCTTCTCCTGGGTCCTGGTCATCGCCGTCTTCCAGCAGATGTTCGGCGGCGCGGGCATGCTCTCGCAGCTGCTGCGGCAACACGGCTACAACGGCTTCGACATCATGACCGACCCGAACACCTTCCCCCTTCTGGTCACCGCCCAGAGTGTCTGGAAGGACGCCGGGTGGGGGATCATCGTCTTCCTCGCCGCGCTCGCCTCGGTTCCCCCGGACCTGTACGAAGCCGCCGCGATGGACGGTGCCGGCCGCTGGCGCCGGATGTGGCACGTCACGCTCCCCGCCCTGCGCCCGGTGATCGCCCTGCTTCTCGTGCTGCGTGTCGGCGACGCCCTGACCGTCGGGTTCGAACAGATCCTGCTCCAACGCGATGCCGTCGGACCGGACGCGGGTGAGGTCCTCGACACGTTCGTGTGGTGGAACGGCGTACGCAACCAGGACTTCGGCTACGCGGCCGCCGCCGGTCTGATCAAGGGCGTGGTCAGCATCGGCCTGGTCCTCACCGCGAACAAGGTGGCCCATCTCATGGGCGAGCAGGGGGTGTACAAGAAATGACCACCGTCATCGACAAACCAGTGAGCAAGCCGAACCGGTGGGCCGCAGCCGAGCGCCCGGCGTGGGAGGAGGAGCCCTCGAAGGCCGGCCTCGCGGGCAAGGGGCTGGTCCTGTCGTTCGCCTGCCTGGCGGTCCTCTTCCCGCTGTGGATCGTGGTCGTCACCAGCCTCTCCTCGCGCAAGACCATCGACGAGGCGGGCGGTCTGGTGATCGTGCCCAAGGGGATCACCTTCATCGCCTACCAGGAACTGCTCAGCGGCGGTCAGGTCACCCGGGCCACGATGGTCAGCGTTCTCGTCACCCTCGTCGGCACGCTGTTCTCCATGGCGGTGTCCGTGCTGTGCGCCTACGGCCTGTCCCGCAGCGGCTCGCTCGCCCACCGCGGGATTCTCATGACACTGCTGGCGACCATGTTCTTCAGCGCCGGCCTCATCCCCACCTATCTGCTGGTGCAGTCCGTCGGCCTGACGGACTCCTACCTCGCGCTGATCCTGCCGAGCGCGGTGAGCGTCTTCAACATCCTGGTCCTGCGCGGGTTCTTCATGGGGATCTCGCAGGAACTCATCGACAGCGCGCGCATCGACGGGGCCGGGGACTTCCGGATCCTGTGGACGATCGTGATGCCGCTGTCACGAGCCGTCCTCGCGGTGATCACGCTCTTCTACGCCGTCGGGTACTGGAGTGCCTGGTTCAACGCCTCGCTCTACCTGAACGACCAGGACAAGATGCCGTTGCAGAACGTCATGATCCAGCTTGTGCAGAGGCAGCAGCAGCCGGTCGGGCTGGGGCAGGCCATCAGGACCGGTCAGCTGTCCGGGCTTGCCATCCAGATGGCGGTCATGGTGATGGCGCTGCTGCCGGTGGCTGTGTTGTCGCCGTTCGTGCAGCGGCATTTCAAGAAGGGCATGTTGACCGGAGCGGTGAAGGGGTGACCGGCGCCCACTGAAGTGGGGGCTGTTGTCTGACGGCGGCTGCGGGTTCGTCGTGGCTGGTCGCGCCCACGCGGCGGAGCCGCACATCGATACAGCCCCGCGCCCCCTTGGGCGCGCTCTCCAGACCGTCGACAAGCAGAACGAGGTATGTGTCATGTTCGCGTCCCGTATGAGTCGTCGGGCCGTTCTCGCCGGTACCGCCGCCGCTGCCGCGGTACCGCTCCTCTCCGGCCGTGCGCAAGCTGCCGGAGCCGGCGCCACTGCCCCCTCCTACCGCTGGCGCAACGCCGTTGTCGGCGGGACCGGGTTCGTCACCGGTGTGTTGTTCCATCCGTCGGTCCGCGGTCTCGCCTACGCCCGTACCGACATCGGCGGGGCCTACCGCTGGGACGATCGCGCCGCACGCTGGATCCCCCTCATCGATCACATCGGGTGGGACGACTGGAATCTGCTGGGCGTCGAGGCGATCGCCGTCGATCCCGTTCACCCGGAGCGGCTTTATCTCGCTCTCGGTACCTACACGCAGTCCTGGGCAGGCAACGGCACCGTCCTGCGGTCCGAGGACAGGGGCGCGACCTGGAGCCGCAGCGACCTGACCGTGAAGCTCGGTGCCAACGAGGACGGGCGGGGGGCGGGGGAGCGGTTGCTCGTCGATCCGCGGGACAGTGACGTGCTGTGGCTGGGGACGCGGCACGACGGGCTTCTGAAGTCCACTGACCGTGGCGCGACCTGGGCGGCCGTCAGCGCCTTCCCGGGCATCCCGAATGCGGGCGGTCAGGGCGTGACCCTGCTCGTCGCCGTCGGGCGCTGCGTCTACGCCGGGTGGGGAGACGGAGACGGCTCCTCCCCGAACCTCTTCCGGACCGCCGACGGCAGCACGTGGGAAGCCGTGCCCCATCAGCCCTCCGGCGCGTCCGCCAAGGTGCCGATCCGGGCCGCGTACGACTGCCACGCCCGTGAGTTGTACGTGACGTACGCCGACGCGCCCGGGCCCAACGGGCAGGCGAACGGCAGTGTGCACAAGCTCGCCACCTCCAGCGGGAAGTGGACCGAGGTCACCCCCGTGAAGCCCGGCGGGACCGCCGGCGACGGGTCCGCCGACACCTTCGGGTACGGCGGTGTCGCCGTCGACGCCCGTCGTCCCGGGACCGTCGTCGTCTCCACCAACAACCGGTGGGCGGCCGTGGACACCCTGTACCGGACCACCGACGGCGGCCGCAGCTGGACGTCCCTCAAGGACGAGGCGGTCCTCGACGTCTCCGAAACCCCCTTTCTCACGTTCGGCGCCGAGCAGCCGAAGTTCGGCTGGTGGATCCAGGCCGTCGCCGTCGATCCGTACGACTCCCGGCATGTCGTGTACGGCACCGGCGCGACGCTCTACGGCACACGGGACCTCGTCCACTGGGCCCCGCGGATCCGGGGCCTGGAGGAGACGTCCGTGCGTCAGCTGATCTCGCCCCCGGTCGGGGAGGCGCATCTGATCAGCGGGTCCGGGGACATCGGCGTGCTGTACCACGAGCGGCTCACCGCCTCGCCCTCCCGCGGCATGGCGACGAACCCCGTGTTCGGGTCGGCGACGGGACTCGCGCAGGCCGCGGGCAGGCCGGCGTACGTGGTGCGCACCGGCTGGGGTGACAACGGCAACGGCGCGTACTCGAACGACGGCGGACGCACCTGGGCGCCCTTCGCGGGCCAGCCCTCCATCGCGCACGACGCACCGGGGCCGATCGCCACCAACGCCGACGGCAGTGTGCTGCTGTGGTCCTTCGTGCACTGGGACGGCACGAAGTACCCCGCCCACCGCTCGGCGGACAACGGCACGACCTGGACCGAGATCTCCTCCTTCCCGAAGGGCGCCACGCCGGTCGCCGACCCGGCCGACCCGACGCTCTTCTACGCGTACGACACCGATACAGGAACGCTACTCGCCAGCACTGACAGTGGCCGTTCGTTCACCGTCCGTGCGACCGGGCTGCCCTCCGGCGACAGTCAGTTCAAGGTGGTCGCGGCGCCCGGGCGCTCCGGTGACCTGTGGCTGAGCGCCAAGGGGAACGGGCTTTTCCGGTCCGTCGACGGCGGGGCCACCTTCGCGAAGGTCGACAGCTGCTGGGCCTCGTACACCCTCGGCTTCGGCAAGGCCGCCGACGGGGCGGACTACCCGGCGGTCTATCAAGTGGGTTCGACCGAGAGCAGCACCGCCGTCTACCGCTCCGACGACGGTGCCAGGACCTGGGTGCGGATCAATGACGACCGGCATCAGTGGGGGTACATCGGAGACGTCATCGTCGGTGACCCCCGGATCCACGGGCGGGTCTACCTCGCCACCAACGGGCGGGGGATCCAGTACGGGGAGCCCGTCTGATGCCGGGGCTCGGTGACGCCACCCGGGGCCGCATCCTCTTCGGCGGCGACTACAACCCGGAGCAGTGGCCCGAGGAGACCTGGCACGAGGACGTCCGGCTGATGAAGGACGCCGGCGTCAACTCGGTCACCCTCGGCGTCTTCTCCTGGTCGAAGCTCGAACCCCGGCCGGGGGAGCGGGACTTCGGCTGGCTGGACCGGTTGATGGACCTCCTGCACGACAACGGCATCGGTGTCGTCCTCGCGACCCCGACCTCCTCGCCGCCGCCCTGGCTGGGACACCTCCACCCCGAGACCCTGCCCCGTGACGAGGACGGCCGTGTCGAGTGGTGGGGCGGACGGCAGCACTTCTCGCACTCCAGCGCCGTCTACCGCCGCTACGCCGCCGCCATCACCGAGGACCTCGCCGCCCGCTACGGCGGCCACCCCGCCCTCACCATGTGGCACATCAACAACGAGTACTGCACCTATGACTGGGGCGACGAGGCCGCCGCCCGCTTCCGCGACTGGCTGCGGACGAGGTACGGCACGCTCGCCGCCCTCAACTCCGCCTGGGGCACCGCCTTCTGGAGCCAGGGATACGGGTCGTGGGAGGAGGTGCTGCCGCCGCGCCACGCCCACTATCTGAAGAACCCCGGGCAGGTGCTGGACTTCAAGCGGTTCACCTCCGACATGCTCCTGGAGTGCTACGTCGCCGAGCGGGACATCGTCCGCCGGCACTCCCCGGCCCACATCCCGGTCACCACCAACTTCATGCCGCTGTGGGCCGGACAGGACGCCTGGCGGTGGGCCGAGGAGGAGGACGTCGTCTCCGTCGACCTGTATCCCGACCCGCATGACCCGTTCGGCGCCCAACACGGCGCCCTCGTACAGGACATGACCCGCTCGCAGGCCCGGGGTCCCTGGATGCTGATGGAGCAGGCGGCCGGGCCGGTGAACTGGCGGGGCGTCAACCACCCCAAGCCGCGTGGACTCAACCGGCTGTGGTCCCTGCAGGCCGTCGCCCGCGGCGCCGACGCCGTCTGCCACTTCCAGTGGCGGCAGTCACGGCAGGGCGCGGAGAAGTTCCACTCCGGGATGGTCCCTCACGCGGGGGAGGAGGGGCGCACCTTCCAGGAGATCAAGCGGATCGGTGCCGAACTCGCGCGGCTCGGTGACCAGGTGGCGGGCAGTCACACCGACAGTGACATCGCGATTCTTCACGACTGGCACTCCTGGTGGGCCGCCTCCCACGAGGGCCGGCTCTCCACCAAGGTCGACCACCCGCAGCTCCTCACCGCCTGGCACCGGGCGCTCTGGCAGGCCCACCTCGCCACCGACTTCGCCCACCCCGAGCACGACCTCACCGGGTACCAGCTGGTCGTCGTCCCGCAGTCGTACGCCCTCACGGACGCGGCGATCGACAACCTCCTCTCGTACGTCCGCGGCGGCGGAACCCTCGTCTGCGGTTTCCTGAGCGGCGTCGCCGACCAGGACGACCGGGTGCGCGCCGGCGGCATGGACGCCCGGCTGCGCGCACTGCTCGGCATCCGCACGCTGCACGAGTGGTGGCCGCTGGACGAGGACGAGACGGTCGAGACCGACCGGTTCCACGGGACCCTGTGGTCGGAGGAGATCGACCCCGCCGAGGACGCCTCGGTGGAGGCCGTGTACAAGGGCGGGGAACTCGACGGCCTGCCCGCCGTGCTGCGCAACGGCCGTGCCTGGTACGTCTCCACGCTCCCCGAGCCGCACGCGCTGCGTGTCCTGCTCGCCGGGATCGCGGCCGGGGCGGGCGTCCGTCCCGTCCTCGACGGTCTGCCGGACCAGGTCGAGGCGGTCCGCCGCGGGGACCTGCTCTTCCTGCTCAACCACGGGCGGGAATCGGTGGCCGTGCCGGTGCCGGGCAGCTGTCAGGACCTGCTGACGGGGGTGAAAGTCGGGGGCGATGTCACGCTCGGCAGGTACGGCGTGGTGGTGTTGCGCCCATGACCATCACGCACGGTACCTGGGAACCCCGCCCCGCAGAACGCTGGGAGGAGGGCTTCCTCAGCGGCAACGGCCACCACGGCGCCCTCGTGTTCGGCGATCCGGACGACGAGCGGACCGTCGTCACCCATCACACCCTCGTCCGCCCGAACGGCGGGGAGAAGGCGCGCCCGCCCCGGCTCGCCGCGCAGCTCCCGCTGCTGAAGGACCGGTTGCTCGCGGGCGAGCTGCGCGCCGCCGAGGCCTTCACCGACGGCCGGGACCTGCAGTGGGTGCAGCCCTTCCATCCCGCCTTCCAGGTACGGCTGCGCAGGGCGTCCGGCGAGGAGCCGCACCTCTACCGCCGCTCGGTCGACTTCACGACCGGCGTCGTCGAGACGCAGTGCGGGGCCCGGCGCAGCCAGGTGTTCGTGTCGCGGGCCGACGACGTGATCGTCCAGTACACAAGCGGCGGCGACCTCGACGTCGCCCTGGACCACCGCCTCCCCGGCGCGCCCCACGGGCTCGCCGTCGGGGACGGTGCCGTGCTCACCCCCGAGGGCGCCCTGCTCACGCTGCGGGTCCGCTACCCCGGCAGCGAAACGGCGTACACCGGGCTCACCCTCGTCGTGGCCGAGGGCGGCCGCACGGCGCTCGCGCCGCCCGGGGTCCGGATCACCGGCGCCGGGTCGGTGCTGCTGTTGACCCGGGTCCTGCGGCACACCGGTGAGCTGGACACCACCCCGCACGCCCGCGCCCTGCGCGACACGCTGCCGGACGCCGCGGACCCGTACACCGTCCTCCTGGACCGTCACACCGTCCTGCACCGCACAGCCTACGAGCGCGTGACGCTCGACCTCGGCGCCGATCCCGCCGAACGCGCGCTGCCGGGGTCGGAGTTGCTGTCCCTTCCCGACAGCCCCGCCCTGCTGGAGCGTCTCTTCGCCGCCGGCCGCTACCACCTGCTTTCCGCGAGCGGCATCAACCCACCCCGGCTGACCGGGCTGTGGACCGGCGACTGGGACACCGGCTGGTCCGGCGCCTTCACCAACGACGCCAACCTCAACCTCCAGACCGCGTCCGCGGCGGGCGCCGCGCTGCCCGAAGTGACGCGGGCCCACGCCTCGCTGATCCACCGTCAGCTCGCGGACTGGGCGGTCAACGCCCGTACGGTCTTCGGCGCCTGGGGCGTGGTCGCGCCCGCCCACACCGACGGCGAGTCGGGGCTGTCGTACCACTTCAGCCGTGAGTACCCGCTGCATCTGTGGACGGCCGGCGCCGACTGGCTGCTCAAGCCGCTCGTCGACCACGACGAGACCGAGGGCTCCCGCGACCCGCACACCGCCCACGCCCTCGGCCAGGTGGCCACCTTCTACGAGGACTTCCTCGACCGGGTCGACGAGGACGGCCATCTCGTCGTGGTCCCCTCCTACTCGCCCGAGAACCGGCCCGCGAACGGGAGCTGGGGCGCCATCAACGCGGCGATGGACCTCTCGGCCGCCCGGCACGCCCTGCTCACCGCCGCCGACTACCACCCCGGCACCCCGGAGGCCGACCGGTGGCGTGCCCTCGCCGAGCGGCTGCCCCCGCACCGGATCAACACGGACGGCGCCCTCGCCGAATGGGCCTGGCCCGGCCTCGACGACTCCTACGACCACCGCCATCTCAGCCATCTCTACGGCGTCTGGCCGCTCGACGAGATCAACCCCTACGACACCCCGGACCTCGCGGCGGCCGCTCACCGCGCCCTCGAACTGCGCGGCGCCGAGAACGACTCCGCGCACGGCCATCTGCACCACGCCCTGATCGCCGCCCGCCTGCGCGACGGGGAACGGGTCGCCCACGCCCTCGGCCAGGTCCTGGGGGGCGACTTCTTCCACACCTCTCTGATGAGCGCGCACTACCCCAACCGGGACGTCTACAACGCCGACGCCGCGCACACCCTGCCCGCGGTGCTCCTGGAGATGCTCGTCCAGTCCACCCCGGACCGTCTGGTCCTGCTGCCCGCCCTCCCGACCGCCTGCCCGACGGGCCAACTCCTCGGTTTCCGGACCCGGTTCGGAGCCGATCTCGACCTCACCTGGAACCCCGAGGAAGCGACCGCGGTGATCCGCCCCACCCGGACCCACCGCGTCGAACTCCGGACTTCCTCCGGCGCGCGACCGCTCGACCTCGTCGCCGGAGAAGACCACGTCCTCACCCTGGGGGCGTGGTAACTCCCCGCAATTTCCCCCCACCCATGGAAGGGACACCATGGCACACAGCACCCTGCGCACGGTCACCATGGCCGTGCTGGCCCCGGCGATGGCCCTCGGCGCCACCGTCGGCCTCGCGTCCGCCCCCGCCTCCGCCGCCGTCTGGAGCTCCTGCGACCAGTGGGGCAACACCACGCTGAACGGCTACACGCTCTACAACAACATCTGGGGCTCCGGCGCCGGCAGCCAGTGCATCTGGGCCAACTCCGGCACCAACTGGGGCGTCAACGCCAACCACCCCAACACCGGCGGCATCAAGTCCTACCCCAACGCCAAGAAGGTGATCAACAAGTCGATCACCTCGCTCGCCTCGCTCACCAGCAGCTACAACGTCTCGGTCCCGTCGTCCGGCGCCTACAACACGTCGTACGACATCTGGGACACCGGCTACAAGTACGAGATCATGCTCTGGGTCAACAAGACCGGCGCGGTGGGCCCGCTCGGCACCTCGCAGGGCACCGTCACGCTGGGCGGCCACACCTGGACCGTCTACAAGGGCAACAACGGCTCCAACGACGTCTTCTCCTTCGTCCGCACCTCGAACTCGACCGCCGGCACTGTCAACGTCCTGCCCATCCTGAAGTGGATCAAGGACACCAAGGGCTGGTTCGGCAACGTCACCATCGGGGATCTGCAGTTCGGCTTCGAGATCACGTCGTCCTCCGGTGGCCTGAACTTCACCGTCAACAGCGAGAGCGTCAGCAGCAGTTGACCCGAAGGTGGGCGGGCTGGGGTTTGATGAGCACATGCGCATCACCACCCCCCTGAGCGCCACAGCGATCGCCGCCGCCGCGCTGCTCGCCCTGCCGGGCACCGCGACGGCGGCCCCCACGTCCTCACCGCTGCTTCCCGTGGTCTCCCTGGCCGCCGAACGCGTCGCCACCGCCGACCTGGTGGCCGCCGCCAAGTGGGGCACCGACAGCCCCATCGACGACCCGGCCCGAGAGCAGCAGGTCCTTGACACGGCTGCCGCGCAGGCCCAGCGGATCGGCGCCGACCCCGACGAGATCCGCCGCGTCTTCCGCGACCAGATCGAGGCGAACAAGATCGTCCAGCGGACCCTCTACGCCCGCTGGACGGCCCACCCGGACCAGGCGCCGACCACGAAGCCGGACCTGAACGTCGTCCGCCAGACCATCAACCGCATCAACACCGACCTGGTCCAGGCCGTCGCCGACTCCACCCCGCAGCGCGGCGGGGCGCTCTGTCGTCCCGAGCTCGCGGTGGCGGTCACCGAGGTCTCCTACGAAAAGCACGCGGACTTCCTGCACACGGGGGCCCTGGTTCGGTCCCTGGCCTCCGTGTGCCGTAACTGACCCTCGGGGATCCGGCCACGCCGGTCTCAGGGGCGCGGCGACTCCTCCGCAGCGATCGGAAGCCGCGCCCCGTCCCGCAGGAACAGCGGGATACGGTCCAACGGCGCGTCGACCGTCACGGACGAACCGCCCTCGTACACCTCGCCCGTCCACGCGTCCGTCCACGTCGACCCCGCCGGCAGATACGTGCTGCGGGTGGTCGCGCCCGCCTCCAGCACAGGGGCCACCAGCAGGTCCCGTCCGAACAGATAGGCGTCGTCGACCGACCAGGCCGCCGGATCCTCCGGGAACTCCAGGAACAGGGGCCGCATCACCGGCAGTCCCTCCTCGTGCGCCTCCCGCATGACCTCCAGCACGTACGGCCTCAGACGCTCACGCAGACGCAGATACCGCTCCAGGATCGCGCCCGCCTCCTCCCCGTACGACCAGGCCTCGTTCGGACCGCCGGTCATCTGCGGGCCGAGCGGCATCGCCGGGTCACGGAAGCCGTGCAGGCGCATCAGCGGGGACAACGCCCCGAACTGGAACCAGCGCACCATGACCTCGCGGTACGCCGGGTCGTCGGGATCGCCGCCGTGGAAGCCGCCGATGTCCGTGTTCCACCAGGGGATGCCGGACAGCGCGGTGTTCAGCCCCGCCGCGATCTGCCGCCGCAGCGTCGGGAAGTCCGTGCCGATGTCCCCGGACCACAGGGCCGCGCCGTAGCGCTGACTGCCCGCCCACGCCGAGCGGTTGAGGGTGAGGACCTCCTCGCCCTCGGCCTGCAGACCCTCGTGGAACGTCCGGGAGTTCTCGGCCGGGTAGATGTTGCCGACCTCCAGCCCCGGACCCGCCCAGTACCGCAGGTTCTCCTGGAAACCCGGCTTCAGCTCGGGCTCACAGGCGTCCAGCCAGAACGCCGTGATGCCGTACGGACGCAGGTAGTTGTCCCGCACCCTCGACCACACGAACTCCCGCGCCTGAGGGTTCGTCGCGTCGTAGAAGGCCACCTGGACGGTCGACGCGACCCCCTTGTCCGGCCAGTCGGCGTGCGCCATCGGCCCGTACTGCGTGCCGATGAAGTAGCCGCGCTGCTCCATCACCGGATGGTTCTCGCTGAGCGGCGACACCGACGGCCACACGCTGACCACCAACTTGATGCCCAGCTCGTCCAGTTCACGGACCATCGCCGCCGGGTCCGGCCACTCGGCCGGGTCGAACCTCCACTCGCCGAGGTGCGTCCAGTGGAAGAAGTCGCACACGATCGCGGAGATCGGCAGCCCCCGCCGCTTGTACTCCCGTGCCACCTCAAGGAGTTCGTCCTGCGTCCGGTAGCGCAGCTTGCACTGCCAGAAGCCCGCCGCCCACTCCGGCAGCATCGGCGTCCGGCCCGTCACCGCGCTGTAGCGGCGCTGACCGTCGGCCGGACTCCCCGCGGTGATCCAGTAGTCGATCTGCCGGGCCGAGTCGGCCACCCACCGGGTGCCGTTCCCTGCCAGCTCCACCCGGCCGATCGCCGGGTTGTTCCACAGGAAGGTGTAGCCGCGGCTGGAGGACAGCACCGGGATGCCGACCTCGGCGTTGCGCTGCACCAGGTCCAGGACCAGCCCCTTCTGGTCGAAGCGGCCGTGCTGGTGCTGGCCCAGCCCGTACAGCCGCTCGTCGTCGTAGGCGGCGAAGCGCTGCTCGAGACGGTGGTGGCCGTTGCCCACGGCCGTGTACAGCCGCGACCCCGGCCACCAGAAATGGGCGCGCTCCTCGGCCAGCACCTCGGCGCCGTCCTCGGTGCGCAGGAAACGGAGCAGGCCCTCGGCGCTCACCTCGACGGTCAGCGCGCCGACGGTCAACCGCCCCTCCCCGTCACCGATCTTGACGCTGCTCTCGGTGGCCGGTGCCGCGTCGAGAAGCGCGCCCGGCAGCCCCTCGAGGACCGGCCCGCCGAGCCGGGCACGCACCCGGACCGCGTCCGGACCCCACGGCTCGACGCGCAGGGTCTCCTGGCGGCCGCTCCACTCCAGCGCGCCGTCCCGCTCACGGAAGGTGCCGACGGTGGGCGACGACTGCGCGAGGCTGACCTGATGCCGCTGATCGGCGGGCTGGTTCACGAAGGGTGCTCCCGGAAGCTCGTGCGGGTGCCCTGCGGACACCCAGAAAACGGGGTCAGGAAGTACGGCCGGAAGGTGCCGGGCCGGTACTCGCCCGGACCGTCAACTCGGGTGCGATCAGCACCACTTCGTCCGTGCCCCGGCCGTCGAGCTTGGCGACCAGGTGCTCCACGGCGTACCGGCCCATCTCCTGCGCGGGGATGGCCACGGACGTCAGCCGCACCGAGGCCTGGACGGCGACCTGTTCCGGACAGACCGCCACCACGGACACGTCCTCGGGAACGGCACGGCCCTGCTGACGCAGCAGGGCGAGCAGGGGCTCCACCGCCGACTCGTTCTGCACGACGAACCCGGTGGTGCCCGGGCGCTCGTCCAGGATGCGGGCGAGCGTCACGGCCATCGCGTCGTACCCGCCCTCGCACGGCCGGTGCAGCAGCCGCACCCCCAACTCCCGGGCGCGCGAACGGAGTCCGTCCAGCGTGCGCTCCGCGAAACCGGTGTGCCGCTCGTAGACCGCCGGTGCCTCGCCTATGACAGCGATGTCACGGTGACCGAGCATCGCCAGATGCTCCACACACAGTGCGCCCGTCGCCCGGAAGTCCAGGTCCACGCAGGTCAGACCCGTCGTCTCGGCGGGCAGCCCGATCAGCACCGACGGCTGGTCGGTGCCGCGCAGCAACGGCAGCCGCTCGTCGTCGAGTTCGACGTCCATCAGGATCATCGCGTCCGCCAGCCCGCTGCCGGTGACCCGGCGGACGGCGTCCGGGCCCTCCTCGCCGGTCAGCAGCAGCACGTCGTACCCATGGGTGCGGGCCGTCGTGGCCACCGCGATGGCGATCTCCATCATCACCGGCACGTACATGTCGGTGCGCAGCGGGACCATCAGCGCGATGATGTTCGACCTGCTGCTGGCGAGCGCCCGGGCGCCCGCGTTCGGGTGGTAGCCGAGCTCGCGGATGCTCTGCTCGACCCGCTGCCGGGTGGTCGCGGAGATGGACCGCTTGCCGCTGAGGACATAGCTCACCGTGCTCGCCGAGACTCCGGCGTGCTGGGCGACCTCGGCGAGGGTGACCATCCAGCTCTCCAAGCGGTGTGAAGCGCTTCGACAGTGCGCATGACTGACAGGGGTGGGTGTGGGGGTGGTCCGACACTAGCTCTGCCGCCCCTGGGTGTCCATAGTCTGTCGAAGCGCTTCGACAGACTTCCTCACCCAAAGACGACAAACGTGGGATGTCAGCTTAGACACCCCTTCGGCCGAACGGTCGCGCGAAGGGTGGTGGGGTCGCCCGGTATCGGGTACATACGATCGGGTAGCACCCGTCGGTAACCAATACGCCCAAGATCCCCCTTCGCGACGAGGTGAGCCGCATGTCCGCCAGCCCCGCCAAGCCCATCGTCTCCGAACGTGAGGCCCGCCAGGTGGCCGAGGCGGCCCGGGAACAGGAATGGCGCAAGCCCAGCTTCGCCAAGGAACTGTTCCTCGGCCGCTTCCGCCTCGACCTGGTCCACCCCCACCCCACCCCCTCCACCGAGGCCGCCCAGCGCGGCGAGGAGTTCCTCGCCAAGCTCCGCGACTTCTGCGAGACCAAGGTCGACGGCGCCCTCATCGAACGCGAGGGCCGCATCCCCGACGAGGTCATCAACGGCCTCAAGGAGATCGGCGCCCTCGGCATGAAGATCGACACCAAGTACGGCGGCCTCGGCCTCACCCAGGTGTACTACAACAAGGCCCTCACCCTGGCGGGCTCCGCCTCCCCGGCCATCGGCGTACTGCTCTCCGCACATCAGTCGATCGGCGTACCGCAGCCGCTCAAGTTGTTCGGCACCCAGGAACAGAAGGAACAGTTCCTGCCCCGGTGCGCCCGCACCGACATCAGCGCCTTCCTTCTCACCGAACCGGACGTCGGCTCCGACCCCGCCCGCCTCGCCACCACCGCGGTACGCGACGGCGACGACTACGTCCTCGACGGCGTCAAACTCTGGACCACCAACGGCGTCGTCGCCGACCTCCTCGTCGTCATGGCCCGCGTCCCCAGGAGCGAGGGCCACAAGGGCGGCATCACCGCCTTCGTCGTCGAGACCAACTCGCCCGGCATCACCGTCGAGAACCGCAACGCCTTCATGGGCCTGCGCGGCATCGAGAACGGCGTCACCCGCTTCCACCAGGTCCGCGTCCCCGCCGCCAACCGCATCGGCCCCGAGGGCGCCGGCCTGAAGATCGCGCTCACCACCCTCAACACCGGCCGGCTCTCCCTCCCCGCCTCCTGCGTCGCCGCCGGCAAGTGGTGCCTGAAGATCGCCCGCGAATGGTCCGCCGCCCGCGAGCAGTGGGGCAAGCCGATCGCCCAGCACGAAGCCGTCAGCGCCAAGATCTCCTTCATCGCCGCCACCACCTTCGCCCTGGAGGCCGTACTCGACCTGTCCTCCCAGATGGCCGACGAGGACCGCAACGACATCCGCATCGAAGGCGCCCTCGCCAAGCTCTACGCCTCCGAGATGGGCTGGCTCATCGCCGACGAACTCGTCCAGATCCGCGGCGGCCGCGGCTTCGAGACGGCGGACTCCCTCCGGGCCCGCGGCGAACGCGCCGTCCCCGCCGAACAGGTCCTCCGCGACCTGCGCATCAACCGCATCTTCGAGGGCTCCACCGAGATCATGCACCTCCTCATCGCCCGCGAGGCGGTCGACGCCCACCTGTCCGTCGCCGGCGACCTCATCGACCCCGACAAGTCCCTCCAGGACAAGGCGAAAGCAGGCATGGGCGCGGGCGTCTTCTACGCCAAGTGGCTGCCGAAACTCGTCGCCGGCCCAGGCCAACTCCCCGCCTCCTACAGCGAGTTCAAGCGGGAGGTCGACCTCTCCGGACACCTGCGCTACGTAGAACGGCACGCCCGCAAGCTCGCCCGCGCCACCTTCTACGCCATGTCCCGCTGGCAGGGGAAGATGGAGACCAAACAGGGCTTCCTCGGCCGGATCGTCGACATCGGCGCCGAACTGTTCGCGATGAGCGCCGCCTGCGTCCGCGCCGAACTCCTGCGCAGCCAGGGCGACCACGGCCGCGAGGCCTACCAGCTCGCCGACGTCTTCTGCCGCCAGGCCCGCATCCGCGTCGAGGAACTCTTCAACCGGCTGTGGACCAACACCGACGACGTCGACCGCAAACTCGTCAAGGGCGTCATGTCCGGCACCTACGAATGGCTCGAACAGGGCATCGTCGACCCGTCCGGCGAAGGCCCCTGGATCGCCGAGGCCGCCCCCGGCCCCTCCGAGAAGGACAACGTCCACCGCCCCATCAGCTGACCGAAGGGACGAAGACGCTCGGGGCGAGCGTGACCGAAGAGACGAAGACGCGTCCCCCTCACCCCCCGTGCGGGGGACGAGGGGGACGCGCTGTCCTCACACACCGTCCTTACGGCCACAATGGAGGAATGAGCGACAGTCCATCCCCACTCGCTGACCCGCACCTCGTCTACGACCCCGTGGCGGGCAGCGGCCCGAAGGACGTGGTGATCCTCGGCTCCACCGGGTCGATCGGCACCCAGGCCATCGACCTCGTACGGCGCAACCCCGACCGCTTCCGGGTCACCGGCCTCTCCGCCAACGGCGGCCGCGTCGCCCTCCTCGCCGAGCAGGCGCACCAGCTCCGGGTACGGACCGTCGCGGTCGCCCGCGAGGACGTCGTACCCCAGCTGCGCGAGGCACTCACGAGCCTGTACGGCCCCGGCGATCCTCTCCCCGAGATCCTCGCCGGACCCGACGCGGCCACCCACCTCGCCGCCGCCGACTGCCACACCGTGCTCAACGGCATCACCGGCTCCATCGGACTCGCTCCCACCCTCGCCGCCCTGGAAGCCGGACGCACCCTCGCGCTCGCCAACAAGGAATCGCTCATCGTCGGCGGCCCCCTCGTCAAGGCCCTCGCCAAGCCCGGCCAGATCATCCCCGTCGACTCCGAACACGCCGCCCTCTTCCAGGCGCTGGCCTCCGGCACCCGGGCCGACGTACGCAAACTGGTCGTCACCGCATCCGGCGGCCCCTTCCGCGGCCGTACCAAGGCCGACCTCGCCCGGGTGACCGTCGAGGACGCCCTCGCCCACCCCACCTGGGCCATGGGCCCCGTCATCACGATTAACTCCGCGACCCTCGTCAACAAGGGGTTGGAGGTGATCGAGGCCCACCTCCTCTACGACATTCCCTTCAGCCGCATTGAGGTGGTCGTGCACCCCCAGTCGTATGTCCACTCGATGATTGAGTTCACGGACGGATCGACGATCGCCCAGGCGACACCCCCCGACATGCGCGGGCCCATCGCCATCGGCCTCGGCTGGCCCGAACGCGTCCCGGACGCGGCACCCGCCTTCGACTGGAGCAAGGCGTCGACATGGGAGTTCTTCCCCCTCGACAACGACGCCTTCCCCTCGGTGAACCTCGCCCGGCACGTCGGAGAACTCGCGGGCACCGCCCCCGCGGTGTTCAATGCGGCCAACGAGGAGAGCGTCGAGGCCTTCCGCACCGGCGCGCTCCCCTTCAACGGGATCATGGAAACCGTCACGCGAGTGGTCGAGGAACACGGCACACCGCGTACGGGAACCTCACTCACCGTGTCGGACGTCCTCGAAGCGGAGACCTGGGCACGAGCCCGGGCGAGGGAACTGACGCAGACCACGGCGACCGCGGAGGCGCGTGCATGACGACCCTGATGATGATCCTCGGCATAGTCGTCTTCGCGTTCGGCCTGCTGATCTCGATCGCGTGGCACGAGCTGGGGCACCTGTCCACGGCCAAACTCTTCGGCATCCGCGTGCCCCAGTACATGGTCGGCTTCGGCCCGACCATCTGGTCACGCAAGAAGGGCGAGACCGAGTACGGCATCAAGGCCGTCCCCTTCGGCGGCTACATCCGCATGATCGGCATGTTCCCGCCCGGCGACGACGGCAAGATCACCGCACGCTCCACCTCACCCTGGCGCGGCATGATCGAGGACGCCCGCTCCGCCGCCTTCGAGGAACTGCGCCCCGGCGACGAGACCCGCCTCTTCTACACCCGCGCCCCCTGGAAGCGGGTCATCGTGATGTTCGCGGGCCCCTTCATGAACCTGATCCTCGCCGTCGCCCTCTTCCTCACCGTCCTGATGGGCTTCGGCATCTCCCAGCAGACCACCACGGTCAGCTCCGTCTCCCAGTGCGTGATCGCCCAGAGCGAGAACCGCGACACCTGCAAGAAGGGCGACCCCGCCTCCCCGGCCGCCGCCGCGGGTCTCAAGCCCGGCGACAAGATCGTCTCCTTCGACGGCGTACGGACCGACGACTGGAACAAGCTGTCCGACCTGATCCGCTCCGACCCCGGCAAGCCCGTCGCGATCGTCGTCGACCGCCAGGGCAAGGAGGTCACCCTCCACGCCACCATCGCCACCAACCAGGTCGCCAAGAAGGACTCCAGCGGCCAGATCGTCCAGGGCAAGTACGTCAGCGCCGGCTTCCTCGGCTTCAGCGCCGCCACCGGCATCGTCAAGCAGGACTTCGGCCAGTCGTTGACCTGGATGGGCGACCGCGTCGGCGACGCCGTCGACTCCATCGCCGCCCTGCCCGGCAAGATCCCCGGCCTCTGGGACGCCGCGTTCGACGGCGGCAAGCGCGCCCCCGATTCCCCGATGGGCGTGGTCGGCGCGGCCCGCGTCGGCGGCGAGATCTTCACGCTGGACGTCCCGGCCACCCAGCAACTGGCGATGTTCGTCATGCTGGTCGCCGGCTTCAACCTCTCCCTGTTCCTCTTCAACATGCTCCCGCTGCTCCCCCTGGACGGCGGCCACATCGCGGGCGCCCTGTGGGAGTCCCTCCGCCGCAACCTGGCCCGCCTCCTGAAGCGCCCGGACCCGGGCCCCTTCGACGTGGCGAAGCTGATGCCGGTGGCTTATGTGGTGGCGGGGATCTTCGTCTGCTTCACGCTTCTGGTCCTGGTGGCGGACGTCGTTAACCCGGTGAAAATCACCTAGCCATGAGGAGTTCGCGGCGGCCCGGAGCCATCGGTTCCGGGCCGCCTTCGTTTGAGTGCGTTTAGGAGCGGGATGTGCTCGGGCCTGGGCGGGTGCCGTAATCTCGAAGCCTGGAGCCCGTTGTTCCGGGACCGGATCTTGATCCACGACTTGGGGTTGCACAGCAGATGACTGCGATTTCTCTCGGCATGCCGTCCGTTCCGACCAGGGTTGCCGAGCGTCGGAAGAGCCGGCAGATCCAGGTCGGGTCCGTGGCGGTGGGCGGTGACGCGCCCGTGTCCGTGCAGTCCATGACCACGACCCGTACCTCCGACGTCGGCGCGACCCTGCAGCAGATCGCCGAGCTGACGGCGTCCGGCTGCCAGATCGTGCGGGTGGCGTGCCCCACGCAGGACGACGCGGACGTGCTCGCGACGATCGCCCGCAAGTCGCAGATCCCGGTCATCGCCGACATCCACTTCCAGCCGAAGTACGTCTTCGCGGCGATCGAGGCCGGCTGCGCCGCGGTGCGGGTGAACCCCGGGAACATCAAGCAGTTCGACGACAAGGTCAAGGAGATCGCGCGGGCCGCCAAGGACCACGGCACGCCGATCCGGATCGGCGTCAACGCCGGCTCGCTCGACCGGCGGCTGCTGCAGAAGTACGGCAAGGCGACGCCCGAGGCGCTGGTGGAGTCCGCGCTGTGGGAGGCGTCGCTCTTCGAGGAGCACGACTTCCGGGACATCAAGATCTCGGTCAAGCACAACGACCCGGTCGTGATGATCGAGGCGTACAAGCAGCTCGCCGCGCAGTGTGATTACCCGCTGCATCTCGGGGTGACCGAGGCGGGGCCGGCGTTCCAGGGCACGATCAAGTCGGCGGTCGCCTTCGGCGCGCTGCTCTCGCAGGGCATCGGCGACACGATCCGGGTCTCGCTGAGCGCCCCTCCCGTCGAGGAGGTCAAGGTCGGCAACCAGATCCTGGAGTCCCTGAACCTCAAGCAGCGGGGCCTGGAGATCGTGTCGTGTCCGTCCTGCGGGCGCGCGCAGGTGGACGTGTACAAGCTCGCGGAGGAGGTCACGGCGGGGCTCACGGGGATGGAGGTTCCGCTTCGGGTGGCCGTCATGGGGTGTGTCGTCAACGGTCCGGGTGAGGCGCGTGAGGCAGACCTCGGCGTCGCGTCCGGCAACGGCAAGGGGCAGATCTTCGTCAAGGGCGAGGTCATCAAGACGGTCCCCGAGTCGAAGATCGTGGAGACCCTCATCGAGGAGGCCATGAAGCTGGCCGAGCAGATGGAGGAGGCCGGGGTCGCGTCGGGCGAGCCCGAGGTGTCGGTCAAGGGTTGATGCCCGGGGCGGCCCGTGGTCGGGCCTGCTGTCCTTCAGCCGTCCGCGGGTTTCGTCGTGGCTTGTCGCGCAGTTCCCCGCGCCCCTTCGGGGCGCGTCTGCCCGCACGGCCATCGTGGCGTCCCGCCTCGCCACGTCCTGCCATGGCCGAACCGCGCGTCCCCGCCCCGCCACCACCCGCATGGGATCTTCCCCACCCGGCTCCCCACCGCTAGCTTCTCCCCAGAAGCCGTCGTCGTCGAGAAAGCGCTCCCTCGGGCCTTCTCGGGACCGACCGGAGGGAGAGCCCGATGGCCATGGCGGAACCCCCGCGGGTGCGGGAACCCCGGTCGGCTCGGAGTGGCGGGCGGGCCAAACGCGTCACCATCGCGGATGTGGCCCGCGCGGCCGACGCCTCCGTGTCCACCGTCTCCCGGGTGCTCAACGGCATCGGGACCGTGGACCCGGTCCTCGCGGACCGGGTGCGGCTCGCCATCGAGGAGCTGGGGTACCGGCCGAGCGCGGCGGCCCAGGGGCTGGCCCGGGGGCGTTCGGGGAGTATCGGCGTGCTCGTGCCCGATCTCGCCAACCCGCACTTCAGCGACCTGATCAAGACCTTCTCCGCGAGCGCTCGGGAGCGTGGCGCGCGGGTCGTGGTCATGGACTCCGACGAGGATCCGGGCGTGGAGCGGGAGCTGGCCGAGGAGCTGATGCGGTACGCGGACGGGCTGCTGCTCGCCTCGCCCCGGATGCCGCGGCAGGAACTCGCCGCCCTCGTCGCGCGCGGGGTCCCGCTGCTCGTCGCCAACCGGCAGGAGCCCGGCCTCGCCCTGACCTCCGTGTGTGTGGACTTCTACCAGGGCCTGCTCGCGCTGTGCGGGCACCTCTCCCAGCTCGGCCACCGCAAGGTCGCCTACCTCGCCGGCCCTCAGGGTTCCTGGGCCAACAAGGAGCGGCTGCGGGCGCTCTCCGGTGCCCGGGCCTTCGGGCTGGAGGTGACCGTCCTGGCCTGCGGATCCACCACGGACGAGGGGTACGGCGCCGGGCCCGCCGTCGTCGACAGCGCCGCCACCGCGGTCGTCGCCTACAACGACTTCGTGGCCCTGGGGCTGCTGTCCCGGCTGACCGAGATGGGCGTACGGGTGCCCGGGGAGCTGTCCCTGACCGGCTTCGACGAGATCGATCTGGCCCGCTACTCCTCGCCGCCGCTGACCACGGTAGCGGTACCCCGCGGCGGTCTCGGCCGCGTGGCCGGCGACGCGCTCGCCCGGCTGATGGCGGGCGACGAAGGCATCGAATCGGTAACGCTCGCCGTTGAGCTGCGGGTTCGTGGTTCGTCCGGACCAATCTGAGCTCAGCGCCTTGACAGATCCGATGTCTCGCAGGACCTTGTTCGAGCACACGGACCGAGGAAGCGCTGTCTCATTGCCGGGCCCCCACCCGGCCGACGCCTGCAGGAGCCGCCGTGTTCCGAAAGCAGTACAGCTCCCGAGCTCGTCAAGCTCGTCGACACCACGCACCACGGCTCGCTGTGGCGGCTCTGCTGCTCATTGGTGCCGTTGCTGCCTGCGGGGCTCCCGACGACAAGTCATCCGATGACAAGGGGGCGGATCAGAAGATTCCCGCCAAGCCCTCCAAGCCGGTCGCCCTGGACATCCTCGATGTGGCGGGCAACCTCCAGCTCACCCAGGGGATGATCGAGGAGTTCCGCAAGGAGCATCCGGACATCGTCAGCAAGGTGACGTACGGCAAGGCCCCGGCGCCCGACCTCGCCGGAAAGATCAAGGCGCAGCAGCAGGCCGGCCGGGTCCAGATCGACCTGGTGCTCACCGGCACGGACGGACTCGCGGCCGGTCTCTCGCAGAACCTGTGGTCGGACCTCGCCGCCCACCAGGACGCGATCGGCAGTCCGGACTATCTCCCGCCGGCCGCCGACATGGCCAAGTTGGCACAGGGCAAGGGGCAGGCGATCGTCTACTACCCGTCCGGACCGCTCGTCGAGTACGACCCGGACAAGGTCAAGAGCCCGCCGAGGACCCCGCAGGAGCTGCTCGCCTGGGCCAAGGCCCACCCCAAGCGCTACCAGTACGCCGACCCCGCCAACTCCGGGCCCGGCCGCACCTGGCTGATGGGACTGCCGTACCTGCTCGGCGACAAGGACCCCAACGACCCCGAGCACGGCTGGGACAAGACCTGGGCCTATCTGAAGGAGCTCGACAAGTACGCGGCGCCGTACGCCTCCGGGACCACCGAGACGATGAAGAACCTCGCCTCCGGTCAGGTCGACATGATCCAGAGCACCACCGGCTGGTACATCAACCCGCGCGCCCTCGGCACCGTCCCGAAGAAGATGGCGGTCGCGCACTTCGACGACATGACGTGGGTGACCGACGCCCAGTACGCGGTCGTACCGAAGGGCGTGAGCGCGGACGTCATGTCCGCCGACCTCAACCTCATCAAGTGGATCCTGACGCCGAAGCAGCAGGCCAAGGCGTACGACGACGGCTACTTCTACCCGGGCCCGGCGGTGAAGGACGTACCGCTGTCGATGGCTCCCGCCAAGTCGCAGCAGACGATCGCCACGTACGGGAACAAGGACTTCGACTCCTGGATCGACCAGTTCCCGAAGAAGCCGTCCCTCCCGGCCCAGCAGCAGGTCACCGCTTTCGACCTGTGGAGCCGGAACGTGGCGGGCGGTTGATCGCATGGCCCGGTTCCACACCCTGCGCCTGGAGCGTGTCTCGCGCCGGTTCGGACGGCACCAGGCGCTGCACGAGCTGGAGTTGGAGATCTCGGGCGGCGAGTTCGTCGCGCTGCTCGGGCCCTCCGGCTGCGGCAAGTCCACCGCGCTCAACTGTCTGGCCGGGCTGCTGCCGCTGACCGGCGGGGCGATCCTGCTGGACGGTGAGCGCATCGACCAACTGGCCCCCGAGCGGCGCGGGTTCGGCATGGTCTTCCAGAACTACGCCCTCTTCCCGCACATGACCGTCCGCGGCAACGTCGCCTTCGGGCTGCGGATGGGCCGGGTGCCGAAGGCGGAGGCGGCCGAACGCACCGACCGGGCCCTTGAGCTGGTGCATCTCACCGAGCACGCGCACAAGCGGCCCGGGCAGCTCTCCGGCGGGCAGCAGCAGCGTGTCGCCATCGCTCGCGCCGTCGTCCTCGAACCGCGTCTGGTGCTGATGGACGAGCCGCTGTCCAACCTGGACGCGGCCCTGCGTCTGGAGATGCGCGCCGAGATCAAGCGCCTGCACCGGCGTCTCGGCCTCACCACGGTGTACGTCACCCATGACCAGGAGGAGGCGCTGTCGCTGGCCGACCGGCTGGTCGTGCTGCGTGACGGGCGCACACAGCAGATCGGCACACCCGAGGAGGTGTACGCCCGTCCGGCCAACCGTTATGTCGCCGGGTTCATGGGCTACCGCACGATGCTCGACGCCCCCCTGGTTGCGACCGACGGTGAACACGCCCAAGTGGACCTGGCCGGAACCCGGTTGACCGGCCTGGACCGGTCCGGTGCGGCCGCCGGTGGCCGGGTGACGGTTGCGGTACGGCCCGAGGACCTGGACGTCGTCGCCGAAGGGGGAGCCGGACTGCCCGCACGGGTCGAGGTCGTCGAGTACCACGGTCGCGAACTCGCCGTCGAGGCGGCCTTGTCGGACGGCCGGCAGGTCCACTTCCGTACCCGCGCCCGGCTCGCCCCGGACGACGAAGTGCGGCTGGCCGCGCCCGCCGAGCGGGTGCTGGTGTTCGCGGCCGACGACGACCGTACGCGGACGGCGGCGGCCAACCCGAAGGCGGTGACGGCCTCATGAGCGCCGTCGGCACGGGAAAGCCCGCCCTGCGCCATCGCCTCGCCGAACGGGGGGTCGACCGCACGCTGTTGCTCGCGCTCCCCGGCGTCGTCTTCCTCGTCCTGCTGTTCTGCTACCCCTTCCTCTACGGCCTTCAGCTCTCCTTCCAGCCGCAGCACGGCGGGGGAGCGTTCGCCAACTACCGGCGGTTCTTCGACGATCCGTATCTGCGCGAGACGATCTGGATCACCCTCAGGCTCGCCGTGCCCGCCGCCCTGATCAACTGCCTCGCGGCCGTCCCTGTCGCCTTCGGCACCCGCCGCCCCTTCCGCGGGCGCCGGCTGCTGACCACGATCCTGGTCATGCCGATCACGCTGGGCACGGTCCTCACCGCCGAGGGCCTGCTCGGCTACCTCGGTCCCAGCGGCTGGCTCAACAAGATCCTCCACGACCTCGGCCTGACCGACCAGCCCCTCCAACTCGTGCACAACTACTGGGGAGTTCTGGCCTCGCTGGTCATCACCGGCTTCCCCTTCTCCTACCTGCTGACGCTGTCGTACCTCACCGGCATCGACCCCAGCCTGGAGCAGGCGGCGGCCACGCTCGGCGCGGGACGGTGGCACCGCTTCCGGCACATCATGCTGCCGCTGCTCGCCCCCGGCCTCGCGATCACCTTCTGTCTCTCCTTCGTGCTGGCCTTCGCGGTGTTCCCCTCCGCGCAGTTGGTCGGCGACCCGCGCGGTGCCACGCACGTCATCTCCATCGAGGCCTACCAGGCGGCCTTCCAGAAGTTCGACTACTCGCTGGGCTCGGCGATCGCGATGGTGATGGCCGGGGTGATGCTCGCGGTGGTCGTCCTGGTGCTGGGCTGGCGCTCGCTGCTGTACCGCGGGGCGACGGGAGGCAAGGGCTGATGACCGACGTACTCGAGGCGCCCGCACCGGCGAAGGAGGCCTCCGCGCGCCCGCGGCCCTGGTGGCGCAAGCCCGGTGCCTGGGCCGCCGTGCTCGTCTTCGGGCTCTTCCTGGTCAACCTCGCCGGGATCGTGGGCGTCCCGCTCGCCGACTCCTTCGGCACCCGCTGGTTCACCAGCTGGCTGCCCGAGGGCTGGACGACGAAGTGGTACGGCGAGGCCTGGCGGGAGTTCTCGCTGGGGCAGGTCTTCTGGACGACCGCGCTGGTCTCGCTGCTGGTGGTCGCGGTGTCGGTGGCCGTCGGCGTCCCGGCCGCCTACGCGCTCGCCCGCCGCGACTTCCCCGGCAAGAAGCTGGTCCTGCTGCTGTTCCTGCTGCCGATCCTGGTCCCGCCGCTGACGTACGGCATTCCGCTCGCCACCGTGCTGTACAAGTTCCAGCTGGCGGGCACGCTGACCGGGGTCGTGCTGGCGAACCTCGTGCCGTCGGTGCCGTTCGTGGTGCTGACCATGACCCCGTTCATCGAGCAGATCGACTCGCGCATCGAGGCGGCGGCGCGGATGTGCGGGGCGCGGACGGCGTCCGTGCTGCTGCGGGTCCTCGCGCCGCTGCTGGTGCCGGGCATCCTCGCCGCGTCCGTGCTGGTCCTCGTCCGCACGGTCGGCATGTTCGAGCTGACGTTCCTGACCGCGGGCCCGGACAGCCAGACGCTGGTCGTCGCCCTCTACTACGCCGTCTTCTCGGCCGGCATCCGTACGCAGCAGTCGATCGACGCGATGGCCGTGATGTACACGGCGTCGATGCTGGTGCTGCTGGTGATCGCGCTGCGCTTCGTCAATCCGACGCAGCTGGTCACCCGGGTGAGGGAGGAGCAGGCCCGCGGCTGACCGACCGGACCGTACCCGCACCGTCCGTAAGAAACAGGTGATCCCCCTTGCGCGCAAGCTTCCCTCGACGCACCGCCCGCATCTCCCGACGCACCGCCCTCGCCGCGGGGGGCCTGGCCGCGGCCGCCCCGCTGTTGACGCAGCCGCCCGCCGAGGCGGCCCCCGCCGACCCCTGGGCCCGGGTGCCCGCCATCCTCGCCCGGATCAGGCCGCCGCGATTCCCCGGACGCCGGTTCGACATACGGGACTTCGGCGCCGTCGCCGGGGGAGTGACCCCGTGCACCGAGGCGTTCCGACGGGCCGTCGCCGCCGCTCATGAGGCGGGCGGCGGCCGGGTCGTCGTACCGGATGGCAGGTACCTGACAGGGGCGATCCATCTGCGGAGCAACGTCGACCTCCATGTCACCGAGAACGCCGTCATCGCCTTCAGCCCCGACCCCGCCGACTACCTCCCCGCGGTGCTCACTCGCTGGGAGGGCACCGAGTGCTGGAACTATTCGCCGTTCGTCTACGCCCACGGCTGCGAGAACGTCGCCGTCACCGGCACCGGCATCATCGACGGGCAGGCCCGGCTCGGCCCCTGGGAGAGCTGGTACCGCGACGGCAAGCTCCAGTCGCCCGACCAGAAACTCCTGCGCCAGATGGGCAGTTCGGGCGTCCCGGTCGCCGAGCGGGTCTTCGGCGCCGGGCACCACCTGCGGCCCCAGCTGATCCAGTTCCACCGCTGCCGCAACGTCCTGGTCAGCGACGTCACGCTGGTCGACCCGCCGATGTGGACCGTGCACCCGGTGCTGTCCAGCAATGTCACCGTCCGCCGCGTCACCGTCGACAGCACCCTCTACAACACCGACGGCTGCGACCCCGAGGCCTGCCGGGACGTCCATATCAGCGAGTGCTCCTTCGACACCAACGACGACTGCGTCGCGGTGAAGTCGGGACGCGACGAGGACGGCCGGCGCGTCGGCGTGCCCAGTGAGAACGTCGTCGTGCAGGACTGCCGATTCTCCGGGCGCTGGGGCGGGCTCGCGGTCGGCAGCGAGGTGTCGGGCGGGGTACGGAACGTCTTCGCCGAGCGGTGTGTCGTCAACCCGCCTGAATTTCCCGGCCGTTACCCGGTCAAGTATCCGCTGTACGTCAAGACCAGCAAAAAGCGCGGCGGCTTCGTCTCCGGCGTGCACATCCGGGACTTCACGGGTACGGACGTGGACCGCGAGGCCGTCTATGTCACCGCGAACTACAACGGCGGTGAGAACGGCACCCTCCCGGTCACCGTCGAGGACATCACCGTCCGCCGCACCCGCCTGGACGGAGCGAAGGCGGTCCTGAACCTCGAGGGCCTCGCCACCGACCACCTCCACGGCGTCCATCTGGACCACTGCGACTTCACCGGGGTCCGCGGCCCGGACAGCGTGACGTACACCGACGACCTCACCGAACGGCACGTCACCGTCAACGGCACGGAGGTGACGACGCCATGAGGCGCCGTACGCTCCTCAAGGCCTCCGGTGCCGCCCTCGCCCTGCCGAGGCCACCGGCCTCCGGCGCCCCCGCCGACCCCTGGTCCCGCGTCCCCCGCATCCTCGCCCGCATCCGCCCGCCCGCCTTCCCGCACCGCTTCTTCGACATCCGCCGCTACGGCGCGGTCGGCGACGGCACCACCAAGAACACGCTCGCCTTCCGCCGGGCCGTCGAGGCCTGCCACGAGGCCGGGGGCGGCCATGTCGTCGTTCCCGAGGGCGTGTTCCTCACCGGTGCGATCCACCTGCTCAGCGGGGTGGACCTGCATGTCCGGGGCACCGTCCTGTTCAGCACCGACCCCGCCGACTACCTCCCGGTCGTCCTCACCCGCTTCGAGGGCACCGAGTGCTACAACTACTCGCCCTTCATCTACGCCCACGGCCGGCGCGACCTAGCGATCACCGGTCCCGGCACCCTCGACGGACAGGGCATGGCGGGCCCCTGGAAGAGCTGGCGCGACCCCGGCGGCGGCGCACCGGCCGACCAGGAGGCGCTGCGCGGCATGGGCGAGCGGGGCGTGCCCGTCGCCGAGCGGGTCTTCGGCGCCGGCCACTACCTGCGCCCCAACATGGTCCAGTTCTACCGCTGCCGGAACATCCTCATCCGCGATGTCACGGTCCTCGAACCGGCCATGTGGACCCTCCACCCGGTGCTGTCCCGCAACATCCTGATCCAGGACGTCGACGTCATCGGCCGCATCAACAACAGCGACGGCTGCGACCCCGAGTGCTGCGAGGACGTGTACATCACCGGCTGCCGCTTCCACACCGAGGACGACTCGATCGCCGTCAAGTCCGGCCGCGACGAGGACGGACTGCGGGTCGGCACGCCGAGCCGGAACATCGTCGTACGCGACTGCGTGTTCTCCGGGCGGTGGGGCGGTATCGCCGTCGGCAGCGAGATGTCCGGCGGGGTGTACGACGTCTTCGCCGAGGACTGCCGCATCAACCCCCTTGACTTCCCCGGCCGTTACAACCCTCGCCATCCCGTCTTCCTGAAGACCAACAAGAAGCGCGGCGGCGCCATCGACGGCGTGTACGTCCGCCGCTTCACCGGACGGCAGATCGACCGGGACTGCGTCTACCTGACCACCCGCTACTCCGGCCAGACCGGCGACCGCCCGGCGGTCATCCGCAACGTCCACGTCCAGGACATGGTCCACGACGGCGCCCGCCGCGCCATCAACCTCGAAGGCCTGGACTCCGACCCCTTCCGCCACATCCGCATCGAGCGCTGCGACTTCACGGGCATCGCCGAGCCGAACGTCATCGAGTCCGCACCGGATCTCGTCCTGAGGAAAGTGTTCGTCAACGGAACAGAGGTCACGTATCCATGAGACCCGCACGGAGCACCGTCCACCTGCTGTGGGTGGCCGTACTCGCCCTGCTCTGCGGCCTGTTCGCCGCGCCCGCATCGCAGGCGGCGGCCGCGCACCACCCCGCGTACCCGCCCCGCCAGACCATGCTGCGCAACGCCACCGCGGGCATGTTCCTGCACTGGGGCATGTTCACCGCGCCCAAACACCTCGACTGCGCGAGCTGGGAGAAGGACGTCACCGACGGCGGCTGGAACCCGGACTACTGGGTCGACGAGGCCCGCAAGATCCGCGCGAGCTACATCGTCCTCGCCACCTTCCACTCCCGCCTCGGCTACGCCCGCCCCTGGCCGTCGGCGATCCCCGGCTCCTGCTCGACCAAGCGGGACATCCTCGGTGAACTCATCGACGCGGCCGCCAAGAAGGGCCTGAAGGTCATCCTCTACATGACCGACGACCCCAAGTGGCACAACGAGCAGGGCGTCGAGACCCTCGACTCCGCCGCCTACTCGGCCTACAAGGGCCACGACGTCGACCTCACCACCCGCGAGGGCTTCGGCGAGTTCAGCTACGACAACTTCTTCGAGGTCATGAAGAAGTACCGGAAGCTGTCGGGCTTCTGGATCGACAACGACAACGAGTACTGGGAACAGCACCAGCTCTACGAGCAGATCCGCCAGTTGCGCCCGGACATGACCCTGAGCAACAACAACGAGGACACCCCGATCATGGACATGGTGTCCCATGAGCAGAAAGTCGGCATGACCCCGCCGTACGACCAGCCGTCGGCGATCTGGACCCCGATGCCCCGCCTGACCGAGTCCTGCTACAAGGTCCCCGACACGGGCAGCTGGTGGTACGACGGCCAGGACCGCCCGGTGTCGACCGGTCTCAACGTCGACCGGTACATCGCCAACGCGGGCAACTCCATCCTCTCCCTCGCCGACTTCACCGCCATGGTCAACGGCCGCTTCCCCGCCCAGCAGGAGAAGTTCCTCGACCTGATGAAGGACTACCTCCCGCCCATCTGGCAGTCCCTGCACGGGGTGTACGGCGGCGGCTTCATGTACGGCGGTATGCAGCCCGGCAGTTGGAACGACGGCTCCTACGGCTACATCACCGTCAGCCGCACCGACCGCACGACCCAGTACGTCCACGTCACCACGAAGCCGACCTCCGGCGACCAGGTCCGCATCCGTGACAACGGCTACCGGATCGAGAGGATCACCGACCTGCGCACCGGCAAGCGGTTCCACTTCGACCAGCAGGGCGGCACCCTCACCATCAAGGGTGTCACCGACTGGGACCCGTACGACACCGTCTTCAAGGTCCGTACGGCACCCGTGCGCGAGGGCGTCTACCCGACCGGTGCGGTCAAGGCCTCCGATCCCGCCCTCACCGATGGCGACTTCAACACCTACAGCGACAACAAGGGTGTCCTGCCCGCCAGTTACACCCTCGACCTCGGCCGCGTCCGCAAGGCCTCCTTCCTCGGCGTCAACCAGCGCGAATGGTCGCCGACATACAACCGGGAGACCTTCGGCAGGAAGGAGGACTCCGCGCGGATCAAGGACTACACCGTGTCCGTGAGTGACGACGGAACGACATGGAGTGAGGTGAAGGCCGGGGTGCTGGAGAGCGCCCGCGGCATCCGCTTCATCGACCTCCCCGCCGCTCTGCGCACCCGCTACATCCGCCTCGACGTGCCCACCACCTGGGGCGCCCCCACCGTGCCCGCGTTCTACCAGCAGCTGCGGATCGACGAGATACAGGTCGGCTACGGCCATCCCACGAGCCACGGCTGACGCACGGGCCCTCCCGCGTCGCCGCACGGGGCGGCGCGGCCCACATTCGGCAGGTACAGTGCGGAGATCAGCAGAACCCTCAGCGTGAGGTCCCGCACGTGTTGACCCAGACCACCTCCCGAGTGCTCGAACCGAGCGACCTGGACGCCGCGCTCGCCGTCCTCGACCGCGAGCCGGTCGCGAACGCCTTCGTGACGTCCCGCGTCCAGGTCGCCGGCCTCGACCCGTGGCGGCTCGGCGGCGAGATGTGGGGCTTCTACGAGGACGGCATGCTCACGTCCCTCTGCTACGCCGGCGCCAACCTGGTCCCGATCTGCGCCACCCCGCGTGCCGTGCGGTCCTTCGCCGACCGCGCCCGCCGGGCCGGCCGCCGCTGCTCCTCCATCGTCGGCCCCGCCGAGGCCACCACCCAGCTGTGGCGGCTGCTCGAACCCAGCTGGGGTCCCGCCCGCGAGGTCCGCGCCCACCAGCCGCTCATGGTCGCCGACCGCATGCCCGCCGACATAGCCCCCGATCCGTACGTCCGCCGCATCCGCAAGGACGAGATGGAGACGATCATGCCGGCGTGCGTGGCGATGTTCACCGAGGAGGTCGGCGTCTCCCCGCTGGCCGGCGACGGCGGTCTGCTCTACCAGGCCCGGGTCGCCGAACTCGTCGGCTCCGGCCGCTCCTTCGCCCGCCTCGACGAGCACGGCAAGGTCGTCTTCAAGGCCGAGATCGGCGCGGCGACCCCGCAGGCCTGCCAGATCCAGGGCGTCTGGGTGGCCCCCGAGTACCGGGGCAGGGGCCTCGCGGCGCCCGGCATGGCGGCGGTCCTGCGGTACGCCCTGGCCGACGTGGCGCCGGTGGTGAGCCTGTACGTCAACGACTTCAACACCCCGGCGCGGCGGACCTACCTGAAGGTGGGGTTCCAGGAGGTCGGCGCGTTCACGAGCGTGCTCTTCTAGTCGCTGTTCACAGGGCTGTTCTGAGCCTCGTGGGAGACCTGTAGTCTCCCCCGCATGGACCTCGTCATCGGCCCCCTCGACCTCCCCGCCCACGTAGACGAGGCTCTCGCCGTCCAGGCCGTCGCCTTCGGCCTCGGCGCGGACGAAGTGGCCGTCCGCCGGCAGATCGTCCTGCGCCACATGACCTACCCCGGAGCCCGCGCCCTCGGCGCAACCAGCGGTGGCCGGCTCGTCGGGTTCGTGTACGGCATGCCGAACGACCGCACCCACTGGTGGTCGACCGTCGTCGAGCCCTACCTCCGCGCCCAGGGCCACGACGCCTGGCTCGACGACTCCTTCGTGATCACCGAGCTGCACGTCCACCCCCGCTACCAGAACCGTGGCATCGGTCGCTCCCTGATCACCACCATCACCGACGGCGCCGCCGAACCCCGCTCGATCCTGTCCGCGATCGACACCGACAGCCCGGCCCGCGGTCTCTACCACTCCCTCGGCTACGAGGACCTGGCCCGCCGCGTCCTGTTCCCCAGCGCCCCGAAGCCGTACGCCGTGATGGGCGCCCCCCTCCCGCTGCGCCGCCGGTAACGGATTTCCACCGGCACAGCGACCCCGGCTAACCTCCTAGCCATCACCGTTTTCCCGGCAGGAGTACGAGAACCATGGCCAACGCACCGGTCCAGCGCATGTCCCAGTTGATGGCGAAGACGCTGCGCGACGACCCGGCGGACGCCGAGGTCCTCAGCCACAAGCTGCTCGTCCGCGCCGGCTACGTCCGCCGCACCGCGGCCGGCATCTGGAGCTGGCTGCCGCTCGGCAAGAAGGTGCTGGCCAACGTCGAGCGCGTCGTCCGTGAGGAGATGGACGCGATCGGCGCCCAGGAGGTCCTGCTCCCCGCCCTGCTGCCCCGGGAGCCCTACGACGCCACCGGCCGCTGGGACGAGTACGGCCAGGAGCTGTTCCGCCTCAAGGACCGCAAGGGCGGCGACTACCTCCTCGGCCCGACCCACGAGGAGATCTTCACCCTGCTGGTGAAGGACCAGGCGTCCTCCTACAAGGACCTGCCGGTCATCCTCTACCAGATCCAGCACAAGTACCGCGACGAGGCCCGCCCGCGGGCCGGCATCCTGCGCGGACGCGAGTTCCTGATGAAGGACTCGTACTCCTTCGACACCGAGGACGAGGGCCTCGCCCAGTCCTACGCCCTGCACCGTCAGGCCTACCAGCGGATCTTCGAGCGCCTCGGCCTCGACTACCGCATCTGCGCCGCCACCGCCGGCGCGATGGGCGGCTCCAAGTCCGAGGAGTTCCTCGCCCCGGCCGGGGCCGGCGAGGACACCTTCGCCGACTGCCCCAACTGCGACTTCGCCGCCAACACCGAGGCGATCACCTACGAGCTGAAGCCGGTGGACGCCGACGGCGTGCCCGCGCTCGAGGAGATCCCCACCCCGGACACCCCGACCATCGAGACCCTCGCCGCCCACCTCGGCGTCGAGGCCTCCGCCACCCTCAAGAACCTCCTCGTCAAGGTCGACGGCGAGATCGTCGCCGTCGGTGTCCCCGGCGACCGCGAGGTCGACATGGACAAGGTCGAGGCGCACTTCGCCCCGGCCGTCGTCGAGATGGTGACCGAGGCCGACTTCGCCGGTCGCCCGGACCTGGTCCGCGGCTACGTCGGCCCGCAGGGCCGTGGCGAGAAGGTCCGGTACATCGCCGACCCGCGCGTGGCCCCCGGCACGGCCTGGATCACCGGCGCCAACAAGGCCCACACCCATGCCAAGAACGTCGTCGCCGGACGTGACTTCCAGGTCGACGAGTACGTCGACGTCGTGGTCGTCCAGGAGGGCGACCCCTGCCCCAAGTGCGGCACCGGCCTGAAGCTGGACCGCGCCATCGAGATCGGCCACATCTTCCAGCTCGGCCGCAAGTACGCCGACGCCCTCAAGCTCGACGTCCTCGGCCAGAACGGCAAGCCGGTCCGCGTGACCATGGGCTCCTACGGCATCGGCGTCTCCCGCGCCGTCGCCGCGCTCGCCGAGCAGACCGCCGACGACAAGGGCCTGGTGTGGCCGAAGGAGGTCGCGCCCGCCGACGTCCACGTCGTCGCCGCCGGCAAGGCCCTGCAGACCGAACTGGCCCTGGAGGTCTCCGAGAAGCTGCGCGCCGTGGGCCTGCGCGTCCTCGTCGACGACCGCGCCGGCGTCTCCCCGGGTGTGAAGTTCACCGACGCCGAGCTCATCGGCGTACCGCAGATCCTGGTCGCCGGCCGCCGCTCCGCCGAGGGCGTGCTGGAGCTCAAGGACCGCAGGACCGGTGAGCGCGAGGAGCTGACGGTGGACGAGGCGATCGCCCGCCTCACCGCGTAAAGGAACTCCTCAGAAACCTCTGGGGGCACCGCGGTCCGCAGAGGGACCCGGCGCACCGCGGCGACAGCGGCGGCCGTCACACTGGCGGCCGCCGCCGGAATGTTCGCGCTGATCGGCACGATGCACACGGACACCAGCGCGGTGTCCTCGACGACGAACAGCAGCACCGGGTCGACCGGTGGCACAGGATCGGGCAGCAGCGACAACAGCGGTACGAGCTCGTCCTCGTCGTCCAGCGACACCGCTTCCTCCGCCTCGTCCACGGGGGGCCTGACGTCCTCCAACGGCAGCGGCTCCACCGACTCCACCTCGGGGGCGTCGTGATGAGCGCGCCGGTCGAGCCCCGCACGACGGCCGCCGTCGAATGGCGTGCCCTGGGCACCACGGTCCGCCTGGTCGTCACCGACCCGGCCCTGCTGGACTCCTGCAACCTGCTGCTGGCCCGGCACCTCGCCGAGGTCGACGCGGCCTGCAGCCGCTTCCGCACCGACTCCGAACTGGATCCCGGCCGCGGAGGCGGCCCAACTCTCCCTGGACGCAACGACGATGGGCGCCGGAGTCCTGGCTGCCCTCCCCACCGACCGCTGCGGCCCCGCGGAGACGGCCCGGGTCCTGCGCTACCTGGCCCTCCAGTCGGCCGGCCAGTGCGGCCCCTGCCTCAACGGCCTGCCCCGCATCGCGGCCCCCTTCCAGAGCCTGGCGACCCCCGGCCCCAGGGCACTGCCCGCACCGATGTGTCCCGCTGGTCCGGTCTGGTCGAGGGCCGCGGCGCCTGCCACCACCCCGACGGCACCGTCCGCCTGGTCCGCAGCGCGTTCACCACCTTCACCACCGAACTCGACGCCCACGCAAGGGGTTTGTGCACCGCAACGGACCACACACCCCTGCTCCCCGTCCCCCGGGAGATCTGACATGGACCAGCGCATCGATATCGACTGGACGTCCTGCCAAGGCCACGGCCTGTGCGCGGAACTCCTCCCGGAACACGTCGCGTTGGACGAGTGGGGTTACCCGCTCGTCGACGGGACTTCCGTCCCGGCTCGTACCCTGAAACGCGCCCGGAGAGCGGCGTCGGCCTGCCCGGTCCTCGCATGGAAACTGACGGCAAGGTGAGCGCCCTCTCAGGCACAACCTCAAAGCCACCCGGCAAACTCGAGCAACAGCTCCGCATCCTTCGCCCGCCCCACCCGAAGGGCCCGCACCCCCGACTCCACGGCCCGGAACAACGTCCACCCCCGCAACCGCTCCTGATCCACATCCAACGACTCGGCCAACCGCTTGACCCGCCGCCGAGTGGTCGCCGCCCCCGACGGCGAGGCGATCAAGTCCTCCACCCGATCCCGCACCAACCGCGCCAGATCGAACGCACTCTCCCCGACCACCGGATCCGGCCCCACGGCCAACCACGGCATCCGCTCCCCGGCCAGCACCTTGCTCTGCCGGAACGTCCCGTGCAGCAACCGCCCCTCGGGCGGCGCCCCCAACAGCTCGGCCCGCGCTCCGAGCGCCGCGTCGACCAGTCCGGCCACCTCGCCGAAGGCACCCGCGCCGGCCCGCATCGCCTCCGCCTGCCGCCCCGTCCGCTCGGCGACCGTCTCGAAGACATGACCGGCGGGCGGCTCCACCCACAGCCGCCGCAAGGTCCCCGCCGCCTCCAGCAGCGCCTTCGCCTCCGGCAGCGACCGCACGGAGACGTCAGGATGCAGCCGCTCCAGCAGCAGCACACCGTCCTGCGCATCGTCCTGGGTCACGTTTTCGACGAGTTGTACGGCCCCGAGGCCGCCCCAGTGGGACAGCGCCGCCCGTTCGGCCCCCGGCCGCGACCGCGGCGGCGCCAGTTTGAGCACGGCCGGGCTGCCGTCAGGGCGCCGGACCAGCACGACCAGGCTGCTGCGGCCCCCGGGCACCTGCACCCGCTCCACGGTCAACTCGCGTAGCGCGACGGCCCGTTCCGCCGCCTCGGGCAGCTTCTCCAGCCAGCCGTCACCGTCCGGTGCCGTCTCGCGGAGCGCCCGCACCAGACGCTGCGGGGGTTCGAAAGCCATACCCGAGTCGTTCCCTTCCCGTGCCGGTCACGCCGAGGGCGTCGGCGAGGCGGAGGTCGTGCCGGTCGTGCCCGCCCGCTCGGCGAGCCCAGGGAAGGCTACGCTCTCCCCGCTCCAGCGCACCGCCCGCACCGCCGCCTCCCGCAGCGCCTCGGCACCCGAGCGCCGCCGCTCGCCCTCAGTGGCGCGCACCACGTCGGAGTACACCCCGGCCACCCGGTCCTCCAGCTCCGCGGCCAGCTTCACCGCCGCCGCCGGGTCCGGCACCGGGAACGGCAGCGCGTACGCGGCCGCCGCGGCGACCGGCGTGCCCCCGAGGTCCCGGATGTCGCGGGTGAGGGCGTCACGGCGGGAGCGGTGCGCGTCGTACGCGGCACGGGCCTCGGCGCGCCGGTCCTCGCCGATCCGGCCGCCGACCACTCCGTAGCCGTAGACCGCCGCGTGCTCGGCGGCCAGCGCCGCCTGCAGGGCCTTCAGCGCTTTCTGCCTGCTCTCGTCGCTCACCTGGCACCCTCCGTCAGCAGAAACGCGTGCGCCGCCCCGGCCGCCGCGACCGACGCCAGCAGCCGCGCCAGCTCCCCGGGCACGTCCAGGAGCGCCGCCGTACGCCGTTCGGCCAGGGCCCGCTCGGCCGCGGCGAGCTGCGCGACGGCCTCCTTCTCGTCGACCGGTACGGCGGCGGACGACGATGCCGGCGCGGACGCCGACGCCGACGCGGACGGCGATGCGGACGCCGGGCTCCCCTTCGCGACCGCCCCTCCGAACGCCTCCGTGTGCCGCACGACCTCCGCCCGCAGGGGCCGCAGCCGCTCCGCCGCCGCCGGATGCGCGGCGAGCACGGCGTCGTACCGCTGCAGCAGGCCCGCGCTCTCCCGAGCCGCACGCGCGCGTGCCCTCGCGGTGAGCGACGGGCTGCCGCCGGTGCTCTCCTCGGACTCCCCGGAGCCGTGCGAACAGCCCGCCAGCAGGGCGGTCCCGGCGGCGGAGGCGAGCAGGGATCTTCTGCGCGGCCCCGAGAGGGTGCGCGAGTGTGGGGGGTACTGCACGGGTGACGTCCTCGGGGGCTCGTACGAACATCGGGCGAACACACGGGCGGGAGTGTTCCGCCGTGATCACGGTACCCGCGCTCACGTTCGGTGCCGCTCATCGGCACCGGCCGTACACAGGTGGACGGCAACACTCCCTGCGACCGGATACCCTTTGACCAGACACGCGACCATCCCACAACAGCACACGCGGCCGAGGAGTCACCCGGATGAGCACCACCCAGAGCGAGAGGCTGCGAGAGCTCCTGGAACCGCTCGTCAGCTCCCAGGGCCTGGATCTCGAAGAGATCGCGGTGGACTCCGTCGGACGCAAGCGGGTGCTGCGCGTCGTCGTCGACTCCGACACCGGTGCGGATCTGGACCAGATCGCCGATGTGAGCCGCGCGCTCTCGGCGAAGCTCGACGAGACGGACGCGATGGGCGAGGGGGAGTACACCCTCGAGGTCGGCACCCCGGGCGCGGAACGCCTCCTCAAGGAGCACCGGCACTATGTGCGCGCCAAGGGTCGGCTGGTGAGGTTCCAGCTGACCGAGGGCGGCGAACTGGTCGCCAGGATCCTCGAGGTCGACGACGAGGGCGTCGACCTCGAAGTGCCCGGGGTCAAGGGGCGCAAGGCCACCGCACGAAGAGTCGCCTTCGGCGATGTCGAGAAGGCGCGCGTGCAGGTCGAGTTCAGCCGCAAGGACGACAAGGACGACAAGAAGGAAGAGGAGGCGTAGCCGTGGACATCGACATGAGTGCCCTGCGGGGCTTGGTACGGGAGAAGGAGATCTCCTTCGACCTGCTGGTCGAGGCGATCGAGTCGGCCCTCCTCATCGCCTACCACCGCACCGAGGGAAGCCGCCGGCACGCGCGCGTGGAGCTCAACCGGGAGACCGGACATGTGACCGTGTGGGCGAAGGAGGACCCCGAGGACCTCGAGGAGGGCCAGGAGCCCCGCGAGTTCGACGACACCCCGTCCGGCTTCGGCCGTATCGCCGCCACCACCGCCAAGCAGGTCATCCTGCAGCGGCTGCGCGACGCCGAGGACGACGCGACGCTCGGCGAGTACGCCGGCCGCGAGGGCGACATCGTCACCGGAGTGGTCCAGCAGGGCCGCGACCCGAAGAACGTGCTCGTGGACATCGGCAAGCTGGAGGCCATCCTGCCCGTGCAGGAGCAGGTGCCGGGCGAGACCTACCCGCACGGCATGCGGCTGCGGTCGTACGTCGTCCGCGTGGCCAAGGGCGTGCGCGGCCCCTCGGTGACCCTCTCCCGTACCCACCCCAACCTGGTGAAGAAGCTCTTCGCCCTGGAGGTGCCGGAGATCGCCGACGGGTCCGTGGAGATCGCCGCGATCGCCCGTGAGGCCGGTCATCGCACCAAGATCGCCGTACGGTCCACCCGTTCGGGCCTGAACGCCAAGGGCGCCTGCATCGGCCCCATGGGCGGCCGGGTGCGCAATGTGATGGGCGAGCTGAACGGTGAGAAGATCGACATCGTCGACTGGTCCGACGACCCGGCCGAGATGGTAGCCAACGCCCTCTCGCCGGCCCGGGTCTCCAAGGTGGAGGTCGTCGACCTCGCCGCCCGTTCCGCGCGCGTGACGGTGCCGGACTACCAGCTGTCGCTGGCGATCGGCAAGGAGGGCCAGAACGCCCGCCTCGCGGCCCGCCTGACCGGCTGGCGGATCGACATCCGGCCCGACACCGAGCAGGCCGGGGAATAGATCTCGGCCCGGGGTGGGTTGGATCGAGACGGATCTTGCCCGGCGGCTGTTCGAAACCTCACCCAGAGGGGTGAGGTCGGTACGGGGAGGTAGACTGAGGAGTGTCTGGCCGGACGCACGCCCGCGCCTGCCCTGAACGCACCTGTGTGGGGTGCCGGGAACGAGCGGCCAAGACGGATCTGCTGCGCATCGTGGCGATCAAGGACGCTTGCGTCCCCGATCCTCGCGGTACGCTGCCCGGCCGGGGTGCGTATGTACACCCCGTCTCGGTCTGTCTCGACCAGGCGGTACGCCGCCGGGCGTTCACGCGGGCGCTGCGCGCCCCGGGAGCGCTCGACATTAAGGCGTTGCGCCAGTACGTCGAGCAGACAACAGTTGCTGAGCAGGCAACACCGTAAGACGTGCCGTACGGAACCCCGTGCGGCCCTAGGTACCCCGCGAGTTGGAAGTAGGTCGAGATTGCGATGAGCACTCGATGAGCACGCGATGAGTACGCCCATGAAGTAGCGACGGTCCGGACGCACCCGGACCTAAAAGGAGCGAAGTGGCTAAGGTCCGGGTATACGAACTCGCCAAGGAGTTCGGGGTTGAGAGCAAGGTCGTCATGGCCAAGCTCCAGGAACTCGGTGAATTCGTCCGTTCGGCGTCTTCGACTATCGAAGCGCCCGTCGTCCGCAAACTGACGGACGCCCTCCAGCAGGGCAACGGAGGCGGCAAGGCCGCCCCCGCACGCAAGGCTGCCCCGGCACGTCCGGCGGCCCCCTCTCCCGCGCAGGCCGCCCGACCGGCCGCCCCGCGCCCGCCGGCCCCGAAGCCGGCCGCCGCCGAGAAGCCCGCGGCTCCCGCCGCGCCGGTTTCTCCCGGCCCCCGTCCCACCCCGGGCCCGAAGCCCGCGCCGCGGCCCGCCCCGGCGTCCCCGGCTCCGACGACGCCCGAGTTCACGGCACCCCCGTCGGCCCCCGCGTCCCCCGCGTCCCCCGCGTCCCAGGGCTCCGGCCCGCGTCCGGGCGCCCCGCGCCCCAGCGGCCAGACCGCCCGTCCGGGCGCCCCGCGTCCCGGTGGCCCCGGCCAGGGCGGCCAGGGTCGCGGCGACCGCGGTGACCGTCCGGGCGCCCCGCGTCCGGGTGGCCAGGCCCCGCGTCCCGGTGCCCGTCCGGCCGGTCCGCGTCCGGGCAACAACCCCTTCACCTCCGGCGGCTCCACCGGCATGGCGCGCCCGCAGGCGCCCCGTCCGGGCGGTGCCCCGCGACCCGGCGGCCCCGGTGCCCCCGGTGAGCGTCCCGGCGGCGCCCCGCGTCCGCAGGGCCAGGGCGGTCCCCGTCCCCAGGGCGCGGCGGGCGGTCCCCGTCCGCAGGCTCCGGGCGGCTCGCGTCCGACCCCGGGCGGCATGCCCCGTCCGCAGGGCGGTCCCCGTCCCGGCGGCGGCCCCGGCGGCCCGCGTCCGAACCCCGGCATGATGCCGCAGCGTCCCGCTGCCGGCCCCCGCCCCGGTGGCGGCGGTCCCGGCGGTCGCGGTCCCGGTGGCGGCGGTCGTCCCGGTGGCGGTGGCGGCGGTCGTCCGGGCGGCGGCGGCTTCGCCGGTCGTCCGGGTGGCGGCGGCGGTGGCGGCTTCGCCGGCCGTCCCGGCGGTCCCGGTGGCGGTGGCGGCGGTTTCGCCGGCCGTCCCGGCGGTCCCGGTGCGGGTGCCGGCGGCGGTGGCCGTCCCGGTTTCGGCGGTCGTCCCGGTGGTCCGGGCGGTCGTGGTGGCACGCAGGGCGCCTTCGGCCGTCCCGGTGGTCCCGCGCGCCGTGGCCGCAAGTCGAAGCGGCAGAGGCGCCAGGAGTACGAGGCCATGCAGGCCCCGAGCGTCGGCGGCGTGATGCTGCCGCGCGGCAACGGCGAGAGCATCCGTCTCTCCCGTGGCGCGTCGCTCACCGACTTCGCGGAGAAGATCAACGCCAATCCGGCGTCGCTCGTCGCGGTCATGATGAACCTCGGCGAGATGGTCACGGCCACGCAGTCCGTCTCCGACGAGACGCTGCAGCTCCTCGCCGACGAGATGAACTACACGGTTCAGATCGTCAGCCCCGAGGAGGAGGACCGTGAGCTGCTCGAGTCCTTCGACATCGAGTTCGGCGAGGACGAGGGCGGCGAGGAGGACCTGGTCGTCCGTCCGCCGGTCGTGACCGTCATGGGTCACGTCGACCACGGTAAGACCCGACTGCTCGACGCCATCCGCAAGACGAACGTCATCGCGGGCGAGGCCGGCGGCATCACCCAGCACATCGGTGCCTACCAGGTCGCGACCGAGGTCAACGACGAAGAGCGCAAGATCACCTTCATCGACACCCCGGGTCACGAGGCGTTCACCGCCATGCGTGCCCGTGGTGCGAAGTCGACCGACATCGCGATCCTGGTCGTCGCGGCCAACGACGGCGTCATGCCGCAGACGGTCGAGGCGCTCAACCACGCCAAGGCGGCCGACGTCCCGATCGTCGTCGCGGTCAACAAGATCGACGTCGAGGGCGCCGACCCGACCAAGGTGCGCGGTCAGCTGACCGAGTACGGCCTGGTGGCCGAGGAGTACGGCGGCGACACCATGTTCGTCGACATCTCCGCCAAGCAGGGTCTGCACATCGACTCCCTGCTGGAGGCCGTGATCCTCACGGCCGACGCCTCGCTCGACCTGCGGGCCAACCCGAACCAGGACGCGCAGGGCATCTCGATCGAGTCCCGTCTCGACCGCGGCCGCGGTGCCGTGGCGACGGTCCTCGTCCAGCGAGGCACGCTGCGGGTCGGCGACACGATGGTCGTGGGCGACGCCTACGGCCGGGTGCGCGCCATGCTCGACGACAACGGCAACAACGTCGCCGAGGCAGGCCCGTCGACGCCGGTCCAGGTCCTGGGCCTGACCAACGTCCCGGGTGCGGGCGACAACTTCATCGTGGTGGACGAGGACCGTACGGCCCGTCAGATCGCGGAGAAGCGCGCCGCCCGTGAGCGCAACGCCGCGTTCGCCAAGCGCACGCGCCGCGTGTCGCTGGAGGACCTGGACAAGGTGCTGAAGGCCGGCGAGGTCCAGCAGCTGAACCTGATCATCAAGGGCGACGCGTCCGGATCGGTCGAGGCGCTGGAATCCTCCCTGCTCCAGCTGGACGTCGGCGAAGAGGTCGACATCCGCGTCCTGCACCGTGGCGTCGGTGCGGTCACGGAGTCGGACATCGACCTGGCGATGGGTTCCGACGCCATCGTGATCGGCTTCAACGTCCGTGCGGCAGGCCGCGCGGCGCAGATGGCCGAGCGCGAGGGCGTGGACGTCCGGTACTACTCGGTCATCTACCAGGCGATCGAGGAGATCGAGGCGGCCCTGAAGGGCATGCTGAAGCCGGAGTTCGAGGAGGTCGAGCTCGGTACGGCGGAGATCCGCGAGGTCTTCAAGTCGTCCAAGCTGGGCAACATCGCCGGTGTCCTCATCCGCTCCGGCGAGGTGCGCCGCAACACCAAGGCCCGCCTCATCCGCGACGGCAAGGTGGTCGCGGAGAACCTCAACATCGAGGGCCTGCGTCGCTTCAAGGACGACGTCACCGAGATCCGCGAAGGGTTCGAGGGCGGTATCAACCTCGGCAACTTCAACGACATCAAGGTGGACGACGTCATCGCGACGTACGAGATGCGCGAGAAGCCGCGCGTCTGATCCAGCACGCGATCGGGGCCGGTCGGCGGGGAAGTTCCTCCACGGAATTTCCGTCGATCGGCCCCGGCCGTTGCGTGTACGGTTCCCGTATCGGCGTCGAGCGTGGCGCCCGTACCCCGAACCGGCGGGACATCCGGACACACATGTATGTGGGGACTCTGTCCTTCGACCTGCTCCTCGGCGACGTCCACTCGCTGAAGGAGAAACGCGCTCTCGTCCGTCCGATCGTGGCCGAACTCCAGCGCAAGTACGCGGTGAGCGCGGCGGAGACGGCCAACCAGAACCTCCACCGCAGGGCCGAGATCGGGCTGGCGGTGGTCTCGGGGGACACAGGGCACCTCACCGACGTACTGGACCGCTGTGAGCGACTGGTCGCCGCGCGGCCCGAGGTGGAACTGCTCTCGGTTCGACGCAGGCTCCACAGCGACGAAGACTGAAGCAAGCGGCAAGAGAAGTTACTAAGGAGACGGACCAGTGGCCGACAACGCGCGTGCCAAGAGGCTGGCGGACCTCATCCGAGAGGTGGTGGCCCAGAAGCTGCAGCGCGGGATCAAGGACCCGCGGCTCGGCTCGCACGTCACCATCACGGACACCCGGGTCACCGGGGACCTGAGGGAGGCGACCGTCTTCTACACCGTGTACGGGGACGACGAGGAGCGAGCCGCCGCGGCGGCCGGACTGGAGAGCGCCAAGGGCGTGCTCCGCTCCGCGGTCGGGGCCGCGGCCGGTGTGAAGTTCACGCCGACGCTGACCTTCGTGGCCGACGCCCTGCCCGACACCGCCCGGACCATCGAGGACCTCCTCGACAAGGCCAGGCAGTCCGACGCGAAGGTGCGCGAGGTCTCGGCCGGCGCCGCCTACGCGGGCGAGGCGGACCCGTACAAGAAGCCGGGCGAGGACGAGGACGACGCCGCCGAATGACCCAGAGGAACCAGACGCCCGACGGCCTTGTCATCGTCGACAAGCCGTCGGGCTTCACTTCGCACGACGTGGTGGCCAAGATGCGCGGCATCGCGAAGACGCGCCGCGTCGGACACGCGGGCACCCTCGACCCCATGGCGACGGGCGTGCTCGTCCTCGGCGTCGAGAAGGCGACCAAGCTCCTCGGCCATCTCGCGCTGACCGAGAAGGAGTACCTGGGCACGATCCGCCTGGGCCAGACGACCCTGACCGACGACGCCGAGGGCGAGATCACGGGGTCGGCCGACGCCTCGAAGGTCACCCGGGAGGCCGTCGACGCCGGGATCGCGGAGCTCACCGGCGACATCATGCAGGTGCCGTCCAAGGTCAGCGCCATCAAGATCAACGGCGTGCGGTCCTACAAACGGGCCCGTGAGGGCGAGGAGTTCGAGATCCCGGCCCGCCCGGTCACCGTCTCGTCCTTCTCGGTGTACGACATCCGGGACGCCGTCGCCGAGGACGGCACCCCCGTCCTCGACCTGGTCGTCTCGGTGGTCTGCTCCTCCGGCACCTACATCCGGGCCCTGGCCCGCGACCTCGGCGCCGGCCTCGGAGTCGGCGGCCACCTGACCGCCCTGCGCCGCACCCGCGTCGGCCCCTACAAGCTGGATTCCGCGAAGACGCTCGACGAACTCCAGCAGCAGCTGACGGTCATGCCCATCGCGGACGCCGCCACCGCCGCCTTCCCCCGCTGGGAGGTGGACGCGGGGCGCGCCCGCCTGCTGACGAACGGTGTCCGCCTGGAGATGCCCGACGAGTACGCGACCGCCGGCCCGGTCGCCGTCTTCGACCGCGAGGGACACTTCCTCGCGCTCGTCGAGTCGCAGAAGGGCAAGGCGAAGAGCCTGGCCGTCTTCGGCTGACGACTTCGCGGCAGAACCGAGGCTGCCCGTCCGTGGAGCGGCGCTCACGGGGTTGCGACGCCGCTCCACGGTCCCCCCTCGGTTCCCCCACCCCTAGGGTGTATCCAGCGACCCCCGCCTGTTCACCTGTCCGGGCAGGCGCTCGGAGTGAACCGAGGGAGTGGAAGGGGGCGCGTTCACGACGCGATCTGTCCCGCTGATCATCCCGCGCCTACCGTCGAACCCAGGGAACGGGTGTACGGCGGGGAGGACGGCCATGACGGGACGAGAGCGGTCCCGGCATACGAGGGACGGTGCGCCGGAGCCACGGGACGCGGGGGAGCGGGAGAGCCGCGAGGCCGCCGTCGTCCGCATCCACGACCTCGCCGGGCGCCCCCGGGGCACCGGCTTCGTCGCCGACCACCAGGGCACCGTCGTCACCAGCCACGAGGCGGTCGACGGGCTGTCCAGACTGGTGGTGCACGCGGGCGGCGACCGCACCTGCCTGGTGCCGGCGGAGGCGGTGACCGCCCTCCCCGAGCTGGACCTCGCTCTCGTCCGCACCGAGGGGCTGGCCGTCGACCCGCTCCCCATCACCGTCCGGGACCGCGTCGAGACCGGTACCTACGTCCGTCTCGCCGCCGGCCGCTGGCGCGAGGCCCGCGTCCTCGCCGCGACCTCCGTCACCTACGCGGCGACGGACCGCTACCGCCTCATCGACGACGTCCTGGAACTGGCCATCGGCACCGCCGGCCAGGACGCGCTGCGGCTCGGCGGGGGCGCCGCCGGAGGCCCGGTCCTGGACGCCGACACGGGCGCCGTCGTCGCCGTCCTCGGAACGGCACTCCGGTCCGGCCACCGCGACACCGGGTACGCCGTCCCCCTGCGCCCCGGGACCGACGGGGCCCTGGCCGACCTCCTGGCCCGCAACGCGGCCACGGTCCCCGCCTACGGAGCCGACCTGAACCTGGCGGGTGTACTGGAACTGACGGCCACATCGGTGGGCCAGGACGGCCCATCGGAGGCACCGGCAGGCCGCCTCGCTCGGGTGGAGCCGGTGGAACGGGCAGAGCTGACAGGGCAGTTGACGGCCTTCGCGGACGGACAGGGGTCCTCCCCGGTCCTCGGCCTCGTCGGCTCCCCGGGCAGCGGCCGTACGACGGAACTCGCGGCCCTCGCCGCACGCCGACACCACCGCGCCGAACCCGCCCCCACGCTGTGGCTGCGCGGCGCCGACCTGTGCGACGACGACACGTCCGTCGCCGACGCCGCGAGCCGAGCACTGGCCCGCGCCGCCCGTATCGTCGTCGCGTCGGAAGCCACCCGCGCGGACGACCTGGGCGACATCGGCCCGACCCGCCTCGCCGCAATCGCCCGCACCGCCCAACGCCCCCTGCTGCTCCTCCTCGACGGCCCCGAGGAGATGCCCCCGCTGCTCTCCGACCGCCTCCCCGTCTGGACCGAGGGCACGGCGACCTGGCTGGCTGAGACAGGCGCCCGCCTGGTGGTGGCCTGCAGGCAGGAGTACTGGGAATCAGCGGCGACGCATTTCCCGTCACCTCCGGCCGTCGCGGACGAGACTCCGTCAGCGCCACCGCCCTGCCTGCACCTCACCGACCTCACGGAACCCGAGGCCCGCACGGCCCGTGCCCGCTACGGCATCCCCGAAGGCGCCCTCACCCCCGCCGACGCCCGCCACCCCCTCACCCTCCGGCTCCTCGCCGAGATCCGCGCGGCCCTCCCCGACACCCTCGGTACTCCGCACGCCCCCCTCGACCGCGACACCGTCTTCTCGGCCTACCTGGACCTGATGTGCCTGCGCATCGCCGTCCGCCTGGCCGACGGGAACGGCCTGCGCGGCACCGCCGTACGCCGCCTCGCGGCAAAGGTCTCCGGCCAGGTCCACGAGGCCGCCCGCCGCAGCCTCGGCCCGGGCCAGGGCGAACTCGACCGTGCGTCGTTCGAGGCGGTGTTCCCCTGGGGCCAGGCACTGCGCCACCTCGGCGGTTGCACCGGCTGGGCCTCCGCCGTCCTCACCGAAGGGCTCCTCGTTCCCGCCGGCACCGGCTACCGCTTCGCCCACGAGGAGTTCGCCGACTGGATCCAGGGCACCCACCTCGACCTCGACGAGGCGCTGCAGGCCCTGGTCCACCGCCGTACCCCCTCCCCGCTCGCCCAGCCGCTGCCCGTACCGCACCATCGCATCGGCCCGGTCGTACAGGCCTTGCTGTTCCTCGCCCGAGAACAGGGCACCGCCCAACTCGCCACCCGTCTGCACGAGTTGGTCGAGGCGCTGAAGACGGACCCGGACTCCTGGTGGCCCGCCCGTCTCCTCTCCGAAACCCTCCTCCGGGTCCCGGACGCCGGCCCGTACCTCGACGTGCTCCGCCACCTCGCCGACCACGTCGTCACCGCTCAGCGCCCCACCACCGCATCCGTCTTCACCCCCGCCTTCTGGACCGCCCTCCCCCTCCCGGACAGCGACCGCCTCGACCTCCTCCGCCACCTCCTCCTCGCTGACCACCCACCCCGGGACGCGCCCACCACTCCCCGCTACCTCGACGCCGTCTCCCGCCTCCTCGCAGCCGCCCCGACCGCCGTACAGCCCCTCCTCACCTCCTGGTTCGACGACGACCGCCCCCTCCCCGCGACTCCGCACGCGACCGTGGCCGAAGCCGCCCAGGCCCTGCTCCACACCCACCGGCACCTCGCCCTGGACGAGCTGACCGAGGTGCTGGTGGAGTCCGCGCATCCCAGGGCGGACGAGTTGCTGGCGGCGCTGGCCGAGGACGAGCCGTCGGCGGTGTGCCGGGCCGTGGACCGCTGGGCGCACGACGAACGCGCTTCCCGGCGAGCGGCGGCCGCGGTCCACGGACTGCGCACCGCCCCCCACGTCCGCACCGAGGCCGACCGCGATCTCCTGCGCTACGCCGCCGGGGCCCTGCTCGCCCGGCCCGCCGACGACACCCTGCACGGCGGCGCGCTCGCCCTGCTCGTCCGCGATCCACGCACCCGTGCCCGCCATCTCCCGCAGGCGCTGCGCCGGTTCGCGACCGGTGACCCGTACGTCCCGCCGAGTGCCCTGGTCCCCGCCCTGGCCACCCACCCGGAACCGGTCCTCGACGCGTTCCGGGATCGGCTGCGCAGGCCGGAGCCGGGCCAGGCGCTGCGCACCCTCGCCGACGTCACCACACCCGCGCTGGCCCGCCGGGTCGCCACCCTGGTGCGGGACGCCGTACGGCACCGCCCCGAGACCGCCGCCGACGTCGCCGCATATGTCGAACGCCGGCTGGACCAGGGTCCCGCGGCCCGAGCGGTGCTGCTCCCGCTCGTCACCGGCCTCCTCGACGGTGGCCCGGAGAACGTACGGGCCGCGCTGGCCGCCGTACTGGCCGTCCCCGGCACCCCGATCTCCCACCCCTTCCGCCAGGAACTCCTCGAGTTCCTCCTCTCCCGCGAGCACGACCCGGCCGTCCTCGACGCCCTGCTGCACGCCGTCGCGCCGCACACGGGCGACGAGATCCGCGACCTCGTCCACCGCACCGGCCTCCTCATGGTCCGCACCCCGGACGGCGCGGCCCGCTTCGACCGCGGCCTGGTCGACCTGGGCCGGCGCGTGCCCGGCTTCGCGGCCCGGATGGCCGGCTGGCTGACGGACACCCCGCAGGCCTGGGCGGCGGTGGTCGGCCCCAGCGCCCGCCGGATGATCGAGAACCTGTCGGGCGTACGCGTGCCCGCCTGAGCCCCCCGCCGTCACGTGCGTCGGGTCACAGCCCCCATGCCGATGCGGGCGGTACGGGCCCGGCATGGCACCCTTAGACCTGCGTAAGAGGTCGGGTACACACGGACACGGGTTCGAGGAGCGGTCACAGTGCAGCGCTGGCGTGGCTTGGAGGACATCCCCGAGGACTGGGGGCGCAGCGTCGTCACCATCGGCTCGTACGACGGAGTCCACCGCGGTCACCAGCTGATCATCCGGCACGCCGTGGACCGCGCCCGTGAGCTGGGTGTTCCCTCCGTCGTCGTCACCTTCGACCCGCACCCGAGCGAGGTCGTGCGCCCCGGCAGCCACCCGCCGCTGCTCGCCCCGCACCACCGCCGCGCCGAGCTGATGGCGGACCTGGGCGTGGACGCGGTCCTGATCCTCCCCTTCACCACGGAGTTCTCGAAGCTGTCGCCGGCCGACTTCGTCGTCAAGGTCCTGGTCGACAAGCTGCACGCCAAGGCGGTCGTCGAGGGCCCGAACTTCCGCTTCGGCCACAAGGCCGCGGGCAACGTGGAGTTCCTCGCCGAACAGGGCAAGACGTACGACTTCGAGGTCGAGGTCGTCGACCTGTACGTCACCGGTGAGGCGGGCGGCGGAGAGCCGTTCTCCTCCACCCTCACCCGCCGCCTGGTCGCCGAGGGCGACCTCGAGGGCGCCGCCGAGATCCTGGGCCGGCCGCACCGGGTGGAGGGCGTGGTCGTCCGCGGTGCCCAGCGCGGCCGCGAGCTCGGCTTCCCCACCGCCAACGTCGAGACGCTGCCCCACACCGCGACCCCCGCCGACGGCGTCTACGCCGGCTGGCTGCACGTGAACGGCGAGGCCATGCCGGCCGCGATCTCCGTCGGCACGAACCCGCAGTTCGACGGCACGGAGCGCACGGTGGAGGCGTACGCCATCGACCGCGTGGGGCTCGACCTGTACGGCCTGCACGTCGCCGTGGACTTCCTCGCCTTCGTCCGGGGCCAGGCGAAGTTCGAGTCCCTGGAGGCCCTGCTGGAGCAGATGGCCCAGGACGTGAAGCGGTGCCGTGAGCTGGTGGCTGCGGCTGCGGCTGCGGCGTCGGCGGAGTAGAGCGCGGCGCGTCACGACGTGACGTCATGACGAAGGGGCCGGTGCCATCGGGCACCGGCCCCTTCGTCATGCACTGCTTACTGCTGCGGCGGCGGGGGAGGAGGCGGAGTCTGCCCGTCCGCGGGCGGCTGCGGCTGCTGCGGCGGCTGGGGGTAGCCGTACCCGGGCTCGCCGGGCTGACCGGCGGGCGGGTACGGCTGGCCCGGCTGCGGGGCGTACGGCTGACCGGGATACGGCTGCCCAGGTGCGTACGGCTGACCGGGCTGAGGCGCCGGAGGCTGCCCCGGCTGCCCGTAGTACGGTCCGGCCGACATCGGCTGTCCGGGCTGGGCGTAGGGCTGGCCCGGCATGGCCTGGCCCGGCATCGGCGGGGCCGCGACCGGGGGCGGGTTGCCGTCGTTGGTCCACAGTCCGTGCGACTGCTGATGGCGTACGAAGTCCTCGGCGACCATCGCCGCGAGGTTGAAGTACGCCTCGCGCACCTTGGGCCGCATCATGTCGAGGTCGACCTCGGCGCCGGCCGAGAGGTGCTCGTCGAAGGGCACGACCACGACCCCGCGGCAGCGCGTCTCGAAGTGCGCCACGATGTCCTCGACCTTGATCATCTTTCCGGTCTCCCGGACACCGGAGATCACGGTGAGGGACCGGGACACGAGGTCCGCGTACCCGTGCGCCGACAGCCAGTCCAGCGTCGTACTGGCGCTGCTCGCGCCGTCGACGGACGGCGTCGAGATGATGATCAGCTGGTCGGCGAGGTCGAGCACACCGCGCATCGCGCTGTAGAGCAGACCGGTGCCGGAGTCGGTCAGGATGATCGGGTACTGCTTGCCGAGGACGTCGATGGCGCGGCGGTAGTCCTCGTCGTTGAAGGTCGTCGAGACGGCCGGGTCGACGTCGTTGGCGATGATCTCGAGGCCGGACGGCGCCTGTGAGGTGAACCGGCGGATGTCCATGTACGAGTTGAGGTACGGGATCGCCTGAACGAGGTCGCGGATGGTGGCCCCGGTCTCGCGGCGCACGCGGCGGCCGAGGGTGCCGGCGTCCGGGTTGGCGTCGATGGCGAGGATCTTGTCCTGCCGTTCGGTGGCCAGGGTCGAGCCGAGCGCGGTGGTCGTGGTCGTCTTGCCGACGCCGCCCTTGAGGCTGATGACGGCGATGCGGTAGCAGGACAGCACGGGTGTGCGGATCAGCTCCAACTTCCGCTGCCGCTCCGCCTCTTCCTTCTTTCCGCCGATCTTGAACCGGCTCGGCGCGGCGGCGGGCCGGCCGCTCTTCGCCTTCTGCCGCTTGTTGTTGAGCAGCCGGTCGGAGGACAGCTCCACGGCGGCGGTGTAACCGAGCGGCGCGGCGCCGGGGTTGGTGGGCTGCCGCTGATCATGCCGAACAGGCTGCGGCCACCCGGCCCCGGCCCGCGGATCGACTGGCTGCGGCGCTGCCGGCGGCGCCTGATCGGCACCCCCCTGCTGCGGGAACCCCGCCCCCGCCTGCGCATCCGCCTGAGCCTGACCGTACGGCGGAACGCCGGGGTGCGGCTGGTACTGCGGGGGGACACCGGGCTGGGGCTGTCCTTGTGCAGCGGCTCCGGGCTGGGGCTGTCCCTGCGGGGGTACGCCAGGCTGAGCCGCCTGTGCCTGGTTGTGAGGGGCGGGCGGCGGTGGGAAGCCGTAACCGGCGGGCTGGACGGGTGGGTTGGGGGTGGGCTGAGGCTGTCCTTGCGGGGGGAGGCCGGGCTGTGCCTGGTTGTGAGGGGCGGGCGGCGGTGGGAAGCCGTAACCGGCGGGCTGAGCCGGGGGGTTGGGACCGGCCTGAGCCTGTGTCGGTGCGGGTCCGCCGGGCTCGGCTTGGCCCTGCTGAGGCACGCCGGGCTGGGGCTGGCCTTGCGGGGCGGGGGGCTGGGGGAAGCCGTAACCGCTCGGGTGGGCAGGGGAGTTCGGGTCGGCCTGGGCCGGAGGAGCCGCTTGAGCCGCCGCGGGGTTGGGGAAGCCGTAGCCGCCGGGAGCCGCAGGCGCGGAGGCCTGGGCGTCGTTGGGCTGGGCCGTGGGCGGCTGAGGGAAGCCGTAACCGCCGGGTTGAGCCGGTGGGTTGGCCGCGGGTGGGGCAGGCGGGGTGGCCTGGGGTGCGGCGGGGTTGGGGTAGCCGTAGCCATCCTGCGGTGCAGGGGGCTGCGGGAAGCCGGCGCCGCTCTGCGGGGGCGCGTCAGCCGGGGTCGGCGGTGCCGCAGGGGCGGCCGCCGGGGGCTGGCCCGGGGTGCCCGGGTGCGGGAATCCCGGGGTGCGGGGGGCGGGGACACCGGTCGGTGGCTGTGCTGCCGGGGAACCCGGGTGAGGGAAGCCGTACGCGCCCGGGGTGTTGGGGGCCGGGGCGCCGGTGGGTGGTTGGTGTGCGGCCGGGGGCTGGCCCGGAGCGCCGGGGTGGGGGAAGCCGTAGGCCCCTGGGGTGTTGGGGGCCGGGGCGCCGGTGGGTGGTTGGTGTGCGGCCGGGGGCTGGCCCGGAGCGCCGGGGTGGGGGAAGCCGTAGGCGCCCGGGGTGTTGGGGATCGGGGCGCTCGGCTGCTGGGTGCCCGGAGCCTGCTGGGGTGGTGCGGGGGCGTTCCAGGCCGCCGGGGCCGACTGAGGGGCCTGCGGCTGGAACGGCTGCGGCGGTACCGGCGGCTGGCCCTGCGGGGCCGGCGGCTGCGCGGGCGCAGCCGGATCCTGCTGCTGGGGCTGTACGGGCCACTCGGCCGCCGCCGCGGGCGCCGCGGGCGCCGCGAGCTGGTACGACGGGGGCAACGGCGGCAGGTCGCCCTGCGGCGCCGGCGGCGGAGCCCAGGCGGGCGGGGTGTCCTGAGGGGCCGCGGACGCGCTCGGAACGGCATCCTGCGGCTCGCTGCCCTGCGCCTCGCCAGCCTGGGCTTCGGCGTCGGACGGCTCGGCATCCGCGGATACGGCGTCGGAGGGCTCAGCGTCCTCTCGTACCGCTTCCTCGTCCACCGCGTCCACCGCGTCCGCCGACTCGGCGTCAACGGCCGCCGCCTCCGGAAGCACCTGCTCCTCGGAACTGGCGTGCTCGCGCTCCGAGTCCTCAGACGCCGAGCCTTCCGTCTCTCCATCAGCCTCTGCATCGGCGGCGACCTCAGTGTCGGTGTCGCCCGCCTCCGCATCCACCGTTTCGGCCGCGTCCGACCCCTCCGCAGCGGCCGCCGAAGCTTCCGCCTCCTCGGAGGAGTCGTCGGCGGAGTGGCTCCCGAGCTCGATCACTTCGGCCGAACCGGAGTCCTCGCCATCGTCAGCCACTTCATCGCCAGCGGTCTGCGCGTCCGTCGCCTCGGCGGAACCGTCGACCTCGCCGGGGCCCTCGACGTCGTCCTCCGAGCCCGGCTCTGCCTCGGCCGAGTCGGCACGCTCGGAGATCTCCTGCTTCAGGGCCACCGGAGAGAACCGCATGGTGCGGCCACTGTCCAGATCACCGTTCCCGGACTCCTCATCGGAAGCCGGGGAACCGGACGCCTCGGGCGCCACCGAAGCCGACGGAACCGTCGACGCGGCACCCGCTCCCGGAGTCTCCGCCGGCCCCTGCCCCGGCCCCTGCGGCTGAGGCTCGAACCCGCTCCCCACCGGAAGCTTCGGCACCGCCCCGGGCCCACCGACCGGCGGCGCGAACGGCGCCCCAGGCGCGGCAGCAGCTGGCGGCGGCGTGAACGGCGCACCTGGAGCCGGAGCGGGAGGCGTGAAGGGAGCTCCGGGCGTCGGAGCCGGCGGAGTGAACGGCGCACCCGGAGCCGTACCGGCACCCGTGCCCGACTGGGGCCGCGAGTGAGCCGGCGGAGTCAGCCCCGGCAGAGAGGAGAGCGAGAAGTCGGACGGAGCCCCCGAAGCGGAGGGTGCCCCAGGCGCCCCACTCGCACCCGCACCGGTCCCAGGCGCCGTACCCCCGGCACCACCCGCACCGGACCCCGCCGTACCAGAATCCCCCGCGCCGCCACCCCCCGCACCGCCTCCGCCGGAGGAACCCCCCGACGCGTTCTGCGTGTACCACGCCGGCGGTGCGTAGTCGATGGTGAACTCGCCCGTCGTCTCGATGGCGGACTCGGCGTCGGGCTGGTCGTCGCCGGGTGTGGCCCAGCCCCCGCGGTTCCCGTCCCGATCGCTGCTCACAGTTCCTCCTGGTGTGGTCGAGCACCCTCAATGCCGTGCCGGGGCGACCATGTGCTTGTCGTCCTGATGCGTTGCGAGGCAGACCGATCCACCGGCTCTCCCCCCGAGGCACCGCCACCTGGTCCACGGGTTCTGGCGGCGCGCCCTGTACCACCCTAATCACCAGTAGCCCCACCCCGGCAGGCCCGTCCACCCCCGAGCGCCTGCCCACTGCGTCACAACCAGCCATGAATTGCCGTACACAGCCTGCGCATTGAGGAAGAAATCGGTCGATACCGTTGCCGGCGCCGCCCGTTCGCGCGCGTGATCAAGCAACCGGCATAGTGGGGACGTTTCCGTGGCCATGTCATGGACTTCCGTACCCGCCTCAGAGGAAAAGGATCCCGCGTGAGCTTCGGCCCACCCCCTTCGATGTACACCCAGTCCGCCCTGACCGCTGAGACGCAACAGAAGAAGCGCCGCCGGACATGGCTGTTGGGGCTGTTCGCGCTCGTCCTCGTGGCGGCGGTGGGGACGGGCGGGTGGCTCGTGTGGGGCGGTGGTGGAAAGGGGGCTGACGCGTCGAACCGGTCACACGGTCCCCAAGGGCCTCTCGACGTACGGGAGACCGTCGAGAAGCGGCCCGCCGATCCCACCGGCAAGATGGCCGTCCGGTTCTCCGTCGACGACCTCGGCCCGGGCGAGCACTACGAGATGCCCGGCATGTGGGCCACGGACCGGATCCTCGCCAAGGGCATCAACAAGACCGTGATCGGCCTGCGCATGGGCACCGACGCCGCACCCGGCGACGAGCAGTGGAAGCTGCCGCTGGACGGACCGATCTGCGGCTACACGCGCCGCGTCACCGGCGACAACCGCACCGCCGTCCTCTTCCGCGCCAACGATCGCGGCGGCGCCTACTGCAACCACGTCGCCTTCCTCGACCTCGACACCGGACGCGAGGTCTGGGAGACCGACTTCCCCTACTCCAAGCTCGGCGACGCCAAGGGCCTCGCGACCGGCGGCGACGACCAGGACACCCCGAGCGTGACCCTCACCCACGGCACGGTCGTCGTCACCTGGGGCGGCGGCACCGACGCGTACGCCATGGACGGCGGCCGGCGTCTGTGGCGTACGACGTCGACCGGCGCCTGCCAGGACATGGGCGCCGCCGGCGGGGACGCGCTGCTGGTGCGCCAGGAGTGCTGGAACGACGACGCCCCGCTCGACTCCACGGACGCCGTCAACTACAAGGCCCATAAGGTCGACCCGAGGACGGGCAGGGGGCTGTGGACCTACTCCGCCGCGCAGGGCGTCCGGGACATCGACATTCCCTCCGCCGAGCCGCCCGTGATCGCCGTGCAGGCGGGCGGGATCGGGATCTCCGAGATGCTCTCCCTCGACGCGAAGGGCAGGACCCGCGCGGTCATCCGCCTGCAGAACGGCACCTATGTCGGCGAGTGCTCGTACGACGACTACCTCTCCACCGAGGACTGCCCGACCATCGCCGTCGGTGACGGCCAGGTCTTCCTGCGCAGCAAGGAGTCGGGCGAGCTCACCAACTCCAACTGGATCATCGGCTTCGACCTCGCGACCGGGAACACCACGGAGAAGTTCGACTCCGGCCCCGGCTCGCTGCTGTACCCGGTACGGATGAGCGGCGACAAGCTGCTGGCCGTCCGCGTGAGCGACCAGCACATCATGCCCTCGGGGCTGGTCGGCCTGGATCCGCAGACGGGCAGGGAGACCCCGTACCTCTACTTCGACCTGCCTGAGGAGGCCGACCTGATGACGATGACCGAGTACAACGACATCGTCGTCCAGGACGGCCGCATCTTCTTCGGCGTCAAGAAGGTCGACGGCCCCGCCAAGGGCCGGCCGAAGTGGGTCTACCTCGCTCTCGGCATCGAGAGCATGGCCGTCCGGTAGCTCTACGCCGCCGGTAGCTCTACGCCTCCGGCGACGGCTCCAGGTCGAACTCGCCGTCCCGGGCACCGAGCACGAAGGCCCGCCACTCCGCCTCCGTGTAGCGCAGCACGGTGTCCGGGTCGAGCGAGGAGCGCATGGCCACGGCACCGCCGGGAAGGTATGCGATCTCGACCCGCTCCTCGTGCTCCTCGGTGCCGGGCGCGCCGTGCCACTCCGCGTCGGAGATGTCGAGCGCGTACAGCTCGTCGCGCTCCCGCTCCTTGCGCGCCTTGATCTGCTCTTCCGTCTCCGTCATGGGTCCCTTCCCGACATACGAGAACGATCTGTACGGTCACCCTAGTGGCCGCGTCGGTCCGCCCTCCGCGGTTTCCACAGCCTCTTCCACAGGTGGCGAGGCCGCCCACGAGCTGCTGGTACCCTGATTGATGGCCGTGTGTGTACGGCCTTCCGCCTTGCGAGTAACAGAAGCTTCCCCGAGACGAAGACCGGGGGCACTCGGAGGCACTCTCAGACCATTGAGGAGTACGCGTGTCGCTCGATGCCGCCACGAAGAAGCAGATCATCTCCGAGTTCGGTACCCAGGAGGGTGACACCGGCTCCCCCGAGGTCCAGGTCGCCCTGCTGTCCCGTCGGATCTCCGACCTGACCGAGCACCTCAAGACCCACAAGCACGACCACCACTCCCGTCGTGGCCTGCTGATCCTCGTCGGTCAGCGCCGTCGCCTGCTGCAGTACCTGGCGAAGAAGGACATCGCGCGCTTCCGTGCGCTCGTCGACCGCCTCGGCATTCGCCGTGGCGCGGCGGGCGCCCGGTAAGACGCCGTGAGGGGAGCGGTTCCCGAAGCATCGGGGGCCGCTCCCTTTGCGTACGTACGGAAAGTACTGACGTGCGTGCGGAAACGTGCGGAGTGTCCCCCACGCTTTGTAGTGTGGTAGCACAACGCCATACGCACGACACGTAACGCCGTACGACACAGAACGAGGAGAAGCGCGCCCAAGCCGCCGCCGGTCCTCGGTAGTGGCCCCCGGGAAGTGAACCCCGGGTGCTTCGATCGAAGACCGGCCCGCACCGCACGGAGCGCTTCTCCGCGACTGTCCCCCCGCCACACGGGCGAGGCGGGACAAAAGACGACAAGTAACGGAGAAAACGCTAGTGGAGAACGAGACCCACTACGCCGAGGCCGTCATCGACAACGGCTCCTTCGGCACCCGCACCATCCGCTTCGAGACGGGCCGCCTGGCCAAGCAGGCCGCCGGCTCCGCCGTGGCGTACCTGGACGACGACACCATGGTGCTGTCGGCCACCACCGCCTCCAAGAACCCCAAGGACCAGCTCGACTTCTTCCCCCTGACGGTGGACGTCGAGGAGCGGATGTACGCCGCCGGCAAGATCCCCGGCAGCTTCTTCCGCCGTGAGGGCCGGCCCAGCGAGGACGCGATCCTCACCTGCCGCCTCATCGACCGCCCGCTGCGCCCGTCCTTCAAGAAGGGCCTGCGCAACGAGATCCAGGTCGTCGCCACGATCATGGCCCTCAACCCCGACCATCTGTATGACGTCGTGGCGATCAACGCCGCCTCCGCGTCCACGCAGCTGGCCGGTCTGCCCTTCTCCGGCCCGATCGGCGGCGTCCGCGTCGCGCTGATCAACGGCCAGTGGGTCGCCTTCCCGACGCACACCGAGCTCGAGGACGCCGTCTTCGACATGGTCGTCGCCGGTCGCGCCCTGGAGGACGGCGACGTCGCGATCATGATGGTCGAGGCCGAGGCCACCGAGAAGACCATCCAGCTGGTCAAGGGCGGCGCCGAGGCGCCGACCGAGGAGGTCGTCGCCGCCGGTCTGGACGCCGCGAAGCCCTTCATCAAGGTGCTCTGCAAGGCCCAGGCCGACCTCGCCGCGAAGGCCGCCAAGCCGACCGCCGAGTTCCCGATCTTCCTCGACTACCAGGACGACGTCCTGGAGGCGCTGACCGCCGCCGTCAAGCCGGAGCTCGCCTCCGCGCTGACCATCGCGGGCAAGCAGGAGCGCGAGGCCGAGCTGGACCGTGTCAAGGGTCTGGCCGCCGAGAAGCTGCTCCCGGAGTTCGAGGGCCGTGAGAAGGAGATCTCCGCCGCGTACCGCTCGCTGACCAAGACCCTGGTCCGTGAGCGCGTCATCAAGGAGAAGAAGCGCATCGACGGCCGCGGTGTCACCGACATCCGCACCCTGGCCGCCGAGGTCGAGGCCATCCCGCGCGTGCACGGCTCGGCGCTGTTCGAGCGTGGCGAGACCCAGATCCTGGGCGTCACCACCCTGAACATGCTCCGCATGGAGCAGCAGCTGGACACCCTCTCCCCGGTGACCCGCAAGCGCTACATGCACAACTACAACTTCCCGCCGTACTCCACCGGCGAGACCGGCCGCGTCGGCTCCCCGAAGCGCCGCGAGATCGGCCACGGCGCCCTCGCCGAGCGCGCGCTCGTGCCGGTGCTGCCGACCCGCGAGGAGTTCCCCTACGCGATCCGTCAGGTGTCCGAGGCCCTCGGGTCCAACGGCTCGACGTCCATGGGCTCGGTCTGCGCCTCCACCATGTCGCTGCTGAACGCCGGTGTGCCGCTGAAGGCCCCCGTCGCCGGTATCGCCATGGGCCTGATCTCCCAGGAGATCGAGGGCGAGACGCACTACGTCACCCTCACCGACATCCTCGGTGCGGAGGACGCCTTCGGCGACATGGACTTCAAGGTCGCCGGCACCAAGGAGTTCGTGACCGCGCTCCAGCTCGACACCAAGCTGGACGGCATCCCCGCCTCCGTCCTGGCCGCCGCCCTCAAGCAGGCCCGTGACGCCCGCCTCCACATCCTCGACGTGATGATGGAAGCGATCGACACGCCGGACGAGATGTCCCCGAACGCCCCGCGGATCATCACCGTCAAGATCCCCGTGGACAAGATCGGTGAGGTCATCGGCCCCAAGGGCAAGATGATCAACCAGATCCAGGAGGACACCGGCGCCGAGATCACCATCGAGGACGACGGCACCATCTACATCGGTGCCGCCGACGGCCCGTCCGCCGAGGCCGCCCGTACGACCATCAACGGCATCGCCAACCCGACGATGCCCGAGGTCGGCGAGCGCTACCTGGGCACGGTCGTGAAGACGACGACGTTCGGCGCCTTCGTCTCCCTCCTGCCCGGCAAGGACGGTCTGCTGCACATCTCGCAGATCCGCAAGCTCGCCGGCGGCAAGCGCGTGGAGAACGTCGAGGACGTCCTCGGCGTGGGCCAGAAGGTCCAGGTCGAGATCGCCGAGATCGACTCCCGCGGCAAGCTCTCCCTCGTCCCCGTGATCGAGGGCGAAGAGGGTTCCGACGACGACGCGAAGAAGGACGACACCGACAAGTGACGTCGAGCAGCTCGACGGCGACGGCCCGCACCTCCACGGAGGCGCGGGCCGTCGCCCGTACCCAAACCCTGATCAAGGGCGAGAACGGTATCGGCACGGTCCGCAAGACCACCCTCCCGGGCGGCCTGCGCATCGTCACCGAGACGCTGCCCTCGGTCCGCTCCGCGACCTTCGGCATCTGGGCGCACGTCGGCTCCCGCGACGAGACCCCGGCCCTGAATGGCGCCACCCACTACCTCGAGCACCTGCTGTTCAAGGGCACCTCGAAGCGCAGCGCCCTGGACATCTCCTCCGCCCTCGACGCGGTCGGCGGCGAGATGAACGCGTTCACGGCGAAGGAGTACACGTGCTACTACGCGCGCGTGCTCGACGCCGACCTGCCACTCGCCATAGACGTCGTCTGCGACATGCTCACCGGCTCGCTGATCCTCGAAGAGGACGTCAACGTCGAGCGCGGTGCCATCCTCGAAGAGATCGCCATGACGGAGGACGACCCGGGCGACTGCGTGCACGACCTGTTCGCGCACACGATGTTCGGCGACAACCCCCTCGGCCGCCCCGTCCTCGGCACGGTCGACACCGTCAACGCCCTCACCGCCGACCGCATCCGCCGCTTCTACAAGAAGCACTACGACCCCACCCACCTGGTCGTGGCGGCCGCCGGCAACATCGACCACAACAAGGTCGTACGACAGGTCCGCGCCGCCTTCGAGAAGGCGGGCGCCCTCACCAACCCCGACGCCACGCCCCTCGCCCCGCGCGACGGCAGGCGAGCCCTGCGCACCGCGGGCCGCGTCGAACTGCTCGACCGCAAGACCGAGCAGGCGCACGTCGTCCTCGGCATGCCGGGCCTGGCGCGCACGGACGACCGGCGCTGGGCGCTCGGCGTGCTGAACACGGCCCTCGGCGGCGGCATGTCCTCCCGCCTGTTCCAGGAGGTCCGCGAGAAGCGCGGCCTGGCCTACAGCGTGTACTCGTACACCTCCGGATTCGCCGACTGCGGCCTGTTCGGCGTGTACGCCGGCTGTCGGCCCTCCCAGGTCCACGACGTGCTGAAGATCTGCCGGGACGAGCTCGACCATGTCGCCGAGCACGGCCTGTCCGACGACGAGATCGACCGCGCCATCGGCCAGCTGCGCGGTTCGACCGTCCTCGGCCTGGAGGACACCGGCGCGCTGATGAACCGCATCGGCAAGAGCGAGCTGTGCTGGGGCGAGCAGATGTCGGTGGACGACATGCTGGGCCGGATAGCGTCGGTCACCCCGGACGACGTCCGCTCGGTCGCCCGCGACATCCTGGGGAAGCGGCCCTCGCTGTCGGTCATCGGCCCGCTCAAGGACAAGCAGGCGTCCCGGCTGCACGACGCCGTCGCCTGATCCACCCCGGATCGGCCTCGGCATCCACCTCGGTTCTCGGTTAAGGAAGCAAGAAGATGAGCAAGCTGCGCGTGGCGGTCCTGGGTGCCAGGGGCCGCATCGGTTCCGAGGCGGTACGGGCCGTCGAGGCGGCCGAGGACCTGGAGCTGGTGGCCGCCCTCGGCCGGGGCGACAAGCTGGAGACCCTCGCCGAGACCGGCGCCCAGGTGGCGGTCGAACTGACCACGCCGGACTCGGTGATGGCCAACCTCGAGTACTGCGTGGGCCACGGCATCCACGCGGTGGTCGGCACCACCGGCTGGACCGACGAACGCCTCACCCAGCTGAAGGGCTGGCTCGCCGCCTCCCCGGAGACGGGCGTCCTCATCGCGCCCAACTTCTCCATCGGCGCCGTCCTGACCATGAAGTTCGCGCAGATCGCCGCGCCGTACTTCGAGTCCGTCGAGGTCGTCGAACTGCATCACCCGAAGAAGGTCGACGCCCCGTCGGGCACGGCCACCCGCACGGCCCAGCTCATCGCCGAGGCCCGGCGCACGGCGGGCACTGCCCCGGCGCCGGACGCCACGGAGACGGCCCTGGACGGCGCGCGCGGCGCCAGCGTCGACGGGATTCCCGTGCACGCCGTCCGCCTGCGCGGTCTGCTCGCCCACCAGGAGGTGCTGCTCGGCGGCGAGGGCGAGACCCTGACGATCCGCCACGACTCCCTCCACCACAGCAGCTTCATGCCGGGCATCCTGCTCGGCGCGCGCCGCGTGGTGACCACCCCGGGCCTGACCTTCGGGCTGGAACACTTCCTGGACCTGGGCTGACACCGCCATGCGCGCCAAGCTGTCCTACGCGATAACCGCCGCCGTCCTGGTCTTCTACTTCGTCCTGGTCGGCAGCCGCGGCGTCCTGCTCATCGAGTCCGGCACGGTTGTGACCGTCACCTTCGGCGTGGCGGTGCTGATCCTGCCGGTCATCGGCCTGTGGTTCCTGTGGAAGAACACCCAGTTCGTCCGCAAGGCCAACCGGCTCGCCGCCGAACTCGACGCCGAGGGCGGCCTGCCCGTCGACGAGCTCAAGCGCACGCCGGGCGGCCGGATCGACCGCGACTCCGCCGACGAGGTCTTCGCCAAGCGCAAGGCCGAGACGGAGGCGGCCCCCGACGACTGGCGCAGCTGGTTCCGCCTCGCCGTCGCCTACCACGACGCCCGCGACACCCCGAGGGCGCGCAAGGCGATGCAGCGAGCGATCGCCCTGCACGAGGGCAGGACGATCGAGGCCTAGCCTCCGCCGCCCACGCCGGCGAACACGAAGGGACCGGTCCGCGCATCTCGCGGTCCGGCCCCTCGTACGTACGACCGTCGGGTGCGCGTACGCCCCTCGACGTCAGCCCCGCCGGTTCTCCGCGGCCCACGCCTCGATGGTGTCCGCCGCCCGGTCGAAGGACCCGGCCCGGCCCACGAAGTCGGCGTTGTGCGTCGTCATCAGCAGCGACGCGTCCTGCGCGGCCCGGTCCTTGCGCTGCAGGACCAGCGCCTCCCCCTGCACCGTCCGCGGCAGCCCCAGCCAGCGCACCGGCTGCTGCACCGTCCGCACGGCGACGACCCGCTCCCAGGCCGTCGTACGCGTGCTGACGAAACCGACGTGACGCAGCCCCCGCGCGCTCACCCACACACCCATGCGCAGCAGCCGCAGGGCGCCCAGGATGACGACCAGCGCGATCCCGAGGATCACGCCGGCCTCCGACACCGACGCGGTGAGGGCGATCACGACGGCCGCGAACAGCACGAACGAGGCGAACAGCAGCAACAGCGCCGCCGTCCCCACACGCCACGGCCCGGGGCGGTAGGGGCGCCGCCAGCGGTCGCGGTCGTCGAAGGGCAGCGCGAGGTCGTCGGCTGTCTCGAAAGCGCGGTCGGCCGTCAGGAAGGGCAGGGGCACGGCTGGTCCTCACTCGATCCATGCGTGGGCTGTGCCGGTGAGGTTATCCGCCTGTGTCCCCGCTCACCACTCTCAGGGGTCCGATGGAGTCAGTGCCCCTGGGAGGCCTGTGACTGCTGAGCCGGTGAATGGGTGCCGGTCGACAGCGCCGGCATGCCGAGCACCAGCGAGCCCACGAGCGCGGCCACGATGGTCATCCCGAGCAGCCAGCGCCCGGCTATCTGACCGGCGGACGCCCGGTCGCGCGGCGGGGGAGCGACATTGCTGCGAAACCTGTCGGCCTCCGCGACGAAGGCGAACGGAACGGGCTCGCGCCGACGAAACATGGCCGGTACCTCTCCTCTCGGAGTCGAATGAGTGACTGTCACTCACACAGACGGGCGTGTGCCCCAAAAGGTGCCCGGTTTCGCCGAATTCACAGAAATTCGCCGGCGTATGTCGCGACCGGGTACCGAACGCCCCGTTGTCAGTGCCGGGCCGTAGAGTGGGCGCCGCCCGAGAGACGTGATGGAAGGACCCTCCGAGCCGTGACCGACACCCCCGCCGACGACCTCAAGCCCAGCTTCCGCAGCGACGTCACCGTCGAGCTGGTCAAGCACAGCGCGGCCGACTCCGACGTGCTGTGGGCTGCCCGCGTCTCCACCGCCGGCGAGCAGTCCCTGGAGGAGCTGAACAAGGACCCGGAGCGCTCCAAGGGCCTGATCAACTACCTCATGCGGGACCGGCACGGCAGCCCCTTCGAGCACAACTCGATGACCTTCTTCATCAGCGCCCCGATCTTCGTCTTCCGCGAGTTCATGAGGCACCGGGTGGGATGGTCCTACAACGAGGAGTCCGGTCGCTACCGGGAGCTGCAGCCCGTCTTCTACGTGCCGGGACAGGACCGCAGGCTCGTCCAGCAGGGACGGCCCGGGAAGTACGAGTTCGTGCCGGGGACCGAGGAGCAGCTGGCGATCGTCGAGCGCTCGATGCAGGACTCGTACATCCAGGCGTACGAGCACTACCAGGAGATGCTCGCCGCCGGTGTCGCCCGCGAGGTCGCGCGGGCCGTCCTCCCCGTCGGGCTCTTCTCCTCCATGTACGCCACCTGCAACGCCCGTTCGCTGATGCACTTCCTCGGGCTGCGCACCCAGCACGAGCTCGCGAAGGTGCCGTCCTTCCCGCAGCGGGAGATCGAGATGGTGGGCGAGAAGATGGAGGCGGAGTGGGCGAAGCTCATGCCGCTGACGTACGCCGCCTTCAATGCGAACGGGCGTGTGGCGCCGTGACGCACCAGTGTTCCCCGGCGGAGCACACATGTACGGTCAGCCTCGCGAGGTGTCCCAATTGCGGCATTTGGTGAAGTTCATCTAGCCTGATCAAACGGACCCGGTACTGCTTGAACCCCCGAGCAGGCAGTACCGGGCTCCGCATTTGTCCGGACTTATCCCGCACCCCGAGGGCAGACCTCGTAATCAGCAGCGAGTAGCGTGTTACCCATGGCTCCGACCTCCACTCCGCAGACCCCCTTCGGGCGGGTCCTCACCGCCATGGTCACGCCCTTCACGGCGGACGGCGCACTCGACCTCGACGGCGCACAGCGGCTCGCCACCCACCTGGTGGACGCAGGCAACGACGGCCTGATCATCAACGGCACCACCGGAGAGTCCCCCACCACGAGCGACGCGGAGAAATCGGACCTCGTACGGGCGGTCCTGGAGGCGGTCGGCGACCGGGCCCACGTGGTCGCCGGCGTCGGCACGAACGACACCCACCACAGCATCGAGCTGGCACGCGAAGCCGAGCGCGTCGGCGCGCACGGCCTCCTGGTCGTCACCCCGTACTACAACAAGCCCCCGCAGGAGGGCCTGTACCGCCACTTCACGGCCGTCGCCGACACCACCGGCCTGCCGGTGATGCTCTACGACATCCCCGGCCGCAGCGGCGTCCCGATCAACACCGAGACGCTGGTCCGGCTCGCCGAGCACCCGCGCATCGTTGCCAACAAGGACGCCAAGGGCGACCTCGGCCGCGCGAGCTGGGCCATCGCGCGCTCCGGCCTTGCCTGGTACTCCGGCGACGACATGCTCAACCTGCCGCTGCTCTCCGTGGGTGCGGTCGGTTTCGTCTCGGTCGTGGGCCACGTCGTCACGCCCGACCTGCGGGCCCTCGTCGACGCATTCGTCTCCGGCGACGTACAGAAGGCCACGGAGATCCACCAGAAGCTGCTCCCCGTCTACACGGGCATGTTCCGCACGCAGGGCGTCATGACGACGAAGGCCGCGCTCGCCCTCCAGGGGTTGCCCGCCGGGCCCCTGCGCGCCCCCATGGTCGAGTGCGCGCCGGAAGAGATCGAGCAGCTCAAGATCGATCTTGCCGCCGGCGGGGTACAGCTCTGACAACAGACTTGGCACCACCCAGGCTTCACAACTGAATAGGCAGGCCACCGGTTGCCTGCATCCCACAACGACAACTGCTACACGCACGAACGTCACGCGCGCCACGTGCCCACCGGTACGTGGCGCGTGTGGTGAGGAGAGTCTTTTGAGTCATCCGCATCCTGAACTCGCCCCGCCCCCGCCGCTCGCCGAAGGCGGCCTAAGGGTCACCCCGCTCGGCGGTCTCGGTGAGATCGGCCGAAACATGACGGTCTTCGAGTACGGCGGCCGTCTCCTGATCGTCGACTGCGGAGTGCTCTTCCCCGAGGAGGAGCAGCCCGGAATCGACCTGATCCTGCCGGACTTCTCGTCCATCAGGGACCGCCTCGACGACATCGACGGCATCGTCCTCACGCACGGCCACGAGGACCACATCGGCGGTGTCCCCTTCCTGCTCCGCGAGAAGCCGGACATCCCGCTGATCGGCTCCAAGCTGACCCTCGCCCTGATCGAGGCCAAGCTGCAGGAGCACCGCATCCGCCCGTACACCCTCGAGGTGGCGGAGGGGAACCGCGAGCGCGTCGGCCCCTTCGACTGCGAGTTCATCGCGGTCAACCACTCCATCCCGGACGCGCTGGCTGTCGCCATCCGCACCCCGGCCGGCATGGTCGTCCACACCGGTGACTTCAAGATGGACCAGCTCCCGCTGGACAACCGCCTCACGGACCTCCATGCGTTCGCACGCCTGAGCGAGGAGGGCATCGACCTTCTGCTCACGGACTCCACGAACGCGGAAGTCCCCGGTTTCACCCCGCACGAGCGGGACATCTCCAACGTCCTGCGCCAGGTCTTCGGAAGCGCCCGCAAGCGGATCATCGTGGCGAGCTTCGCCAGCCACGTGCACCGCATCCAGCAGATCCTGGACGCGGCCCACGAGTACGGCCGCCGGGTCGCCTTCGTCGGCCGCTCGATGGTCCGCAACATGGGCATCGCCCGGGACCTCGGCTACCTCAAGGTCCCTCCGGGCCTGGTGGTCGACGTCAAGACGCTCGACGACCTCCCCGACCACGAGGTGGTCCTGGTCTGCACGGGCTCCCAGGGCGAACCGATGGCGGCCCTGTCCCGCATGGCCAACCGCGACCACCAGATCCGCATCGTCGACGGCGACACGGTGATCCTCGCCTCCTCGCTGATCCCGGGGAACGAGAACGCGGTCTACCGCGTGATCAACGGTCTGACCCGCTGGGGCGCCAACGTCATCCACAAGGGCAACGCCAAGGTCCACGTCTCGGGCCACGCCTCGGCCGGCGAACTGCTGTACTTCTACAACATCTGCCGCCCGAAGAACCTGATGCCGGTGCACGGCGAATGGCGCCACCTGCGGGCGAACGCGGAACTCGGCGCGTTGACGGGCGTTCCGCACGACCGGATCGTCATCGCCGAGGACGGCGTGGTGGTCGACCTCGTCGAGGGCAAGGCGAAGATCGCGGGCAAGGTGCAGGCGGGCTACGTGTACGTCGACGGGCTCTCCGTCGGCGATGTCGGCGAGCCGGCGCTGAAGGACCGCAAGATCCTCGGTGACGAGGGCATCATCTCGGTCTTCGTGGTGGTGGACTCCTCCACCGGCAAGATCAGCGGAGGACCGCACATCCAGGCCCGCGGCTCCGGCATCGAGGACTCCGCCTTCGGCGAGGTGATCCCGAAGATCACGGAAGTCCTGGAACGCTCGGCCCAGGACGGCGTCGTGGAGCCGCACCAGCTGCAGCAACTCATCCGCCGCACGCTCGGCAAGTGGGTCTCCGACACCTATCGCCGCAGGCCGATGATCCTCCCGGTCGTGGTGGACGTCTGACACCTCCTGCGGGTGAACTAGGAGCGGGGCGCCTCGGGACTCTTAATCAGCGGGTCCGGGGTTCGAGTCCCTGGCGGCGCACAGTGGGTGAAGGTCCTTCGCAGACGCGGGGGGCCTTC